>DGGW01000006.1 GCA_002393065.1 Alphaproteobacteria bacterium UBA3864 | reverse complement strand
GGCGGCGCCGGCGTCGGCAAGACCGTTTTGATTCAGGAACTGATCAACAACGTCGCGAAAGGTCACGGCGGCTATTCCGTTTTCGCGGGTGTCGGCGAACGCACGCGCGAAGGCAACGATTTGTATAACGAAATGATTGAATCCGGCGTTATCGACCTGAAAGGCGACCAATCGAAAACGGCGCTGGTGTACGGACAGATGAACGAATCCCCCGGCGCCCGCGCCCGCGTCGCTCTGACGGGATTGACGGTCGCCGAGTATTTCCGCGACGTCGAAGGCAAAGACGTTCTGCTGTTCATCGACAACATTTTCCGCTTTACGCAGGCAGGTTCCGAAGTGTCCGCGCTGCTCGGCCGCATCCCGTCCGCGGTCGGATATCAGCCGACGCTGGGGACGGATATGGGCGCGATGCAGGAACGCATCACGTCGACAAAGAACGGTTCCATCACGTCCGTTCAGGCGGTTTACGTTCCCGCGGACGATTTGACGGATCCCGCGCCGGCGACGACGTTCGCGCATTTGGACGCGACGACCGTTTTGAGCCGGCAGATTTCCGAGTTGGGCATTTACCCCGCCGTTGATCCGTTGGAATCGACCAGCCGCATCCTCGATCCGGCCGTTGTCGGCGAAGAACACTATACCGTTGCGCGCGAAGTCCAGCGCATTTTGCAGCAATACAAAGCGCTGCAGGACATCATTGCGATTTTAGGCATGGACGAATTGAGCGAATCCGACAAACTGGTCGTTTCTCGCGCCCGCAAGATCCAGCGTTTCCTGTCACAGCCCTTCAGCGTCGCCGAAGTCTTTACGGGCATTCCCGGTCGGTATGTCGAACTGGAAGACACGATCAAAGGCTTTAAAGGCATCGTCGAAGGGAAATACGACGATTTGCCCGAAACGGCGTTCTTTATGGTCGGCACGATCGAGGAAGCCGAGGAAAAAGCCAAAAAGATGTCGTCGACTTCCCGTCGCTCCGGAAAGGCGGCTTCATGACGGCGAAAGAAAAGATTTTCGTAAAAATCATCACGCCCGAAAAGCCTTTTTACGTTAAAGAGGTCGTATCGGTCGTCATTCCCGCGCGAAACGGTCCTTACGCCGTTTTGCCGCACCGCGCGCCCGCGATGAAGCTTTTGAACGCGGGTGTCGTGTCGATTGTCGAAGAAGAAGGTCAACATAAGCGTTATTTCATCACGAACGGCATATCAAAAATACGGGATGCCGGCTGCACTCTGCTGGTCAGGGAAGCGGCGGACGCCGATGAAATCAGCGCGGAATCCGTCCGCAAGCGGCTGACTGCTTTTGAAGAACGCATCGCCAAAGGGGAACCCCTTGAACCGATGGAAAAAGAAACGGTCGAATATCTGCGGATGATTGCAGGGTGTCTTGCGAAGTGAAAAGGGCGACACATCGCAGAATGAAGCTTTATTGCCGGCCTCTTCCTCCGCAAAGGAAGATCGGCAAGCCCGTCTTTTCCGCTTAAAAGTTTTCCGTTGTATCCGCGAAACGTGGAAGCTGGCTCTTCCCGTCGTCGTTTCCCGCGTCGGAACGGTCGGGATGTCGCTGTGCGACACGATTTTCGTCGGACGCTACAGCACGCAGGATCTGGCTTATCAAAGCATTGCCAACACCGTTCATATGCTTTTGCTCTCGGTCGCCATGGGGTTGCTGCAGGGCACGATCGTGCTGACGGCCAACGCTTACGGCCGGATGAAATTTCATGAGTGCGGGCAGGTTTTGCGCCGGTCGATCCCGTATGCGCTGCTGATCGGGTTCGTGATGACGGCGATCTGTCTGCCGTCCGAATTTCTGATGAATCTGCTGGGACAGCCGCAGGACGTCGCCGTCGGTTCCGCCAAAGTGCTGTCCGTATACGCGATCGGTATTCCCTTTGCCGTTCTGTTCGTCGTTCAGGCATCGTTTCTGGAAGGAACGAAACGTCCGCTCCCCGGTATGGTGATGATCCTGATCGCCAATGTCATCAATATCTTCGCCAATTATGTTTTCGTGTACGGACACGGCGGATTTCCGGCGATGGGCGCCGTCGGTTCGGCGATTTCAACGACGATCATCCGCGTGATTTTGGCGGTCGGCATGTTCATCATCGTTTTCTGCATCGACGAAAACGATTTGTTCGGCGTGTGGATCAAACCGAAAAAGGATAAAACCGAAAACGCCAAACTGCGCGATATCGGCTACGGTGCCGCTTTGACCGTCGGTGTCGAAGAAGGCGCTTATGCCGTCGTCAACATTATGGCGGGATGGTTGGGCGCTTTGGCGTTGGGGGCGTATACCGTCATGTCGAACGTGTCGACGAACGTGTTTGTTCTGGCCAACGGCGTCGGGACGGCATCGGCCGTTCTGACCGGAATCGCAAAAGGGCGCAAGTCCGTCGTCGATATGCGGATCGCCGGGTATACGGGAATCGTGTTCAATTTGTTGATGATGCTGGCTTGCGGCGTGTTTTTCCTGATTTTCCCGCACCAAATCGCCGCCGTTTACACGACCGATCCCGAATTGATCCGCGAAACGGTGCCGCTGGTGATGCTGTGCGCGCTGATGTGCGTTTTCGACGGGACGCAGCAGGTCGTTATCAACATTTTACGCGGCGCCGTCGATATTTTCGTTCCGACCGTTTGTCAGGCGGGCTCCTTCATCGTTCTGATGCTGCCGTTGATCGGGTTGTTTTCGTTCAGGCTGGACGGCGGCGTCGAAGGCATGGTTTACGCGATGACGATCGCCTGCGCGGCGTCGGCGCTTTTTCTCCTCGGACGTTTTGTCTTTGTTTGCCGCCGCTATGACGAAGACGGTTTCTTTTAAATCTTCTTTTC
>DGGW01000013.1 GCA_002393065.1 Alphaproteobacteria bacterium UBA3864 | reverse complement strand
TCTGCTGATCCGCACCAGCGGCGAATTGAGAATCAGCAATTTTCTGCTGTGGCAGTCGGCTTATGCCGAATTTTATTTCACCGATACGCTTTGGCCCGATTTTTCCGATGCGGATCTGAAAGCGGCTCTGGCCGATTTTTCCGGTCGGAAACGCCGTTTCGGAAACGTTTAACCCGCTTTGAGGAGCTTTTTTGAATGCTTAAAACCCGCTTGTTATCCGCTTTGGCGTTGTTGCCGTTGCCGATTTTGGCTTTGTATTTCGGTTCGCCGTGGTTCGAACTGTTTGCCGCTTTGTTGCTGGCGACGATGGGCTGGGAATGGGAAAAGATGGTCCTCGGCCGCTTTACGGTTTGCGGTATGGCGATGGCCGTTGTCGGGATTTGCAGCGTTTATATGCTGGACCTGATGCCGGAAGCGGCTTTGGTCCTGCCGCTTGTTGCGACGATTGCCCTTTACGTCGTCGTCCGCGGGCAGGGAACGTCCCATCCGTTGTTGTACGCGTTCGGGATGCTCTACACGGCTTATCCGATGATGGCGATAACCTATTTGCTGGCGCAGGGCGGTTTCCCGCTGGCCATCTGGCTGTTCGCGTTGGTGTGGGCGATGGATACGGGTGCCTACGTTTTCGGCAAGACGATCGGCGGTCCGAAGCTTTGTCCGAAAATCAGCCCGAAAAAGACTTGGGCGGGATTGATCGGCGGCATGGCGACGGCGGCTTTGTGGGGGTACGCCTGTTCCGTTTATTTGAAGGAAGACGCTTTTACGATCGTTGTGGCGACGGCTTTGCTGGCGGCCGTTTCGCAAGGCGGAGATCTGCTTGAATCCGCCGTCAAGCGCTATCTGGGCGTCAAGGATTCCAGCGATCTCATTCCGGGACACGGCGGCGTGTTCGACCGTTTGGACGCATTGCTGGCCGTCGCTCCCGTCGTGGTTTTGCTGTTCCATTTTATCGGATATCGGTACTGATATGAAAAGTGTTACGATTTTGGGGTCCACGGGATCCATCGGGAAAAACACGGTTGACGTTATCGCCCGCTTTCCCGACCGCTTTAACGTCAAGGCTTTGACGGGAAACAAAAATATCGCGCTTTTGGCGCAACAGGCGAAGGAGCTTCATGCCGAAATCGCCGTTACCGCCGACAAAGCGTTGTACGGCGAACTGAAAGAGTTGCTGTCCGGTTCGGGCATTCGCGTCGAAGCCGGCGCCGAAGCCGTCGTCGCCGCCGCCGCAGAACCCGCCGACGCGACCATGTCGTCCATTGTCGGTTCGGCCGGATTGCTGCCGACGATGGCCGTTATCGGACGCGGCGGCGATCTGTTGCTGGCCAATAAGGAAACGCTCGTCTGCGCCGGCGAAATCGTTATGAAAGCCGTTAAAGATAAAAGGATTTCCCTGATCCCCGTCGATTCGGAACACAGCGCCATTTTCCAGACCCTGGAGGAAAAGCACCGTTCCGCCGTCGATAGGATTCTGCTGACGGCTTCGGGCGGCCCGTTCCGCGACAAAGACGCCGCGTTTATGGAAAATGTCACGCCGGAACAGGCCGTCGCTCATCCGAACTGGAGCATGGGCGCGAAGATTTCCGTCGATTCCGCGACGATGATGAACAAAGGGCTGGAAATCATCGAAGCGTGCCATTTATTCGCTTTTCCCGCAGATAAGATCGAAGTGGTCGTTCATCCGCAATCCGTTGTTCACAGCGCCGTCGCTTATGTTGACGGTTCCGTTTTGGCGCATATGGGCAATCCCGATATGCGCACGCCGATCGCGTACGCTCTGGGGTGGCCGGAACGGATCGCGTCACCGACGAAGCCGCTGGATCTGACGGCGTTTTCCGGACTGACGTTCTTCCATCCGGACGAAAGTCGCTTTCCGGCGTTGCGCACGGCGAAAGCGGCGCTGAAAAAAGGACAGACTGCGACCGACGTGATGAACGCGGCCAACGAAGTCGCCGTCGGCGCTTTTCTGAACCGCGAAATCGGTTTTACGGACATCGTTAAGACCGTCGACGCCGTTTTGGAAGCGTCGGACTTGAGCCCCGTTCGCACGATCGACGACGTCGTCGCCGTTGATAAACAGGCGCGGGAACGGGCGAGGGCGATGATTGACGAAAGGATAAAGAAATGACGGCGTTGTTGTATCCGTTGGCTTTTTTGCTGGTCCTGTCTTTGGTCGTCGTCGTTCACGAATACGGCCACTTTATCGCGGCGCGCCTGTGCGGCGTGGATGTGACCGAATTTTCAATGGGCTTCGGACGCGTTCTTTTTTCGCGTAAGGATAAACGCGGAACGGAATGGAAAGTCTGTCTGATTCCTTTGGGCGGCTACTGCAAAATGCTCGGCGACGCCGACGCCGCCAGCGCCAAAAAGGACGAAGCGGTCGAAGAATTGACCGAAGAGGAAAAAAAGCGCGCTTTCCCGTTGCAGCCGTTGTGGAAAAAAGCGATTATCAGCGTGGCCGGTCCAGCGATGAACTATGTGTTCGCCATCGTTTTGCTGACGGGATTGTTCCGTGTTTACGGCGAAACGGTCGTTCCTCCGGTCGTTTCCGACGTTGCGCCGGAATCCGCGGCCGCAGTGGCGGGAATCGAGAAAAACGACCGTTTTCTGACCATCAACGGCAAAAAAATCAACGAATTTTCCGATATACAGCATGCCGTTTTGGTTGACGACGTTCTGAATATTGTCGTTTTGCGCGACGGCAGGGAAGTTCCGCTGACGGCGCGACTGAAGCGGGTCAACGGCGTTGCCGTCCTCGGCGTTTCGGCGGTGATGACGCGCGAGCATTACCGCTCGGTCGGATTGGCGGAATCTTTCGTTTTGGCTGTTAAGGATTCATGGCAGCTGACGGTCGATACGACCGTTGTTTTGAAACGGATTTTATTGCGCCAGCGTTCCGCCGACGATTTGCGCGGGCCTTTGGGAATCGCCGAAGCTTCCGGCGACGCGGCCAGAAGCGGGCTTATCGGATTCCTGTCTTTCATCATTCAGGTGTCGATCGGTATCGGCTTTATGAACTTGTTGCCCGTTCCTGTTTTGGATGGCGGGCATCTGCTCATTTACGCCATAGAGTTTATCATCCGCAGACCGATCGGAGATAAAGCCGAAACCGTCGCCCTGTACATAGGGTTGGTCGTCTTGCTGACGTTGTTGATTGTGTCGTCGTGGAATGATATTGTCCGGATATTCGTTCGATTGAAGAATTGAAGAGGTTTTTTTTGCGTTCGTTTCTGACAGCGGTCGGTTTGTTCTTTTTAACGGCGGGAAACGCTTTGGCTCAAAGCGATTCCCCCGTCGTCGATCGTATCGTCATCAACGGCGTGATGCGAATCGAACCGGAAACGGTATTGACCTATCTGATGCTTCGAAAAGGCGATACGGCGACGCCGGAACGCTTGGACGCGGGGCTGAAGTCGTTGTTTTCGACGGGGCTTTTCGCCGATGTCGGATTGAAGATGGACGGTGGCGTTCTGACCGTTGATCTGGTCGAAAACCCGATCGTCAATAAAATCGTTTTCGAAGGGAACAAGAAAATCAAGGACGATCAGCTTAAGGATGAAATATCCCTCAAGCCCCGCATGGTTTTCACCCGTTCGAAAGCGCAGAGCGATACGCAACGTATCGTCGAGCTTTATAAGCGGATCGGACGTTATTCGGCGGAAATCGAACCGAAAATCATCAAACGGTCGCAAAACAGGTTGGACGTCGTTTTCGAAATCACCGAAGGCAAACCCACATATATCCGCCGGATCGACTTTATCGGCAACAAAGAGTTTTCGTCGTCCGAACTGGAAGAGGCTTTGCTGTCCAAAGAGGAACGCTGGTATCGCTGGTTCACGTCGACGGACACATACGACCCCGACCGGTTCGCTTACGACCAGCAGTTGCTCAAACAATTTTACATGAACCGCGGCTATGCGGATTTTGAAATCCTGTCCGCATCGGCGGAACTGGCGCCGAACCGCAGCGACTTTTTTTTGGCGATCGTGCTGAACGAAGGCGAACGGTACAGAATCGGAAAAATCAAAATCGATTCCCGTCTGAAAGGCTTTGACGCCGAAACGGTCAGGGACGATGTTACCTTTTCGGAAGGATCCGTTTTCAATCAATCCAAAATCGAAAAATCGGTCGAATCTTTGGTCAACGCCGTCGGAAATCAGGGGTTTCCGTTCGTCGACGTCGAACAGAAGATCGATAAAAACCCCGACAGGACCGTCGATGTGACCTTTACGGTCAAAGAAGGTCAGCATTTGTTTATCGACAGAATCGAAATCGAAGGCAACAACAGAACGCTGGACGACGTGATTCGACGTGAATTCCGTTTTTCCGAAGGCGATGCCTTCAGCGCGGCGAAAATCAGACGGTCGAAACAGCGTATAGACAATCTGAACTATTTTGAAAAAACGGACCTTGCCGTCGAGCCGTCCGAAGACTCTCCTGACCGCGCCGTATTGAAAACGCGCGTTTCCGAAAAATCGACCGGTTCGCTCAAAGTCGGCATCGGCTGGTCGTCCTATGACGGTCCGCTGGCCGAAATATCCGTTCAGGAAAGAAACTTTTTGGGAACGGGACGCACGATCGGCGCGTCCGCCAGCGTCGCCGAAAAGAAAACGTTGTTCGACATCAGTTTTGTCGAACCGTGGTTTCTGAACCGCGAACTCGCGCTCGGGATCGACGTTTTCTATCTGACCAGAAACTACAAAAACACCAGCTCGTACAATTCGGAAATGCTCGGCGCTTCGACGTCGCTCAGCTGGAAATATCGCGAAGAATTGTCGCACACCGTCAAGTACACGATCCGGAAAGACCGGATTTTCGATGTCAGCGAAACGGCGTCCCGCTATGTCAAAGAACAGGAAGGAACGACGGTGACATCGATGGTGTCGCATACGTTGTTCTGGGATTATCTGGATAACCGTTACAGTCCGACGGAAGGCTGGTATTTGTCGTATTCGAACGATTTCGCCGGCGTCGGCGGCGATACGCACTATTTGCGCACGGACGCGAATATCGGTTATTACATCCCGCTGACCGACAAATGGGTGCTGGGATTGAGCGCCGGCGGCGGATATATCGTCGGTTTGGGCGAACGTGTGCGCTTGAACGACCGTTATTTCCTGGGCGGCGGCGATCTGCGCGGATTCGAATCGGGCGGCGTGTCGGCGCGCGATAAAACCAGCCGCGATTCTCTGGGCGGACAATGGCAGGTGACGTTCGGCGCGCAGGTCTTGTTCCCCCTCGGTTTGCCCAGCGAATTCGGCATGAAGGGAAAAATTTTCACCGATTGGGGAACAATCGGGGAACCGGACGGATTTAACGCTCGGGAAATGTGGTATTCTTCCAAATTGCGTGGTAGTATAGGCATCGGACTCGTGTGGTCTTCGCCGCTCGGGCCGATTAATATCGACTATGCTATCCCAGTCAGGAAGGAAAATTTTGATGAAACGGAATATTTCCGTTTGAACTTTGGAACAGGGTTTTAAAACATGAAAAAACAAATCGCTTTGATTCTTTTCGGTGCTTTGATGGCTTCTTCGGCGCAGGCCGCTTCGAAAGACGTTCAGAAAATCGGCTTCGTCAACGATCAGGAGCTGGCGCAACAATCCACGGCTTTGCAGGGATTGCAGTTGCAGCACGATAAAATGGCCAATGCGCTGAAAAAAGAGCTGGAAGCCGAAATCAAAAAAATCGGTGAAATGGAAAACAAGATCCGTGAAGGCGAAAAAACGATGAGCAAAAGCGAACTCGGCGCCAAAATCGACGAACTGGACAAGATTAAAACGGATTTGCAGGCGCGCGTCCAAACGGCGAATCAGAGCCTGAAGGAAAATCTTACCAAAGCGATGATGACCTTTAAGGATAAGGCCGTGACGCCCGTTATCAAAGAATTGGCCGAAGAAAACGGCTTCTCGGCTGTTTTGGATTCCCGCATCGCCTTTTATGTCGTTGAAGGTTCGGATGTGACGGAAGAAGCGATCAAACGCGTCAATAAGAAAATGCCGAAACTTGACCTGAAAAAAGTAACGCTGGCCTCCGAAGTCAAGAAAACCGGAAGCAAGAAAGCGAAGAAATAAGGAAACAGCTATGCCTGACAGCCGTTTTTTTAAAGTCGCCGGCCCGTTTTCTTTAAAACGGATCGCCGAAATCGCTCAGTGCAAAATGGCGGATTCCGCCCAGGCAGACAGGATGTTTTCGGATGTCGGTTCCCTGCAAAACGGAACGCCCGATACCGTCAGCTTTCTGCTGAATAAAAAATACGTCCGCGATTTGGAAGGCACGAAAGCGGGCGCCGTCATTCTGTCCGCCGAATTTGCCGGCAGGGCGCCGGAAGGGACGGCCGTTCTGATCGCCAAAGAACCGTATCGTTCTTACGGTCTGGTCGCGCAGGCCTTCTATCCCGCCGAAACGCGCGCCGAAACCGTCGTTCATCCGAAAGCTTGCGTCGCGGAAAGCGCGACGCTGGGCGACGGATGCCGTATCGACGCCGGCGCCGTCATCGGCAAAAACGTCGTGTTGGGCAAAAACTGTCATATCCGCGCGAACGCCGTCATCGGCGACAATGTCAGCTTCGGCGACGACGGCATCGTCGGCGAAAACGCGTCCGTCCTGTACACGATCGCCGGGAACAAGGTCTATATCTACCCCGGCGCCCGTATCGGACAGGACGGTTTCGGATTCTTCATGAGCCCGAAGGGCCACACGAAGATTCCGCAGCTCGGTCGCGTAATCATCGGCAACGACGTTGAAATCGGCGCCAATACGACGATCGACCGCGGCGCTTTGGGCGATACGGTCATCGGCGACGGAACGCGCATCGACAATCTTGTCCAGTTCGGACACAACGTCAAAACGGGACGTTGCTGCGTCGTCGTGTCGCAAGCCGGCGTCGCGGGCAGCGCCGAACTGGGCGACTTCGTCGTTCTGGCCGGACAAAGCGGCGTCGCCGGCCACTTAAAGGTCGGCAGCGGCGCGCAGATCGCGGGACAGACCGGCGTCATCAGCGACGTCGAACCGATGGCGAGCCTGATGGGAACGCCCGCCATGCCGCTGAAGGACTTTATGCGCCAAATCGCCACGCTGAAAAAACTGGCATCCAAAAAGTGAGCGGAACAATGGATAAAACACCCGTAGATGTATTGGATATCAACGCTTTGCAGGACCTTTTGCCGCACCGATATCCCTTTTTGCTGGTGGACAGGGTGTCTATTTTGGAAAAAGGCGTCGAGGCTGTCGGAATCAAGAACGTTTCGATCAACGAACCGTTCTTTCAGGGGCATTTCCCCGGCAATCCGATCATGCCCGGCGTCCTGACCGTCGAAGCTTTGGCGCAAACGGCCGCCGTTGTCGTTCTGCACGATGCCGGCAAGCCGATGGACGTCCTTTTCATGAGTATCGAATCCGCCAAATTCCGCCGGCCTCTGCGTCCGGGCGATCAGGCGGAACTGCACGTCGTCAAAGTGCAGAACCGGCGCAATATCTTTAAGTTTTCCGGCGAAGTCCGCGTTGACGGGGCTTTGTGCACGGAAGTTCTTTTTACCGCAATGATTTTGGAAAAGAAGTAACAGATGGCAACAGAAATCCATGCGACGGCTATCGTCGAAAAAGGTGCCGAAATCGGCGAAAACGTCGTTATCGGTCCGTATTGCTATGTCGGTCCGAAAGTCGTTCTGAAAGATGGCGTTCATCTGATTTCCCACGCCTGGGTCGGCGGCGACACCGTTGTCGGCGAAGGAACGGAGATCAGCCCCTTTGCCGCGATCGGCGGGAAAAATCAGGACCTGAAGGATAAGGAAAAGGCCGGAAAGCTCGTTATCGGCAAAAACAATTCGATCCGCGAATACGCGACGATGCAGCCCGGAACGCCCGACGACCACGGCATCACGACCGTCGGCGACAACGGGCTGTTTATGATCGGCATCCATATCGCTCACGACTGCGTTGTCGGCAACAATATCATCATGTCGAACAATGCGACGCTGGCGGGACACGTTCACGTCGGCGACAACGCCATTATCGGCGGGATGAGCGCCGTCCATCAGTTCACACGTATCGGATCGTACGCGATGGTCGGCGGGATGAGTGCCGTTACGCGCGACGTCGTGCCGTACGCTTTGGTCGACCGCGACGGGCTGACGGGCGTGAACATCGTCGGACTGAAACGCCACGGCTTCAAGCTGGACGAAATCAAGGCTTTGCAAACGGCCATCGACAGGATTTTCGGCGGAGAAGGCGTTATGACCGAGCGGATCGCCGCCGTTGCCGCCGAGTATGCCGGTTGCGAACCCGTTCAAAATCTGGTCGCGTTCATGCAGGCCGATTCGAAGCGGAGTTTCCTGCATCCGGCGCCGAAGGCGTAAAGCATGGCGGCAAAGCTTGGAATCATCGCGGGCGGCGGGGATTTGCCGCGGCAACTGATCGAACGGTGCCGCGCGGACGGGCGTCCGTTCGCCGTCGCCGGTTTGAAAGGCTTTGCCCGCGAAGACCTGATCGGCCCTGATGTCGGCGTATGGGCGCGTTTGGGTGAACCGGGGAAGATTCTGGGATTTTTCCGCAATGAAAAAGTTGAGGAAATCGTCATGATCGGTCCCGTCCGCCGGCCGTCGCTGTTTCAGCTCCGCCCCGACGCGACGGCGCTGAAATTTCTGATGAAAATCGGGTTTCAGGCTTTCGGCGACGACAATCTGCTGACGATGGTCATCGGCCTGATTGAAAAGGAAGGATTCAGGGTCGTCGGCATTCACGACATCATGGGCGATATTCTGGCCGAAGAAGGCGCGTTCGGCAAAAACAAACCCGATGAACAAGCGATGAAGGACATTGAACACGGCGTTAAGATCGCCCGCGGTCTGGGCGCGCTGGACGTCGGGCAGTCCGTCGTCGTTCAGCAGGGAATCGTTTTAGGCGTCGAAGCCGTCGAAGGCACGGACGCTCTGATCAAGCGGTGCGGAGACCTCAAACGCGACGGGGCGGGCGGCGTGCTGGTCAAAACGCGCAAGCCGGAACAGGAAAGCCGCGTCGATTTGCCGACCATCGGCGTTTCGACCGTCGAAAATGCGGCGGCGGCGGGGCTTCGCGGCATCGCGGTCCACGCCGGAAACACGCTGATCGTCGACAGAAAAGCCGTCGTCGAAGCTGCGGACAGGCTCGGGCTGTTCGTCTACGGCGTCAAAATTTAAGGAAGGAGCTTCAAATGGCGGAAACCCCTCTGGTTTATCTGATTGCCGGCGAACCGTCCGGCGATTTGCTGGCGTCGCGGCTGATGAAGGCTTTGCGCGAAAAAACGGGCGGCAACGTCCGCTTTGCGGGCGTCGGCGGCGAAACGATGATCGAAAACGGGTTCGAAAGCCTGTTCGACACAAGCGAGCTGGCCGTTATGGGTGTGATGGAGGTCGTTCCTTCCATTCCCAAAATCATGGCGCGCATCCGGCAAACGGTCGACGACATCGTCGCCAAAAAGCCCGCCGTCGTCATTACCGTTGATTCGTGGAGCTTTTCCGCCCGCGTCAATCAGGGGCTGAAGTCGCTGAAGACCGGAATCCCGCAGATCCACTACGTCGCGCCGCAGGTGTGGGCGTGGAAGAAGGGGCGCGCGAAAACGTGCGGCCGCTACATCGACCGCCTGTTGGCCTTGCTACCGCACGAAGACAAATACTTTACGCCGTACGGGTTGAGGGTCGATTACGTCGGCCACCCCGTCGTCGAGGGCGGTTCCGCCAAGGGCGACGGCGCCGCGTTCCGCACCGGAAACGGTTTTTCGCCGGACGACAAGGTTTTGTGCGTTCTGCCGGGCAGCCGCAAGTCGGAAATCAAGTATCTTTTGCCCGTTTTCGAGGAAACAGTCGAGGCTTTGGTGAAAAAGTTCCCGTCGCTGAAAATCGTTGTGCCGACCGTTTCAACCGTTGCGGACGCCGTGCGGACCGCCGTGAAGGAGTGGAAGGTTCCCGCTGTCATCGTTACGGGCGAAAAAGCCCGCTATGATGCCTTCGCCGCTTCGGATGCCGCATTGGCCGCGTCGGGAACGGTCGCTTTGGAACTGGCGATGGCGAAGGTGCCGTACACGATCGCGTACAAGCTCAGCCCGGTCAGCACGATGCTGGCGAAAATGCTGATCAAACTGCGCTTCGTCAATCTGATCAATATTTTACCGGACAAGGAAATCGTCAAAGAATATCTGTTGGAAAACTGCGTGCCGGAAAAGCTGACCGCCGAAGTCGAACGCTTGCTGACGGACGGGGCGTACCGGCAAAAGCAAATCGACGAAGCCGCCGAGGTTTTGAAAGTTTTGGGCGCCGGCTCCGACCGAACGCCGAGCGAACGCGCCGCCGATTCCGTTCTGGATATGATAAGAAAGGCCGAAAAATGACAGAAGAATGCACTCATAACTGTTCGACGTGTTCCAAACACTGCTCCGATCGACAGATGACGAAAGAAGACTTTATCGCGAAAACGAACGAGCTTTCTCACGTGAAAAAGGTCATCGCCGTCGTCAGCGGCAAAGGCGGCGTCGGCAAGTCGTCCGTGACGTCCATGTTGGCGGTCGCGGCGCGGCGCAAGGGCTTTAAGACCGCCGTTCTGGACGCGGACATCACCGGACCGTCCGTTCCTAAAACCTTCGGCGTGACCGAAAAGGCGATGGGAAGTGAGGTCGGCATTTTTCCTGCGATGACGAAAACGGGCATTGAGATCATGTCCGTCAACCTGTTGTTGGAAAATGACACGGACCCCGTCATCTGGCGCGGCCCCGTCATTGCGGGAACGGTCAAGCAGTTCTGGACGGACGTGATCTGGAACGACGTCGACGTGATGTTTATCGACATGCCGCCGGGAACGGGCGATGTGCCGCTGACCGTGTTCCAGTCGATTCCCGTTGACGGCATCGTCGTTGTGACGACGCCGCAGGATTTGGTGTCGATGATCGTCGAAAAAGCCGTCAAAATGGCGGAAAAAATGGACGTCCCCGTCGTCGGTCTTGTTGAAAACCTTGCGTATTTCACCTGTCCGGATTGCGGCAAACGGCACTTTATCTTCGGACAGAGCCACGCCGCGGAGATCGCCGCCCGCTACGACATTCCGTCGTTCGTGTCGCTGCCGATCGATCCGAAAACGGCGATCTTATGCGACGCGGGGTCGATCGAATCTTACGACGGCGACGATTTCGACGATTTGCTGGACGGTTTAAAGATCGGCTAAAACGGCCGGAAGGTCGGCGAAGTCGTCGATCAGCGCATCGGGCTTGATTTCATCAAACGGGACGTGTGTGTATCCGAACGACAGCAAAACAACGGGAAAGCCCGCGTTTCTCGCCGCTTCGGCGTCGGCTTCGCTGTCGCCGACCATGACGGCGGTTTCGTTCGCGCCGCCCATGCGTTTCACGGCTTCCCACAACGGTTCGGGCCGCGGTTTGCGGACGGGCAGGGAGTCTGCGTGCAGGACGACGTCGAAGTATTTTTCCAGATCCAGCCGTTTCAGGATTTCCGCGGTCGGTCCCGCCGGTTTGTTCGTGCAGACGGCTAATTTGCATCCGTCCGCTTTCAGCCGCTCAAGCGTTTCGACGACGTGCGGCCACGGCTTTGTCATGACCATATCGGCTTTTGTGTACCGGTCGATCCACTTTTCAAGCATTTTATCCGTTTCTTCGGGCGTCAGCGTCACGCCGCACAGCTTGAACCCGCCGGTCAGCATGTTCCGCGCACCGTAGCCGATGATCGACACGGTTTCTTCCGGCGTGATCGTCCGCCCGCCGTTTTCCGCCAAAAATCCGCCGATTTCACGGCACATATCCGGCACGGAATCGATCAGCGTGCCGTCCAAATCAAAGACGATGTTTTTTTTTGCCATTTTTTTAACTTCTGTAACAAAATGTTGTGATATTTTATTTCAAATCCTTACAGGAGTGTGGCATATTTCTATCGGTTTTGAAACAAAGGAATCATGATAATGTCCGAAAAATCAACTTACGCCGTCGTTTTGGGCGCGGGCAAGGGAACGCGGATGAAATCCGACCTGCCCAAGGTTCTGCATAAAATCGCGGGTCGCCCGCTTGTTTGCCATTTGTTGGCGACGGTCGATTCCCTGAACGTGAAAAAAGCCGTCGTCGTCGTCGGTCCCGATATGGACAACGTCGCCGAAGCGGTCGCGCCGCATGCCGTCGCCGTCCAGCAAAAACAGCTGGGGACGGGGGACGCCGTCAAAGCCGCGCGCGCCGAACTGGAGGGATTGACGGGCAATATCCTGATTCTATACGGGGATTCGCCCCTGATCCGCAGGGAAACGTTGGAAAAGATGATCGCCGCCCGCGAAAACGGCGCCGCCGTCGTCGTGTTGGGCTTTACGCCGCGGGACGCCGGACGCTACGGTCGCCTCGTCGTCGGCAAGGGCGGCCTGGAGCGCATCGTCGAATTCAAAGACGCGACGGAAGAGGAAAAGAAGATAACCCTGTGCAATTCGGGCGTGATGTGCGTTGACGCCGAACGGTTGTTCGGTTGGCTCGACATGTTGCGCAACGACAACGCGGCGGGCGAATACTACCTGACCGACCTTGTGGCTTTGGCGCGCGCGGACGGTCTGAAGGCCGCCGTCGTCGAAGGCGGTGAAGAGGAAATGATGGGGGCGAACTCCCGTTCCGAATTAGCGACGATCGAAGGGCTCCTTCAAAAGGAACTGCGCCGCCGTTTTCTGGATCAGGGCGTTACGATGACCGATCCGGACAGCGTTTATTTTTCGTACGATACCGTTTTGGGCCGCGACGTCGAAATCGAACCGAACGTCATTTTCGAAACGGGATGCGTCGTCGAAGACCATGTCGAAATCAAGGGATTCTGCCACTTTGAAGGCGCGCATATCCGTTCCGGCGCCAAAGTCGGTCCCTTCGCCCGTTTGCGTCCCGAAACGGACATCGGCGAAAACTGCCATATCGGCGATTTCGTCGAAATCAAAAAGTCCGTCATTGAAAACGGCGCGAAAGTCAATCATCTGTCTTATGTCGGCGACGCTCGGGTCGGAACGAAGACCAATATCGGCGCGGGGACGATCACGTGCAACTACGACGGATACTTCAAGTCGAAAACCGACATCGGCGCGAACGCGTTTATCGGGTCGAACACGGTCATCGTCGCGCCCTGCACGATCGGGGACGGCGCTTTGACGGCGGCGGGATCCGTGATAACAAAAGACGTCGAACCCGACGCTCTGGTCGTCGGTCGTGCGCGTCAAGTCGTTCTGCCAGACCGCGCCAGAATGTTCCGCGAACAGAAAAAAGCGTTGAAAGAATCGTTGAAAAAGTAAAGGAAAACAAAGATGTGTGGTATCGTTGGCATTATTTCCGGCCGTCAGGTGACTCCGTTGCTGATCGACGGGCTGAAACGGTTGGAATACCGCGGCTATGATTCGGCGGGCGTGGCGACGCTGATCGACGGCAGGATCGAACGCCGCCGGGCCAAAGGAAAAATCGTCAATCTGGAAAAAAGGATAGAGGAGGAACCTTTGTCCGGAACGATCGGTATCGGCCACACGCGTTGGGCGACGCACGGCGTTCCGAACGAAACCAACGCCCATCCGCACGCGACAAAGCACGTCGCCGTCGTTCACAACGGCATCATCGAAAACTACCGCGAACTGCGCGACGAACTGAAAGCGCAGGGCCGCGTTTTCGAAAGCGATACCGATACCGAAGTCGTCGTTCACCTGATTTCCCAGTACGTTGAAAACGGCTTGTCCGCCGAAGACGCCGTCGCTCAATCCCTGAAACGGCTGAAAGGCGCTTTCGCTCTGGCCATTTTGTTCAGCGGACGCGACGACATCATCATCGGCGCGCGCAAAGGGTCGCCTTTGGCCGTCGGTTTCGGCGACAACGAAATGTTCCTCGGCTCCGACGCTCTGGCTCTGGCGCCGCTGACCGGAAAGATCATGTATCTGGAAGACGGCGACCGCGCCGTTCTGACCCGTTCCTCCGTCGTCGTTTACGACGAAAACGATGCCGTCGTTCATCGCAAGGTCGTCGAATCCGCCACGTCCGGCGCGATGATCGGCAAGGGTCAGTACCGCCATTTCATGCTTAAGGAAATCTACGAACAGCCGCAGGTCATCGGCGACACGCTGAACACGATGATCAATCAGGACGCCGACACGATCACGCTGCCGAACGTCCCGTTCGATCTGAAGGACGTTTCCCGCCTGACGATCGTCGCGTGCGGCACGTCGTATTACGCCGGTCTGGTCGGCAAGTACTGGATCGAAAAAATCGCGCGCGTGCCCGTCGATATCGACGTCGCGTCCGAATTCCGCTATCGCCGGCCGGTCATGCAGGACGGCGGCGTGTCGCTGTTCATTTCCCAGTCCGGCGAAACGATGGACACGCTGGCGGCTTTGCGTTATTGCAAGGAGCAGGGGCAGAAGATCGTTTCCATCGTCAACGTCGACACCAGTACGATGGCGCGCGAATCCGACTGCGTGCTGAAAACGCTGGCCGGTCCCGAAATCGGCGTCGCGTCGACCAAGGCCTTCACGACGCAGTTGACGCTTCTGGCGTGTTTCGCGATCGCTTTGGGGCGGGCGAAGGGCGTTCTGCCGAAGGAAGAGGAGGCCCGTTTGTCCCGCGCTTTGGTCGAAGTGCCGTCCCGTGCCGCCGAAGTGTTGAACAACGACGACGCCATCGAACAAATCGCGCAAGACCTGATGGTTCCGGCGCATGACGTTCTGTACCTCGGCCGCGGCAGCAGTTATCCGATCGCGCTCGAAGGGGCGTTGAAGCTCAAAGAGATTTCCTATATCCACGCCGAAGGCTACGCGGCGGGCGAAATGAAGCACGGACCGATCGCGCTGATCGACGACGACGTGCCCGTCGTGGTCGTTGCGCCGACGGACGATTTGTTCGACAAGACCGTTTCCAATATGCAGGAAGTCCTCGCGCGCGGCGGCAAGGTCGTTTTCTTCGGCGACAAAAACGGCGTCGGGACGGTGTGCGACCGGTCCGCGGCGACGATCATTCTGCCGACGGTCGATCCGTTCGTCGCGCCGATCTTGTACGCCATTCCCGTTCAGCTGTTGGCTTATCACACGGCCGTTGCGAAGGGAACGGACGTCGACCAGCCGCGCAATCTGGCGAAAAGCGTGACCGTGGAGTAAAATCCGTATGATCGAGAAAATCAGAAGATATACAAGGCGTTCAAAGAAAAATATAAAGTATATATTTAATATTTGGTTTCCTTCTGTAATCCTTTTGATTTTCATGGGTATCCTGACTTTTTTTGTCGGAACGTCCCGAACGGGAACTTTTCGTTTTTGTACGGCGGAACTGAAACAATGTTTGGCTTCGGATGAAAATGCCGGTCCGTTTGAACGGGGATGGCGCATCGTCGTTTGCGGATATCAAACGGCGTGGTGCGACGCGAAAGTGTTGTGGCTTCGGGTGAAAGGGGAGGACTGTTTTCCGGAGGAGCTATCCTTGCCGGGCATGCCGCCCGTCGACGAAAAAGCCGAAGAGGAGCTTTTCAAACGGTTGACGGATCCCGAAAAGATGGCGGAACGCGTTAAGGAGTTCAAAGCCTCTCATCCCCCCGTCGAAACAAAGGTCAAATCTTCCGACGAGATGATGGAAAAGGCGCGGCAGGAACGTATCCTTTTGGAAAAAAGTTTGAAAAAAGACGGAAAACTCCCGATTGAAGAAAAGTCTGGTCAAGACGGGCAATAAAGAGTATAACCTCATCCGAGAACATTCCGAAGGGGTCGGTGTTATTATGGAAGAATGGCTTCCCGACGGCTGGCGTTCAAAACCCGCCGTTCATATGCCGGTATATGATGACGAAAACGACGTCAGGCGTGTCGAAAGCCGCTTGCGGAGCTATCCGCCGCTTGTTTTCGCCGAAGAGTCCCTGCGGTTGAAAAAATCGCTCGGCGACGTGTGCGAAGGGCGCGCTTTTTTGTTGCAGGGCGGCGATTGCGCCGAAAGCTTCGCCGAATTCGGCGCGACGAATATCCGCGATATGTTCCGCATCCTTTTGCAGATGGCGGTCGTTCTGATGTTCGGCGCGTCCCGTCCCGTCGTCAAAGTCGGACGAATGGCCGGACAGTTCGCCAAACCGCGTTCGTCGCCGTTCGAAACGATCAACGGGGTGACGTTGCCTTCTTATAAGGGCGACAATATCAACGGCATCGAATTTACGTCGGAAGCCCGCGCGCCGCAGCCCGAACGGATGTTGCAGGCTTATCATCACGCTTCCGCCACGCTGAACCTGCTTCGCGCCTTTTCACAGGGCGGTTTCGCCGATTTGAACAAGGTTCAGGAATGGAACCTCGGTTTCGTCGCGCACTCTTTACAGGGCGAACAGTATAAGCGATTCGCCGAAAGAATCAGCGAAACGTTGAGCTTTATGGCCGCTTGCGGGATTTCCGCCGAAACCGTGCCCGTCGTTCGCGAAACGCCGTTCTACACGTCGCACGAAGCTCTGCTTTTGCCGTTTGAGGAAGCGTTGACGCGCGTCGATTCTTCGACGGGCGACTGGTACGATTGTTCGGCGCACATGCTTTGGATCGGCGAAAGGACGCGCGATCCGGACGGCGCTCACGTCGAATTCGCCCGCGGTATCAGCAATCCCGTCGCCGTCAAGGTCGGTCCGAATATCCAGACGGACGATCTGCTCCGGCTGTGCGACGTGCTGAACCCGTTGAACGAAGCCGGGCGTCTGACGCTGATAACGCGTATGGGCCGGAAAAACGTCGCTGAAAAACTGCCGCCGCTGATTCGCGCCGTGGAAAAGGCCGGATATCGCGTCGTTTGGTCGTGCGATCCGATGCACGGCAATACGCAGGTCGCTTCAAACGGCTATAAAACACGTGATTTCAAAGCGATACTGGAAGAAGTGCAGACGTTCTTCGCCGTTCATCAGGCCGAAGGGACCTATGCCGGCGGTTTGCATTTCGAACTGACCGGACAGGACGTTACGGAATGCGTCGGCGGTTCGCAGGCGGTGACGGAGGAAAACCTCGGCCGTTGCTATAAAACGCTGTGCGATCCGCGCCTGAACGCCAACCAGTCGCTCGAACTGGCTTTTTGCGTCGCCGAAATGCTGAAAAAGGCGGCCAAGCCTATTTTTTAGACGGATCAATCAGTTTAACGGCGTTGTCGTCCCGCTTGATTTGCGCGCGCCAGAAGTTTTCGCATCCTTTGATCAGACCGTCCGTCAACGACATGTCGGCCGTCATCGCGACGGCGGGCTTTCCGCCGAACGGAACAAAGCGCAGGTTGTTCCCGCCGGCAAAGCAGGTCAGATAACCGGGCGGGACTTCCTTTTCGCGTCCGAGCAACCGTCTGCCGTTCGGTGATTTGACCGGCAGAGTCGAGATGTAAAAATCGTTCTGGCCCGATGTGTCGATGATAAACGCGTTCGGAAAGATCCAGCCGATTTGTCCCGCGTAATTCCAAGAAGTGATTCTCCGGTGTTCCGGTTTGATTTTTTCGCCGTCTTTTCGGGCAGGCAGACTTTCGGATAAACCTTTGAAAAAGACGCGGTGTTCCTTTAACCGAAGTCCGGCGCCCTGATAAATCAGAGTCCTTTGGGCCCTGTTCCAGTATTCGCCGAAAAGGGCGAAGCGCAACGCTTTTTCAGGAATCGGTTTGTACAGATAAGCCGTTTCCTTGCGCGTTTCCAAGCCTTTTGTTTGCGTTTCATGAATGAACGGAATGACGCCGGACAACAGAATATATCCCGCCAAAATAAGCAGGACCGTTCTCAACCGTTTCGTAAATCTGTTCGTCAGAACGTGCAGTCCCCCCAGAAACGTCAGAGGAAGCAGAAAAACAAAAGGCTTGTATTCCAGTTCTTCGGCGCCGCGCACGGCGGTGTACACGCCGACATAAACCGCAAAAACAAGCGGTAAAAAGACAAGAGGCAAAATTTTCCTTTTTAAGACGAGCTTTTGGAATAAAAGCCACACAGCCGCGAACGGTATCCAGTAATACAAAGCGTATTCGACGGCGAAACTGCCGAAATAAACGGTGTTGAAAGACGGGAAAAATCCGTTGAAAAACGATGAAAAATAAACGGACGGGAAAACGCCGTAACGCGCGGCCAGCCACTTCAGATAAAAAAACGGAAGCGTCAGGACCGCCAATCCGCCGATAATCTTTTTTACGTTTCCGCGGACGGGGAAAAACATCGTCAACAGCGTGAACGGGATAAAAACGAAGCCTTCCCAATGCGTCAGCGCCAGCACTGCGGCTACACTTGCGGTCAGGAACGGATTTCTGTCTTTTTCCGTGATCAGATAACACCACAGCAAGACCAGAAAACCGAACATCGCCGTTTCGGTCCCCGACCAGAAAAATCCCAGAAAAGTTCTGTTCGTCAACAAAAACAGGACATAGGCGAAGTATAACAGCAGGCTTTTGCTTTCAAAGGCGGGATGGATTTCCGTTCTGCGCAAAAAGAAAAAGCCGATGATCACTGTCCCGAACGAAAAAGCGAAGGTCATGATATCGGCGGAAAGCGGCGGTTCTATGCCCAAAAACCAGAAGCCGCGCAACAGGATGAGCCACAGAAAACTGCCGTATCCCGAAACCGGTCGGAACGGCGGCGGGTTCCAGACGAAACCGAAACCGCGGACCGCATTCGAAACGTAGCGGAAAGAAACGAACGCGTCGTTCGCGATGAAGTATCCGCCGATCGTTACAAAGAAAAAAAGGACGGCAAGGGCGACGAGCAAAACGAAAGCCCGCATCCTGCCGACGCCGGTCGAAAGGGTCCATTCCCGCAACGATAAAGGAAAGCTTTTGACGAAGGAGGGGAACGATTTGACGGAAAGGCCGATGTTTAACCCTTTTAAAGCGCGCAGTTTCGATTTGATCGAAAAAAAAGACGACGGACTGTTTTTCAGCCGGTTCCATTGCGACAAAAGAGTGATTTTAATGCGCCACAACGCATCCCTTACAGGCATCATTTCATCAATTCGTCCTTTTTGTCGTCATAGCCGAGCATTTGGATCATCATTTCAAGCGATTCCGAGCATTCTTTATCCCGTCCGCATCGGTATTTCATAAAGCGGACGACCGGACGCAGGGTTTCGATGCCTTTTTCCGTCGTCTGTTCGGCTAAAACGGGGGAAAGAGCCTGATAAAACTTTCCGATCGCTTCGGTCGGGGATTCTTTGACGTAATTGATGTCGTAAGAAGGCGTCAGGCCGATCGTTTTGAACGTGGTGAACGGCAACAATTCGGTCATCGTGCGCCGCACGAAGGTCGCGTACGGCATTTTGACTTTGTTTTCGACGACTTGCACCGAATCGGTCTCCGCCCACATCAGGACGAATTTTTGAACGAAAGATTCCAATTCCCACAAACGTTCCAACGTATAAACCGACTTGTCCTTCAGCAAGGCTTCTTTCAAGGCCGGATTCGTTTTCATCGCCGTCTGCAGATCGGGCAAATCGCCTGCGCCGGACAGATTGAACTGTCTGCCCGAAGCGGGTTTGACGCGGGGAAGGGGCTTTTCGACCGGACGAACCTCGGGCCGTGCGGCGACGGGAGCCTCGGCGGGGGCGAGCGCCGGCTTCGCGACCGGTTCGGCCGCAGGCTTCGCAACGGGGGCGGGGCGTTCCTTTACGGGTGTCGGACGACGGCCGAGCATCGGTTTCGTCGCGGGCTTTTCCGCTCCTTTATCCCCTTTTAAACGGGAATAAGCCGTTTTGATTTTTTGTTTGGCTTGTTGAACGATAGGGGCGATCGTTTCCGTTTTACCGGAAAAAAGGTTTTGCAGCGTGCTTTTCCCGCTCGGAACGAACAGGTAGAAACACACTCCGCCGATCAGAACAACGGAAAGACAGACCTTGAAAAGCGACCAAATCAGACGGCGCGAACGGGCGGCGTCCTCTCTTGCGGCGCGTTCTTCCGGATGAATGTATCGGTTGGGACGGGGCGTGTCTTCTTCGTCGTCATCGAGTTCCGGATCTTCGTCGTAATCGTCGGACTCGTCTTCGTCCTCTTCCAAATCGTCGGAATCCCAATCGTCATCGTCTTCGTTCATGTTGTAAGCCATAAAAAACTCCGGTTCGATTTTAAAATAGTGTTTTCAAGAGTATCCCTTTTTATCTAAAATACAAAACAAATTCTGTAATAAGGAGAATGAGGAGAAAATGATCGTTGTTTTCGGTTCTTTGAATGTCGATTTCTTTTTGAAAGTCAAAGCTTTCCCGAAACCGGGGGAAACGGTTCTGACGCCGCGTTCCGTCGTCAGGGCGGGCGGCAAGGGCGCAAATCAGGCCGCGGCGGCCGCCAAAGCGGGCGCTCGGGTCGAAATGATCGGCGCCGTCGGGACGGACGCGACGGCTTCGGTCGCGCTGGATTCTTTGCGAACCGCGGGCGTCGATTGTTCCGGCGTCCTGCGGATGAAAGACGAACCGACGGGAATGGCGATGATCACGGTCGATGAAAAAGCGGAAAATTCCATCGTCGTCGCTTCGGGGGCGAACGCCGCGCTGACCGCCGACGCCGTGCCGGACGCGCTGTTGACGCCCGATACCGTTCTGGTCGTCCAACTGGAAACGCCGGTCGCGGAGGTTTCCCGCGTTTTGCGCCGCGCCAAAGAAAAAGGGGCGACGACCGTTCTGAACGCGGCGCCGGCCGCCGTTGTCGACGAAGCCGTGCTGAAAGCCGCCGATTGGGTGATCGTCAATGAAACGGAAGCGGAAACGTTGACCGGTCAAAAGGCGCTGTCCTTTGAAAAAGCGGTGTCCGAACTGGCGGAAAAAGCCGGAGGAAACTGCATTTTGACGGCGGGGGCCGCCGGAGCCGTCCTGTGTGCCGGCGGTCGTATCGTTCGGGCGGGAACGCTGCCGATTCGTCCGGTCGATACGACGGGGGCAGGCGATTGCTTCGTCGGCGTGTTCGCCGCGATGATCGACGCGAAAACGCCGTTGCCCGACGCGCTGAAAGCGGCTTGCGCCGGAGCGGGACTGGCCTGTTTGAAAACGGGTGCGCAGGACGCTCAACCGTCTTTGTCGGAAATCCGCAGGGCGGCGTCCGAAATCAAAATCGAAATCCGTTAACTTTTTTATGGTATTGCGGAACAAAGCGTTGTAAACTTGTTAAAATTTTATTACTTCGATAAGTTCTGAATGGAGATTCCTTATGCTGATAGCGCAAATCAATTCCATCGCGGGCGACCTGGACGGCAATCTGAAAAAGATTCATCAAATCGCCGAACAATGTCCGCACAGCCCCGGCGAAACGATCGTTTTTCCCGCGTACGCGTTGACGGGATGGCCTTTGGGGGATTTGGCCTATTCCAAATCTTTCATGGCCGAAGTGCATAAAAAGCTGGATAAATTGTATCATTTGGAACACGGCATCCTGACCGCGATTCCCGACGGCGCGGGCGGCGCGACCCCCGTTCTGGCCAATGAAAAAGGCGTTCATTACGGTTCGCGTTTCACCATCGGCGAATTCACCATCGCCGTTTCCGTCGGATTCGAACCCGTCAGCTGCGACGGCACCGACAAGCTGATCGTTCTGGACGCCCGTCCGTACAAGACCGGTTCCGCCGTCGAAACGCTGGAACACGCCCGCGCGTTCGCGACCCGTATCCGCTTGCCGCTGACGTACACGAACCTTGTCGGCGGAAATGACAGCTCCGTGTATGCGGGCGGATCGTTCATGCTGGATCTGGACGGCGGCTTCGTCGAAGTCCTGCCGTTGTGGGAGGAAGGCGTCGCCGGTGTCGGACAGATTTCCTGGCCGTGGCCCGCCGAACCCGAAAACACGTGGCGCGCTTTGATGACGGGCGTGCGCGACTATGTCGAAAAGAACGGAATGAAAGGCGTCGTTCTGGGCTTGTCCGGCGGATTCGACAGCGCGATGTGCGCCGCCGTCGCCGTTGACGCTTTGGGCGCCGACCGTGTGCGCGCCGTCATGATGCCGTCGCCGTACACGTCCCGCGAAAGTCTCGACGACGCCAAATCCGTCGCCGACTGCTTGGGAATCCGCTACGACATTCTGCCGATCGTCGATCAGATGAAGGCTTTTGAAACGGCGCTTGCCCCTGCGTTCAAGGGGACGGAACCCGATACGACCGAGGAAAACATACAGGCGCGTTTGCGGGGCATGACGCTGATGGCGCTGTCCAACAAGTTCGGATATCTGTTGCTGACGACCTGCAACAAATCCGAGGAAGCCGTCGGCTACGCGACGCTTTACGGCGATATGTGCGGCGGTTTCGCCCCGATCAAGGATCTGTACAAGACGGACGCTTACGCTTTGGCGCGCTGGCGCAACGAACATCATCCGGCCTGGATCAAAAACGACATCAAACGGATCATGCCCGACGTTCTGATCACCAAAGCGCCGACGGCCGAACTCCGTCCGAACCAGAAGGATTCCGATTCTCTGCCCGTTTACGAAAAGCTCGATCCGATTTTGAAGATGCTGATCGAAGGCGATTGCGGCATTGACGAGATCGTGGCGGCCGGTCATGACGAAGCCGATGTCCGCCGCGTGTTCAAGATGCTCCATCGCGCCGAATTCAAACGCAAGCAGGGCGCGCCCGGAATCAAGCTGTCCCGTCGCTCTTTCGACGACGGCGAATGGAACTATCCGATTACGAAAAAGGTCTGAACCGTGATTGTTGTTCGTTTTGCCCCCAGTCCGACGGGGTATATGCATATCGGCAATTTGCGCACCGCTTTGCTGAACTATATGTTCGCGCAAAAGAAAAAAAACGAGGGTGAAGACGTTTCTTTCGTTCTGCGCATCGACGACACGGACAGGGAACGGTCGAAACCGGAATACGAGGCCGCCGTTTACGATTGTCTGAAATGGATGGGGATGAAATGGGATCGGCTGGAACACCAGTCGGCGCGTTTGGCCCGCTATGACGAAATCGTCGAACGGCTGAAAGCGGAAGGGCGGTTGTACGCCTGCTATGAAACGGCGGAGGAGCTGGAATACAAGCGCCGCCGCCGTCTGGCGCGCAAGCTTCCGCCCGTGTACGACCGCGAAGGATTGCGTCTGACCGCCGAAGACCGCGCGAAGCTGGAGGCGGAAGGCCGCCGGCCTCATTACAGATTCAAGCTCGACTATGAGGAAATGGCTTGGGACGATATGGTCCGCGGGCATTGTTCCTATCACGGCGAGTATTTAAGCGATCCGATCGTCGTGCGCGAAGACGGGACTTTGCCGTATTTGTTGCCGTCCGTCATCGACGATATCGACTTCGGCATCACGCACGTCATTCGCGGCGAAGACCATGTGACGAACACTGCCGTTCAAATCCAGATGTTCAAAGCGCTGGGCGGGAAAATTCCCGTGTTCGGCCATCCGCCTTTGCTGACCGGCAAGGAGGGCAAGCTGTCCAAGCGCACCGGTTCCGTGAATTTTATGGAACTGCGCGACGAAGGGATCGAACCGATGACGGTCGCATGCCTGCTGTCGTCCATCGGCACGTCAGACGCGACGCCCGTCGAAAAAACGCTTGAGGCTTTGGCCGACCATTTCGACCTGTCCAAGTTCGGCCGCGCGCAGCCGCGTTTCGATACGCAGGACCTGTTCAAACTCAATCCCCGCATCGTCCGCGATCTGTCGCTTGAAACGGTCAACGACCGTCTGGCGCAAAAGGGGATGCCCGCGGTTGACGCCCGTCTGTGGGAAGCCGTCGCGCCGAACCTGACGAAGCTGGACGACCTGACCGGCTGGATCGACCGTTGTTCGGCGGGAAAAGTCTTTTCCGTTCCGGACGAGGACAGGGCGTTTGCGCGAACGGCGGCGGCTTTGTTGCCCGACGGCGCGTTCGACGAAAACACGTTCGCACTCTGGACAGCCGCTTTGAAGGAAAAAACCGGGCGCAAAGGCCGTGATCTGTTCCATCCGCTCCGCATGGCGCTGACCGGTCTCGAGCAGGGACCGGAACTCAAAGCCCTGTTGCCCGTTCTCGGCCGCGAAGAAACCGTTTCAAGATTGCAAGGATAATATAAAATGACTCTTTTCCTGTCGAATACGATGTCCCGTAAAAAGGAAGCTTTCGAACCTCTCGATCNNGACTTTACAATACCCTTTCGCACCGCAAGGAGCTGTTCGTGCCCGTGAACCCCGGCCACGTAGGAATGTACGTTTGCGGACCGACCGTCTACGATCGGGCGCATATCGGCAACGCCCGTCCGGTCATCGTCTTTGATACGTTGTATCGGTTGCTGAAATTCCTGTATCCGAAAGTGACGTATGTCCGCAATATCACCGACGTCGACGACAAGATCATCAAAAAGTCGCAGGAAACGGGCGAACCGATTTCTTCCGTGACCGAACGGACGTCGCGCCTGTTCCATGAAGACATCGCGGAACTTAACGCTTTGCCGCCGGACGTCGAACCGCGCGCGACGGCGCATATCCGGGAAATGATAGAGCTTGTTCAAAAGCTGATCGACAGGGGATTCGCGTACGAGGCGGAAGGACACGTCTTGTTTTCCGTCGAAAAAATGCCGACGTACGGCCGTTTGTCGGGACGTTCGCGCGACGAACTGATCGCCGGCGCCCGCGTCGAAGTCGCGCCGTACAAGAAAGACGCCGCCGATTTCGTGTTGTGGAAGCCCGCCGCGGACGACCAGCCCGGCTGGGAAAGCCCTTGGGGACGCGGCCGTCCGGGGTGGCATCTGGAATGTTCGGTCATGAGCTCCAAGTATCTGGGCGAAACGTTCGATATCCACGGCGGCGGACAAGACCTGATCTTTCCGCACCACGAAAACGAAATCGCGCAATCGTGCTGCGCTTTCGGCCACGATTTCTACGCGAAGTACTGGGTGCATAACGGCCATTTGATGGTCAACGGCGAAAAGATGTCGAAATCGCTCGGCAACTTCTTCACGATCCGCGAAATTCTGGATCAGGTGCCGGGGGAGGCGTTCAGACTCTACACGCTCGGGACGCACTATCATCAGCCGCTGAACTGGCTGACCGACAGCTTAAAGCAGGCGAAAGCGACGATGGACCGTTTCTATACGGCTCTGCGCGGGACGCCGGACGTTGACCTGACGGACGCAAAGCCCGATCCCGACGTCGTCGCCGCGCTGGAGGACGACCTGAACACGCCGAAAGCGATCGCCGTTCTGCATACGCTTTTGTCCGACATGAACAAAGCGGGGGGCGACGGGGTCGCCGAAAAGAAAAAGACGCTGTTGGCGTCGGCGCATCTGCTCGGGTTGCTGTATCAGGATCCGGAGGAATGGTTCAAGCGCGGAACGGGAACGGACGAGGGCGGTTTGTCGGACGCGGATATCGACGCGTTGATCGCCAAACGTAACGCCGCCCGGAAAGCGCGGGACTTCGCGACGGCCGACGCCGTCAGGAAAGAGCTGGCCGACAAAGGAATCGTGTTGGAGGACACGCCGAACGGAACGTTGTGGAAACGGTTGTAATAAAAACGAAATATTTTTGTAACTGTTTCGGACGGAAAAAACGTGTATACTGTGAAATAAGAGATTTTAACGGCAGGAGTCGTATCATGATGAAACGCAGTTTCCTTTTAATGTCGGCGGTCGTCTGTTCCGTGTCGCTGACGTCGTCGGCGCGTGCCGACGCTTTGCCTTCCGATCCGTGGGCGGCGACAAACGTTGTTCAGGTCCAACAGGTCGGACCGGTCATCTACGGTTCCCAACCGTATCAACCGACGTACGAAGGCGGCGATTCCAACGTTTGGAACACCAGAATGCCCGAATTTACGGGTGAAATGACGACGTGGGGCGATTCGCCGAACGCAAAATACAACGCGCCGGAAGTGAATATGCACAACTTGCTGTCGATCACCGGACATTTGCGCCGGATGGGCTATAAGATCCCGACGTCGTTCGAGGAACGTTTCAAAGCCGCTCCCGCGGCAGTCCGCGTCAGAATCATGGATTCTTTGCGTCAGGTTCAGGCCGCCAAAGATCCTTTTTCCAGATCCACGGTTTTTTTGTTGAAAAAAGCGGAAGCCGAAACGGGGTTGAGCTTTACCAACCTTGTCGGAAATTCGCTGGATCTGATGTCGGCGAAGTAAGACGCGGTTAAGACGGATAAAGGCGGGGAAGGGCGACTTTCCCCGCTTTTTCGTTTTTGGGGAGGGGAGGCAAAAATTTCCTGTTGAAAAAGGGCGGGAAAAGATGCTAGTATTCGAAATACGGATAGAAATAACGGCAGGACGCCGTTTCCGGAATTTTAACTGATTGATCCAAGAAAAGGAGAAAAACTATGAGTAACAGTAAAATTGCCTTGACGTCTTCGATGCGTTCGAACCTGCTGACGTTGCAAAACACGCAGAAGCTGTTTGACAAAACGCAGGACAAGTTGTCTTCGGGATACAAAGTGAACAGCGCGATGGACAACCCTTCGTCGTATTTTACGGCGCAGTCGTTGAATTCGCGTGCGGACGACTTGGGGTCTCTGCTTGATTCGATCGGGCAGGCGATCTCGACGCTGGAAGTCGCGGATCAGGGCATCACTTCACTGCAAGATCTGGTGTCGCAGGCGAAAGCCGTTGCGAACAGTGC
>DGGW01000014.1 GCA_002393065.1 Alphaproteobacteria bacterium UBA3864 | reverse complement strand
GTTTGACGAATACAAGTTCAACGAAGCCGCCAACGCCGCTTATCAGTTCGCCTGGGGAACGTTCTGCGACTGGTATCTGGAATTTGCCAAACCCTTGTTCTACGGCGACGACGAAGCCGCCAAAGCCGAAACGCGCGCGACGGCGGCGTGGGTGCTGGACCGCATCCTGATTATGCTCCACCCGATCATGCCGTTCGTAACGGAAGAGCTGTGGGGCAAGACGGAACGCGATCAAATGCTGATCGTGACGCCGTGGGGCGATTTGTCCGCCCTGATCGACGAAGACGCCGAAAAAGATCTGGATTGGACGGTCGATTTGATCTCGGCGGTGCGTTCTTTGCGTACGGAAATGAATATCGCTCCCGGCGCGAAGATCACAATGTTGCTGAAAGACGCCGACGGTTTCGACAAGGAACGGCTGGACCGTTTCGGAACGCTGATCAAAACGCTCGCGCGTCTGGAAAAGATTGAAGCGACATCCAACCCCGCCGACGCTGCGGGCGCGGCGCAGGCCGTTTTCGGCAAGGCGGAGATCCTGTTGCCTTTGGCCGGCGTTATCGACGTCGCCAAGGAAACGGAACGTCTGATGAAGGAAAAGGACAAGCTGGAAAAGGAAATCGCCGGACTGAAATCCCGTTTGGGTAACGAAGCTTTCGTTGCCAAAGCGCCGGAAAAGGTCGTCGCCGAACAGCGCGCCCGTCTGACGGCCGCCGAAGACGCTCTTGTCAAAACGAACGCGGCGATCGAACGGCTGAAAAATCTGTAAAAACAGGAAGGGGGAAGGGGAATGAGACCCGCAGTATGGCTTTTCGGTTTTGCTTTGGCGGCTTTGCCCGCGCGGGCGCAGGACGCCGACGCGGATAAAGCCTCGCTTGCCGAAACCGTTTTTGCGACCGTTCCCGCTTCCGCCGACGATACCGTTCTGCGCTTTTTACATAAATCCGAAACCGAAACGTGCGCGTCGTTGCGGAAATATCTGACGGAAACCGTTCTCGGCGATAAAGAGATCCAACGGGAAACGGCGACGTTGAGCACGTCTTTGGTGGCGAAAACCGCGTCGAAATACGCTACGGCTTTGGCTGAAAAATACGGAACGGATTTCCTGTTTTATCATCCGAACACCCGTTATTTCATCCGTATCAACGATAAATCGTACCGCGGTCGCATCCGTCTGGGCGGTTTGGAAAACCTGTGCTATTGGGAACGGTTGCCTTCGCAGGATATCGTTTACAGCGTTCTGGTCAAAGCCGGAGAATCCGGCAGGGGCTTTTTCAAGGCGTCGAAACGCTTGACGAAGATGACGGACGGTCTTTCCGCGGAACTCGAACCGTTCGGGAAAAACCGCATCTATACCGCTTTGGATAAAACGGGCCTGAAAAAATTGAGCTGGTATAAAATGCGTCGTTCCGAACCGGACGGAATGAAAGGCGCCGGTTGGTGCACGGCGGAAAATATGGCTTTTCTGACATCGCGCGGAACGGCGCCGTCTTTGCCGAACAAAGTGCAAAAGAAACTGCTGTCCATGGCAGCCAAAAACGACGATACCGCTTGGGCGGATCTGAACATGTCCGGCGGGATTATTCCGATTTCCGACGTGAACGGACAGCAGATTGCGGCGATTATCTATACGGTCGCCAAGTAAAACAACCGGATCCGGCAAACGCGATTTGCGCCGAACATCGCATCGTAAAAGCTTCATTAAAAAAGCCCTCTTGCAAAGCAAAAGGGCTTTTATCTTTAAGGTGTTGTCTCTTTAAACGGAACGTTTCAGTTTCAGATAAAGGGATTGGCAGAATTTGAATATTTCATCGACGATCAAAACCGACAGCGAACATAAAATCGCTTTCAGCCAGATTCCGGCCGATAAAGGCGCCGTTCCGAAAACTGTTCCGCCATATTGTGTAATACAATACTGAATAGCAAACGTTACAAGGAAAGCGATAAGCATCAAGTGATTGTTGCAGATATATTTAAACGCGCTTTCTTTTGTCAGCTCTCTGCAGTTAAAGGCGTTGGCCAGCTGCAACAGGACGAACAGGGTGAACAGAACGGAACCTTTTTCCGTTTCGGCGACGTTCAGGATATTGAATTTCAACTGCGCCAAAACCAAAGCGGAAATGATCATTCCGTTGAAGACGATGCGAACGAGCATATCTTTCGTTACGATATTGGCGTTGCGCGGCGTCGGCTTGTTTTTCATCAGAGAATCCCTGATCGGTTCAAGGCTGAGCGTCAAAGCGGGAGGCCCGTCCATGATCAGATTGACCCACAACAGTTGGATGGCCGTAAAAGGTGCGGGGAAGCCCGCCAGAACGGACGCCAGAACGATGACGACCGACGACAGGTTGACCGTCAGCTGGAACAGCAGGAAACGCTGGAAGTTTTCATAAATGCCGCGTCCCCATTGAACGGCTTTGACAATGGTCGAAAAAGAATCGTCCAGCAAAACGATATCGCTGGCTTCTTTGGATACTTCCGTTCCGGAAATGCCCATCGCCAAACCGATATCCGCGTTTTTCAGGGCGGGCGCGTCGTTGATGCCGTCCCCCGTGACCGCGACGACTGCGCCGAGGGCTTTCAACGTTTTGACGACGCGCATTTTCACGACGGGCGTACTGCGCGCGATGACGCGAATTCTGGGCAGGATCTCCCGTAATTCGTCGTCGGACATGGCGTTGATGTCATTGGCTTCCAAAGCCAGATGGTCGTCGTCCAGCAAATCCAGTTCCATGGCGATGGCGCGCGCCGTAACGATATTATCGCCCGTCAGCATTTTGATGTCGATACCGGCGGCGCGGCAACTGCGGATGGCCGGGAAAACCTCTTTGCGCAAGGGGTCGGCGATTGCCGCAAAACCGTCAAAAATCATGCCGGATTCCAAATCCTGTCTTGCCGCGTCGGGATTTTCCGGAACGTCGTCGATGATTTTGTGGGCAAAGCCGATAACGCGGTAGGCTTTTTCCTGACAGGAACGGATCATCGCGGCGTAAGAAGCCTTTTCCTCATCGGAAATATCCGATTGGGCGAGGATTTTTTCGGGACTGCCCTTGCTGTAAACCGTCAGACCGGAAACGGTGCGGACGATCGTCGTCATGTTCTTCGTTTCGGAAGAGAACGGGAACGCGTGGATCAGTCCGTTCGAACGGCGGACGTTCTGATAGGTCGTTCCGGCTTTGTCCGCGGCGACCAGCAACGCGCATTCCGTCGGATTGCCGATGAACGTGTAATTGTTGTTTTCGAACCCGATATCGGCCGTCGAATTCAGACAGAAGTTCATGATCAAGTGTTCGTCGGTAATATTTTCGGGCTGTTTTTCGACGTCTTTTTCAAAAACTTTGATGACGGTCATCTTGTTTTCCGTCAGAGTTCCCGTCTTGTCCGAACAAATGATATTGATGCATCCGATCGTTTCGCAGGCCGCCATTTTTTTGACCAGCGCGTTTTCTCTGGACATTTTGATGATGTTGATGGCCAGACAGATCGCGACGGTCGTGGGCAGTCCTTCGGGGACGGCAGCGACGATCAGGACGATGCTGGTGATGAAGGCGTCCGATATATTGGCGAGCGTCGCCGTGCCTTTGGACACATAGTTCAGCAGTTGCGCCAAAAAGGCGAGGGCGGCCATGCTTACGCCCCAGAAAGCGATAAGTTTGCCGAGCTTCGCCAGCTTTTGCTGCAGGGGGGTCAGAGTCGCGACGGCCGTTGCGAGTTCGCGCGCGATGATGCCGAATTCCGTTTTATCCCCGACGGCGGTGATGATCATCCGTCCCGAACCGCCGGTGACAAAGGTGCCGGAATAGATCATGTTTTTGCGTTCGGCCAGCGGCGTTTTTTCGTCGGGGCAGACATAATCGGCGCTTTTTCTGACGGCTTCGCTTTCCCCTGTCAGCGATGATTCGTCGACGCGCAGATCGCTGCTTTCGATCAGCCGCCCGTCGGCGGGGACTTTCGCGCCCGTTTCGATGCAAACGATGTCGCCGACGACCAGATCCTTTTGTCCGATCAGACGGACTTTCCCGTTCCGGAAGACTTTGACGGGAATGTCGTCCTTCATTTTGTTGAGGGCTTCGAACGCTTTGGCGGAGCGGCCTTCCATGATCAGAGAAATGACGACGGACAGCAAAACGGCGATAATGATGCCGACGCATTCGATATATTCGGTTTCTTCGCCGTTCAAACCGCGGATATAGTTAATGCCGAACGCGATGGCGTCGGCAATCAGCAACATCAGAATCATCGGTTCCGCCAAAGCGGACAGAATTTTTTTCAGAAAAGATTCCTCGGGCGGTTTCGACAGGCTGTTCACACCGTACAGGACGGCGTTGTCGACCGCGCGTTCTTCCGATAGCCCCTTGGCCGGAGAAACGTTCAAATCCTCGAGGACCTGTTCTTTCGTTGCTGTATAGGCGTCCATGATGCCCTCCAAAAAAGACGATAAAAATCTAACTCCTTATAATTTACAAAAAGCTTTCTGTCAATGATCTTGTTATTCGGGACGAGGGCGGGATATCTTGCCGGATTTGTCGTTTTTTGTCTAAAATCTATTGACATCCGGCGGGAAAACAAAATATATTAGCTCTGATTGGAGAAAGGATTCAACCGATGGAACGTGATAAAAAGCTTCGCTGGGTCGATTTTATCAACGGATTTGAAGAAAATCGAAAGGTTACGCTGGAAAAACGCGATTTCGTTGCGGAAATCGAAGCGGCGATGAAAACGGAGGTAAAAAAAGAGGACGACTACGGCGAAGAAAAAATCAAGTCTTACCGGTCGAAAGCCGATAAGCTGAAAGAATTGGACGCTCTTCTCGAAAAAGGCACGTCCCATCTGGATTCCAGTCAAATCATGGCTCTTTTTTCCTCGTATCGCTCTTTGGGCGAATACGACAGAATGATTGATATCTACAATCATGCCGAAAACAAGGATTTTACGGAGGCGCCCTTCGTTCGCGAACAGTTGGCGCACGCTTACCGCAAACGGCGCTTTGTCGCCAGCGGAAAAGACAGTCGGGACGACCTGCGTCGTTCGGAAGACATCAGCCGCCGTTTGATCGAAGACGGATACGGCAACGGCATCACTTATGAAAATATCGGGTTGTGCCAGCGTTATCGGGCCGGAATGGAAACGGAGGATTCCTCCCGCCGTCAAATGTTGTTGCAAAAATCCGTCGCCACGCTCGAGGAAGGCTTTGCCCAAACGTTCGAAGCGTCGCTCGGCCTTCAGGCCGCGTACGGCAACGTGATGATCGGCAACGACGACAGAGGGCGCGAAACCGCCAAGCTCGCTTTTATGGCCGCTTTGCGCGACGGCGCCGAAGACAGCGGCAATTTCAATCTCGTTTCCACCGCTTTGCAGGCCGCCTGTCTGGCCGGCGAACCCAAAGAAGTCGTCGATCATTTCTGCCGTCGGATCGAAGCGACCATCAAACACGATTGGGAACTGGATATCGTCAAAAAACGGATGGAACAGCTTTGCGCCCGCATCCCGTCCGAACAATCGCGGGACGTTTTGAAAAGAATCGAAGGTTTCGAACAAAACAGAAAAGACGGGACCGACGAAACGGGACGGATCATTTTCAAGGATAAGGTCAAAGAGGATCGCTATATCACGGATGATCCCGTTTCGCAGGCCGTTCACGACAACAGCTATAATTATCGCGGTTGCGGGTTGGCGTACAGCGGTATGGACCGCATCGCCGGCAACACCCGTTTCGGCGGTCAGCTGATGGATCACGTCATTTCCCGCAAAGACATCCGCCTGATGTCGGAAATGGTCAAAATGACGCCGGCCGAACTCGGCATTCCCATGAGCGACGAGGAGAAAAAAGCCTTTGACCGGCCCTTGTCGCAAATCAAAGATTCCGAAAAGGCTCTGGATCTGATCGACCGTTTCGTCCGGCAATCGCTGACGACGGAAAATTTCGCGGGTACCGGCCTTCATATGGAAGACAACGCTCTGGCCAAAAACAAAAACGGGGAATCCGTTTACGACGCGACCGTCAAATCCATGATGCGCGCGTCGGGCAAGGCTTATCAGGAAAAAGACCCGCATATCGACACCCGTACCAATATCGTCGCGATGCTCGCCCTCGGCATGGGCGATTGCCGTCATCACGCGCAGCTTAAGCAACTGATGTTCGATATGTGCCAAAGGTCGCAGATGAACGAACAGATCGGAAAGCTTTACGCCGATGTGCGGCAGGATAAGGTCGTCGATACGGACGGGGAAGCCGCCCGGAAGTTCTACGACGTTCTGGATACGGAACTCCGCACCGCCGACGTTCAGGTCAGAATGCCCGTTCTGATGAAGCAGAAAAACGCCGAAGGATGGGCAAGGGAACAAGAAGGCGAATGGCGAAAGGACGAAAACGGCATAGAGTATTGGCACGCCAAAATCCTTCGGGAAGACGGTAAAAAAATCTGGAACGAAACCGTGTTCGGTCAAGCCAAACCGGGTGAAGAAGCCCCCGTTGTCAAAAAAGACAGAACTTACGAACCCGAACTGACCGAAGACGGAAAATTCCGGGTCGATCCGAAAGGATTGATGCACAACGTCGAAGATCATACGCTTTGCTATCTGATGCGCCGTGAACGCAAAACGGGCAGGTTGACGTCTCTGAAAACCTGCGACGCGTTTTATCAGTCGAAAGATTACGATTGGAAGCTTAAGGAAATCGACCTGAAAGCCGTCAGAGTATCGCGTTCGGGCAATCCGCTCATTCCGGTCGGGGAACTGTCCGGTGCCAGAACGGATACGGGGGAACCCGTCCGGATTTTCCACGTTCCCACCCGATACAATACGGGCGAACGCAGCGAACAGGTCAAGGACAGCATCGGTCGCGACGTTTGTTTCTGCGGTATTCGTATGGCGGGATTCGATACGGTCGACGACCTGATGAAAATGGTCAGAAACCGGAAAAAAATGGCGGCTATTATGCTTACAACGTTGCGAACCGACAAAGAAACAAAGGATATCGACACTTTGTTGCCCGAACGGAAGGGGAAAGCCGCCGGCAATAAAGATAAAAAAGCTCAATGCGAGGCGAACAGGGATGCTTATGCCAAGAAAACACAGAAGGCCGGACAGAAGAGTCTGCAGAAACAGATCACCGAAAAGCATGAACAAATGCAGATAAATCGTATAGATATGAAAAAAGGACCGTACGATCGATGAACGATTTCCCTTTTACGATTGTTTGTCCGCATTGCCATACGGAAAACAAGGTGACAGCCCGTTCCGGCGAAAACGTCGTCGGTGAATTTTTCGAGGAAGTTCAGGATTTCCATTGCGCTTATTGCGGTCTGAAAATCGGCGAGGTTTTGTCCGCGGTTCCGCCTCAAACGGAAATCAAAGAACAGGGGGGCTGAAAAGAGCCCCTCTTTTTTTATAAAAAGCGAAAAAAAAGGTTGAACGGAAAACCATATCTTGTATCTTAATAAATAAATCATATCGCTGTATAGTTTTTTCATAAGAGGTCTTTTCTCGTGCGATACGCGTTCTTTTCGGGAATTATTTTGTTTTCCGCCGCTTTGACGGCTTGCTCCGTTCAAACCGAACCGACGACGTTGGGCGAACGTTCGGCCCGCGCCGATACGGACCGCCACGCTTTGTTTTCCGGACAGGAGGATATCGTCAAGCCGTTGACGTTGTACGACACGATCGCCCGCGCCGTCAAATACAACGCCGATCACCGCGTCGCCGCGATGGAGCAGGCTTTTCGGGCGGGAATCGCCGACGCCGCGTCGCTGGATATGTTGCCGAAACTGGCGGCCGAAGGCGGTTTTTCCTCCCGTTCGAGAAGGCTGGCTTATTCGGCTAAGGAACCGAACGGGAATCGTCCGCTCAACGATGCCGTTATCAGCGGGAAAGCCGAAAACGCATTCGATTTGACGATGGCGTTCAACGTGCTGGATTTCGGCATCAGTTACGTCAACGCCCGCCAGAAATCCGACCGGCTTTATATGGCGGAGGAAGCGCACCGCAAATCGCTCCAATTGCTGATTCATGATGTTCGCGCGGCTTTCTGGCGCGCGGCGGCGGCGCAGCGAATCGCCGGCGATGTCGAAGCTTTGACGAACGCCGTCCGGCAGGAACTCGTCCGCGTCGGGGACGCCGACGATATGTCGGTCGAAGGATTGGAAAACAAAAAGCGCTTGCTGACGACGCTGCAGTCGTTGAATCAAATCAATCAAACGATGCTGACCGCCAAGGCGGATTTGGCGGCGTTGATGAATCTGCCGCCGAATATCCCGTTTACGCTCGATATCCCCGCCGCGATGGACAAAGACGTTCCTTCCGTGCGTTTCGGCCAGATCGATTTGGAACATTTCGCGTTGATCAACCGTCCGGAATTGCGGATCGGCGATTACGAAGTCCGTTTGGCGAAAGCCGATGCCAAAAAGGAATTGTTGCGCTGGTTCCCGGGAATCGAATTCGGCGCCGGATTGAACTATAATTCCAACCCTTATCTGACGAACAGCCGTTGGGCGAGCGCCGGCGTCGGCGTTTCGTGGAACCTGATGAACCTGTTTTCCAGACCGTCGGCCGTTCGCGCGGCGGAGGGCAAGGTCGCGCTGGAAATCGCCCGTCGCCAGGCGATGACGATGGCGATCATATCGCAAGTCAACATTTCCTACATCCGTTTACAACGGGTCGCCGAAGATTTCAGAACGACGGACGCACTGGAACGGGTGGACGCGCGTTTGTGGGAAAAGCTCGTTCGGAACGGCGCGACGGCTTCGGCGAAGAACAAAGCTTTTGCCGATGCCGCGGAACGGTTGAGATCGCATTTGCTGCGCGATTTGTCGTACGCTGCGTATAAAGAGGCCGAATCCGATTTGTTCATGGCTTTGGGCGTCGATCCGTTGCCGCAGTTTTCGATGAAGGCGAGCCTCGACCGTTTGGCCGAAACTCTGGCGGATAACCTGTCCCGTAACGCGCCGAGCGGGTTTAAGGAAGTTTCTTACGACAACGCGCCGTTGGAGCAAAAGCGGAAACCGTCGTCGGTTTTGTCCGTCGCGCCGCAATCCGACGCCGCTTCGCCGGATGAAAAGGATAACGTTATTGTTCGTACTGGGGACGGTCCCGTTCCTCTGAACAAAGCCGCAAAGGGCGGAAAAACGCAAAAGGCGGACGAGGATACGCTTGTCGCCGCGCCGGTCGCCGCCGCCCGAAAGAAATCACGCAACACGACCGCTTCCGCGCCGGCGCCGTCAGCTTCGGCCGTTTCGAAGGAACCCCGTCTGTTGCAGATTTCTTCGTTTGAAACGATAGAGGGGGCGCAAGCTTATTGGAGCGAATTGTTGACGGTCGAACCGGATTTGTCGGCGTACGCGCCCGTTTTCCGCGAAGTGTCCGTAAAAGGCAAGACCCGCTACAGAACATTTATCGCCAATAATGAAAACGCGCTGCGCGACCTGTGCGTGAAGCTTCGCGAATTGTTGAAATCCTGCCTCATCACAAAGCAATAAGATTATAAGTTAACGGCAAAGCCGCGAGGACGGCGACGGCAACGATCGTTGCGCGTTATTTCGCGGTTTTATCCGTATGGAAATACTTGGCGTGGCAATGCCCGATGCCGAGCAGGCTGACCGCCAATCCCATCAGGCACGCGACGCGCCACAGATCCTGCAGGAACGATACGTCGTACAAAAAGACTTTGGCGACGACGATGTAGATCAGGACGAACGCCGGTTTTGTCAGCGGCTTGATTTTCAGCGACAAAAGCAGCTCCGCCACGCCCGTCGCCAGCCAGATGGCGGAATATACGAACACGGCGGCCTGCGTCGGGCGGATTTCGCTTATGCGGAGCGTTCCGAACATCACATACGTCGTGATGAACGAAACCAGCACCAGAAACAGGAACGACACGGCGCCGACCTGCGCGGCCGACGGCGCTTTCCTTTTCAAAACGACAAGGCACAGGACAAGGATCGGGAACGCGTATCCCCACAACAGTTCGCCAAAGGTCAGATAGCCGATCATCAGCGGGTTCAGGACGATCAGATCCGCGACGACGAAGCGGAAAGTGAACAGCGTCAGAAAGGCTTTGGCCGTTCCGTCGGCGCCTTTGCGGAAAAACAACAGGCTCAAAATCAGGGCGATGTTCGTGATTACGGCTTTGCACGAAAACGTCGGGACGGCGTATTCGTCGGCGGCGGAAATCAGCAGAACGTAGGCCAGTGCGAACGTCAGAAACACTCCGGCGGCAAGAGCCGTCTTTTTCACGGCCGGCACGTTCGCCGCGCGATAAAGCGCCGCAAGGGCGAAGACCGGCAGGAACAGGTTGAACAGCAAATAAGACTTTCCGGTCAAACCTTCGCGGTAAAACAGATCGTTGTCGAAGAACTGCCCCGCAATGATTTCGACGCCCGACACGAAAAGGATTTTGTATTCGCACGCCGCGAAAAACGCCAGAGCGCCCCAAACGGCACCCGACAGCAGCCGACAGGGGAACTTTTTATGCGTCAGGGACAAAATCGAGGCTTCGGCGGCGAAGAACAGCGGCATAAAGTTGTCGAAACCCGTGCAGAACACGGCGGCGGCGCACAAAACGGCGGCGGACAAAATCAGCTTCGACGCGTCGTTTCTCCGCCTGTCGTCGGAAAGATCCGTTTTCGTCAGGGGAGCCAGCGCCAGCAACGCACCGACGCCCGCAATCGGGACAAGGCTCGGCTTGCTTTGGAAATTCATGTAATGAACGGCCGTCAGGACGGGCAGAAGCGCCGCCGTGTAACCGATGAATGCGGGGTTCGTCCAGAGCCTGATATAGGGAACGACGAACGCCAGCGCCGTAAATCCGCCGAAGACAAGGTATTTTTGCGTTTCCGTTTCCGGTGTCCACAGGCTCATCAGCAAAAATGCGACCAGAACGACGCCCGCGAACAGGGGCAGGTTCTTTTCGGGGGCTTTCAGGGATTTGATCAGCAAAAACAGGGCGATCAGACCGGTCAGTCCCCATTCGGTCAAACCGTAGCGGGCTTTGACGACCAGCGCCAGCATCATCAGCAAAACGGCGCCGCCCGCCATCCGGCGAAGCAGGGCGTTTTTCTTTTCCGTTCCGCCGAACAGAAAGGAGGACGCGAAGAACACGGTGCCGCCGACGCAGAAAAACAGCAGCGAATTGAACGGCGCGTAAGCGAAACCGATCCGCCAGAAAATCTGGACGTACAGGAAAACGAGCGTCAGAAGAGCCAGCAAAAAGCTGTTCAGCCGCTTGGCGACGATCAGGAAAACGACGGAGCAGACCAGCATGTATCCGGTGAAAAAGTAAGCGTCGCCCGTCGCCTGCCGCACCAAAGCCGGCGTCAGAAAGCCGCCGACGACCGTCAGAACGGCCAGCGGCGTTTTCGGGTGCATGTAACACAGCCGGACGGCCGCGGCGGTTACGGCGGCCATCAGAATGAAGGAAACGAGAGGATCCGCCAATCCGTAAACTTTCGACAGGGCGTAGGATGCGAAATACAGCGCGGACAGACCGACGCCGGTCAGGACTTGCGCGATGCGTTCGCCGTTCGCGATCTTTTCATGACGGAACAGGACTTCGCCGCCGACGATCGCCCCGACGCCGGTCAGCGCCGCCAGAACAAGCCGGACGGCGGGACTGACAAGGCTGTTGTCGATCGAATACTTGACGAAGAAAAACACGCCGAGCAATCCGGCGCCCGCCGCGATCCAGACGTTCAAATTCTGACCGAGGAAGGCGAACACGGACGCTTTTTTCGCTTCGGTGAACGAAGGCTTTTGCCGTTCGTCGGGGACGGGCGTTTCTTCGGGAACGGGCGGGGCTTTTTGTTCTTTTGCGGGGATGGGAGACGAGGCCTGCGGATTTTGCCGTTCCGAAAGGGCTAAAACAAGCAAGCGCTCCAACCGGTCGACGCGCTTTGACAACAGGTGAAAACGGACGATCGCGAACGCCGCCGCCAGAATCAACAACAAAACCATAAATCGCCCTCCCGTGCAGACGTACCCGATTCAGTGTTGCACAGCTTTCGAAAAAAGGAAACAGTTTCGTTGCCTGGAAAAGTCAGGCGCCGTTCTTTTTCGCTTGGCGTATTTTTTCCAGATACGGTTCCAAATCGAACGCCCTGACTTTTTTGACGAACGCGTCGATTTTCCGGCGGTAATTGCTTTTGTCGAGGATGTGCGTCCCGTTTCGGATCGCGTCCAGCTGCAGGGAATTGACGGACGGATGATAATGCGCCAGATCCTTGTATCGCGAAATGTCGAACACGTAGTCGTCGTCGTAGAACCAATAAATCTTCACGTTCGGAAGGTCCTGCGTTTTTTCGACCAGATATTCGAACGGCCGCATCATTTCCTCCAGCTCGCTTTTCCTTTTCACCCACCAAAACACGCTGTAAGGCGGAACGATGATCGAAAATTCCGTGTCTTTGTTTTTAAACAAGGGCAGAATTTCGTTATCTGTTACGGATTGATATTTCGCGTATTCGCTTTTGTGATCGCTTTCGTTTCTCAAAAGATCATCGAACGCGGCCCGGATTTGTCCGTCTTCATTGGCATATTTCAGCCAGTTGTCGAATCCGCCGAACCGTCGCGCGTGTTCCGTTTCGTTCATCCACGCTTTCGGGCGATCCAGCGTTCTTTTTATAAAATCGCATTTTTTTCGCAACAGGACGCAGAAAACGGCTTTGCCCGTCAGGTAGGTCCGTATCTTTCCGGCCAGCTGATTTTCGCCGTAAAGATCCGGATCAAAGGAGTTCCCGATGCGTTTTTCCGTGTCGAAATGGTAATCGAGCGATAAAATGACGGACTTGATATGTTTCGTTTTGACGGCGAACTGCGCGATGAGCATCTTTTCATAAAAACTGCCGCCCGACAGGGATAAATTGGCATAAGAGAGCTTTAGCTTTTCCGTCGCTTCGACGGCGGAGGTGTTCTCCAGCATACTCGTTCCCAGAATGATGCCGTCGAAATTTCCGAATTTGATCAGGCCGTAATTCTGAATCCGCAGATTGTCGTACATTTTTCCTTTGTCGAACCACGGCCGATGGAACAAGGCGTACGGGTCCGAAACGTAGAAGACGGCCGTTATGAACACGATCAGAAACAGCAAGGCGCCGAAATAGGCAAGGATTGATTTCTTGAAAGCCATGTGACACCTAAAAATTAAAATAGATGAACTCGCTGTACGGAACGACGATCATTTTCGCCAGCAAAAACAGGGAAAGAACGGCCAGAGCGAAGGCCAGACACCGCTTCCTGTTATCAGGGACATTCAACAGCCTGTTCGAAATATCCGCGGCGTTCGGCAAAACGGTGCACAGCGCGATGATGATCAGCAACGTGATAAACATTTTCGGCTTTGCGTGAAAAGGTTTTAAAAAGCCTTTCAACTTCCAAACCGGTTTGGCGGAACCGTCCGCGGACGGCAGGCAGAACATCGCGGAAAGAACTTTTTGCGCGGCGGCGAAGCTTTTGGCGCGGAAGAAAACCCATGTGACGTTGATGAAGTTGAACGTTATGAACCACGCCGCGAACTTGTTGAGCGTGCATCCCGTTTTCTTCCATAAACGGTAAACCATGTTCGCCAAGCCGTGCAAACAGCCCCACGCAACGAACGTCCACGCCGCGCCGTGCCATAATCCGCCGATGAAGAAAATCAGAAAGATGTTGACGTAAGTGCGGAGCTCGCCTTTTCTGCTGCCGCCCAGCGGGATGTACAGGTAATCGCGCAGGAACCGCGACAAAGTGATGTGCCAGCGCCGCCAGAAATCCTGAATGTTCAAAGCTTTGTACGGGCTATTGAAGTTGATCGGCAGGCAAATGTTGAACATTCGCGCGCAACCGGTCGCCATGTCGCAATACCCGCTGAAATCGAAATAGATCTGCGCGGTGTAGGACAGGGAGGAAAACCACCCGCCCCAAAAGGTCAGCGACGGCAGGTCGTCAAAGCCTATGGTCGCGTACCGCGCGAATGTGTCCGCGATGACGACCTTTTTGAACAGGCCGATGTTGAACAGGATGATGCCGTGAAAGATGTTCCTGTAGTTTTTGACCAGATTGGACTTTTTGATAAATTGAGGCATCATTTCGTAGTGGGCGACGATCGGTCCCGCGATCAGCTGCGGGAAAAAGGAAACGAACAGCGCGTAGGACAGAAAGTCGTAATCCTTGACCAGCCGCTTGTAGCAATCGACCAGATAGGCGATCTGCTGGAACGTGAAAAAGGAAATCGCCAGCGGCAAAGCGATGTTCATCCGCGGCGCTTTCGTGTGAAAGATCGCGTTGACGTTGTCGATGAGAAAGTCCGTATATTTGAAATATCCCAACGCCAGAACGTTTAACGCGATGCCAAACGACAATAGGAGTTTAGAGTTAACTCTAACTTTCGGGGGGGTAAAGACAGAACTGAACCGATGGAAAAATTGACGGCCATCGAAATCAAAATCAGCGGCAGGTAGTAAACGTTCCAATACGCATAGAAAAACAAGGATGCGCCGACCAGAAAAACGCGCGCGCCCAAAACCGCCCGGCGTCGGATCAGCGCGTAATAGACGAGGACGGAAACGGGCAGGAACAAAAAGATGAAGGGCAGGGAATTGAAAAGCATTTTTCCGTTCCGGCGTATAAGGGGGGGGGGAGTGGGTCAGCCTTCGTGCTGATGTTTCGTTTTGAATTGCATATTGTACAGCGCCGCATATTCGCCGTTCAACGCGATCAGTTCGTCGTGATTGCCCTGTTCAACGATCTGACCGTTGTTGATGACAAAGATCTTGTCGGCGTTTTTGACCGTCGATAAACGGTGCGCGATGACCAAAACGGTGCGGTCTTTCATCAAATTGTCGATGGCCTGCTGAACGACGGCTTCCGATTTGTTGTCAAGGGCGGAGGTCGCTTCGTCCAGAATGACGATCGGCGCGTTTTTCATGAAAGCGCGGGCGATGGCGACGCGTTGCTTTTGCCCGCCGGACAATTGGGCGGGGCGCGCGCCGCGGTAGGCCGCCATGCCCACCTTTTCCAGATAATGAAGGGCCTTCTTTTCCGCGTCCGGGCGGTTGATTTTCAATACCTGCATTTGCCCAAGCACGCAGTTTTCCAGGGCGTTCATATTGCCAAAGAGATTGAAGGATTGAAACACCATGCCCACCTTGCTGTGGTACACCGTGCGCTTCCATTCCGTTTCCGCGTTTTTGCCATGGTACAGGATTTCTCCGCTGGTTGGCTGCTCCAGAAAATTGATGCAGCGAAGCAGGGTGCTTTTGCCGGAGCCGGAGGAGCCGATGATGCAGATCACTTCGCCCTTCTCCACCTGAAAGCTGATATCCCGCAGCACCTGGTGATCCCCGAAGTTTTTGACCAGGCTTTTGATTTCCAAAATCTTTTCCACGGTTACGCTTCCTCCTCTTCCGCTACGGTGATGCTGGCGTGGCTGTCGCTCTGGGAGCCGTAAATGGTGTAATGCTTGCTGCCGTCCATTTTCTTTTCCAGCAG
>DGGW01000052.1:48289-51515 GCA_002393065.1 Alphaproteobacteria bacterium UBA3864 | reverse complement strand
TTTTTCAAAAAAATTACATAAAAAAATTATTCAGCTTTATCAGATACTTCGCTCATTATTTCGGCAACCGTGTTCCAATCGACGTTTTCGGATTTCTGAATTTTCCGGTACAGGATATCGAACAGAGTCGCCAAGCGGTCGCTGTTCGTCCCGCCGTAGTACGGTTTCAGAAGATTCAGACAGATTTCAACGGCTCTTTTATTATATGGAACCGAATCCGATCGATTTAAAGGGGCTTTCGCGATATTATAGACGCGAACGACGGGCGCGATGAACAAAACGGCGGATTTCGGCCGGATATCAAAGAACGGGCTTTGCCCCGTTTCGCCGACCGCCGGCAACCAGCCGCGCAAGCGGAACGAATCGGAATCGTCCGAATCGAGAAGCTTGATCGATCCGATTTCCTGCCGTTTTCCCTTGTTGAAAAATTCCGCGCGAACAAAAACGGGTTTTCCCGTCCGAATCGGCGAAGACGGGGCCACGATGCACAACGCGCCGTTTTCGATTCCCGCGGGACGCATCGATTCGCCTTTGGCATAAACGGCGAAATCGTCGGGGCGCGGATCGTAATCGGCGATCAGGACGGTTCCGCCCGTTTTCTGTTCGCTGAACCAGCCTTGCGCCAAGCCGCAGGACGCGAATCCGTTCAACGGCAATTGGGAACATTTGTCCGTCAGTCCCAACAGCCAGGCGGGAGAAACGCCTTTGATCCTTTCGATTCGCTCCAAATGTTCCCAATTCAGAATCTCTTTTCCGTTAAACGCGCGGCTAAACGTCGAATCGGGGATACCGACTTCTTTGGCGAACCGCGTCGCAGCCTCCGTTCCGACAATTTCGCGCAACCGTTCGGAAAACAAACGGGAATCGATCATGAACAAACCCTTTCAAATACGACACAAAGGGTAATATTCATTTCCGGATTTGGAAACTTTTGTTGATTTTTTCCAAATTCGGTTATATCTTTTTGGAGGTGGAAAGATAAACCTGACAGTCTCGTCTTTCCGACCCCGACCTTTGGCGAGGCATTCCTGCAAAAGCCGCGTCAAAGTTTAACGAAAATTACCCGGTACCAAATCCTGCAGATTTCGTATCGGGTATATTTTAGCGTGTCGGCGCCGAATTGAAACACTTTTTACGCCGGATCGTCTTTTTTCTTCCGGCCGAACATTTTCCGGACAAGCGATATCATCCCTTTCCAGAGTTTTTTCAACCCCGCCTTCACCGCTCCGCCCGTTTTTTTCAATATCCAAGCCAGAGTGAGTTCGACCAGCAGGGGCAGCAACATGATCAGGATAAATTTAGCGGTCGACAGGAACGCGTATCCGAATTTGAACGACAGCCAAACGCCGAACGCCAACCCCGCATAATACCGGAGCTTTTTTCCCAAAAAAAGAAACGGGATCAGGTTCAGAAGAAAAACGAACAGCAGAGCGCAGAACAACAGGACCGACGTTTCCTGACCCAAAAAGCTGAAAATGGCGACAATGATGTTTTTTACCGAAACGAAAACGTTGCGGATTTCGTTTAAATCGCGCTGCAAAGAATCCATTTTTTCGGACAACCTCTGAAAAGGGGCGGTAAGCGTTTCCATCATGGCGGCACCTTTACTGAACGGTTTGGCTCAATCCTTTTTCCTTCAGGATCGACGTGTATTTTTTTGCGAACGACGTAAAGCTTTTCGCCGCTTCGATTTCCTGTTCGATCTGGCGATAATCCATAATGCCGGCCTGCGTCGTTCGGGTAATGAAATCGAAAGCATCCGCCAAAGGCGTCTTTTTCATATACGGCAGGAAGTTTTCGCGCAAACGGATAACGACTTTCGGTCGTCCGGCCAATCGCAAAGCAGCGGCCCAATTCAAAATACGTTGAGCTTCGTCATCCGTCAAAGTTTTCTTGGGATCCGGCTTTTTGATCAGCGTTTTCATGACATCGGCCGCTTTCCCCCAATCCTGCGCCTGCCAAAAAATTTCCGCCAGCAGTTGTCGCGATTCCTCGGTGTCGTCTTCGTCGAGCAAATCGGCGGCTTCCGACGTGCGTTTCAAATCGGCCAGCGCTTTGGCCCGAATGTGGCGGCGTTGAGAAAGCACGGCTTTCGAATACGGCAGATTTTCAGCCGAATCCAGCGCGTCCAACGCCTTTTGCGGTTCGCGGTTGAGCAGGCGTACCAAAGCCAAACGGGTCGTCAGGATGCCCCTTTCGGTTTCGCCGACGGGGTCTTGCATTTTTGTTTCCAGCAGGGAAGCGGCCTGATCCAACAGGTCCATCGAAACAAGCTCGTCCGCCAAACGGCGCGTAATTTGCGCCCCTTTTTCGCCGGGCGGAAGATATTCGTGGAAATCGTTGTACATCGCTATCGCTTTTATCGGCGAATCGGACAGGAAATTTTCCTTCAGGTACAGCTGTTCCAATACCTGACGCATCACGTCGGGGATTTTTTTCGCTTCGGGCAGACCGGCAAACCGAATCTGCATTTCACGCAACGTTCGCAGAAGATTTTCAAAATCCTTTTCTTCCCGATACGCTTCGGCAAGCATACGCATCAGCTTTTGTTCAAAATCATCGCCGCGCCATGCGTAAGCAAGGTGTTCGAAATCGGCGATCTGGTCGCGGGAAGGCTTTCTGTTGCGTTTGGCCAGACGTATCTTTTCCAAACCGCCCATTGCGCGATAATACAAGTCCGTTCCTTCGGCGACTTTGCGCATCTCGCTCAACGCCATCGCGTAATTGCCGTTCATTTCAAGCCACAGGGCGTAGTAATAATCCAAAGCGGCGACAACGCCCGGCGGATTTTTCGAATTTGCCGCCGTTTCCAACAAATTCTGAACCATATAATCATCGCCGCCGTCAATCGCCGCGCGCAACGCCGTTATCGCCAGACGGGCTCTAATCTCTTGCGGATAAGCGCGCAAAATGCCGATGTTTTCCCGCAAGTCGCGCAGAAATTTCGACGGTTTTGCGGCAACGGCCGTTTGCGCCGCCGCACGCCAGAAACGGACATTTTCGTCATCTCCTGTTGTCTGATTGAGAAAATCGGCGACGGATTCGGGATACCGCTTCATCATAAAATTAGCGGCGCCGCGCAACGCGACGACAGGCTTCAGCGCGGCGAAACCGGGATTGTCCTTTTCGATCACGCGCAGAACGCCCAACGATTCCGGATACTGTCCGTTGGCCAGATAATAACGGGCCAGTTTAAGACGGGCCTTGTTTTTTTCATCGGCGGGGG
>DGGW01000052.1:0-48226 GCA_002393065.1 Alphaproteobacteria bacterium UBA3864 | reverse complement strand
GGCAGCCGCCACATCGGCCGTTCTGACCGCCAGTCCTTTGTAATAGTTTTCGCCGGTCAGCGCCGCCCCCCACTGGCCGATTTCCAGCGTTTGCGTCATCGGATCGACATCGGAATCGGTCTTTACCGGCATTTCGCCCGCCGAAAAGCGCAGGCCTTTCCCGCCGCCGCGAATCTCCACGCCCGTGGAAAACGCGCGGACGTCCAGATCTTCAACTTTCGGCGTAATGACCAACCCTTGCGCCGTCGGCAAAAACGACGCATCAACGAAATCGCGGCGATGGGAAAGACCTTCGCCGACCGCAAAAAGCGGAACGATGTGGAACAAGTCGCCGATTTCCGGATCGATCAGGCTCAAAACCGTCGTTTTTTCTTTCAACGGAACGGAAATGCGCGGCCCGTACGGGCTTTTCCTTTGCAAAAGCAAGGCGATGTCTTTTTTCGGACGAACGGGGCTGTACATCAAATCGACGATCCACAACAAACCTTCGCGGCGCATGGACGGATTATAGCCGGCGGCCGTGACCATGCGGAAAATCGTCGCCTGCGAATGCGGGATCTGTATAATTTCATAAATGATGTCTTTATATATTTCCCGTTCCATATCAAAGTTGAAATCGCCTTTGCCGTTAAAAACGATCCAAACGTAGCCGCCGCGACGGAACGCCGCCGCCGCCGTCGGCAAGCGCCACGGGAAACTGAGCGACGCTGCATAATAAACGGAATCGGACGAGGAAACGTTCTGTGAAGGCGCCGTCAGTTCCGAAACGGAGATATCCTGACCGCCGGACACGGGCTTTTCGGCAAGCGGTTCCGAAACGGCCGCCGGTTCGACGACGGAAACGGATCGGGGCGTCGACACGGCTACGGCTTTTTCTTCGGCAGGCGGAACGACAGCCGTTTTTTCGGCAACGACGGGCGCGGATAAAACCGGTGCGACCTCTTTTTCCGTTTTCCGTTCGGCAACGGGTTTCGTCGGCTGTTTTTCCTTTACCGGCGATTTCACAACCTCTTTCTTTTTTTCGGAATCTTTATCCGCCGCTTTGCCGCTTTTGAAAATCGACACCGTAACGCGCCGTCCCGAAACGGTTTGAGCCGCGTCATATCCGTCGGGCAAATCAATTGTCAGTTTCAACGTCCCGTCCGGCTGCGTCCGCGACAGTGACGCGTTCCGCAAAGATTCGGGGAAAGCCGCCAGAACCTGCCGGAGCTTCAGATCCGCCGGATTGGCGGAAACATCGAAAACGAAAGAATGCGACGTCCCCTCTTTTTCGGTCGAAACGGCCGTTTCGCGAGGAAAAGTGAAAACCAGATTATTCGCGCCTTTTTGCTGAAGGGCGAAAAGAGAGATCCGGCCTTTTTCGGCCTGATAGGAAGCTTTTTGCGCAAAGGCGGGAATGCTTGCGGTCAAAACCGCTGACATCCACAACGCCGGCAACAAAAAGCTTTTCATGCGGAATCATTCCCCGAACAACGATTTCAGACGTTTTTCCAACGTCGCTTTGTTAAACGGCTTGGCGATAAAATCCGCCGCGCCCGCCAAACGCATTTTTTCGGTCAGCTCGGAATCGCTTTTGGCGCTGATGACGATGAACGGTATTTTTTTCAGCCGTTCGTCCGCGCGCACTTTTTCAAAAAAATCTTCCCCCGACAACGGTCCCGTGGTCCAATCGAAAATGACCAGTCCGTAATCGTTCTTCGCCAGTTTTTCCAAAGCCTCGTCCGTCGTTCCCGCTTCGTCGGTGTTTTCCAATCCGAGCAGATTAAACAGGTTGCGGATCACGCCGCGCATGGTCTGATAGTCGTCGGCGATCAGAACTTTCATTGTTTTATCAAGCATTTCAATCCCTCTGTAAACAAACGGTTCACAATTTTTTTTAAAATATCCTCCTATAATAAGGAGCTGTTGCGAAAAACAAAGTTATTTTTTCGACTGTTTTGATTTTTTATCCTGTTCGAGCGCGACGGCTTCGTCCAACCCCGGCAAAGTGCGCTTGACGGCCAGCTCTTTTGTCAGCTCGCCCGCCTTGGCCGTATCCATCGCGGCCAGGATCGGCGCGGACTTGGCTTCCTTCATCCGCTCGAACAATTTGACCAGCAGAGGCATATCCATTTCGTTGAACAGACGGGCGGCTTCCTTCGGTTTCATCGTCGAATAGACTTTGACCAGATTGTCCAGTCTGGATTTTTCCTTTTCGCCGTAAACGCCGATCAGGTCGGAAATCTCGCGCTGAAGTTCCTGCATTTTAAACAGCTTGGCGTCGAGTTGCGCTTCCGCCGCCTTCAGAACGCCCAAACGCTGGTCCAAACTTTGTTCGCGGGCGTCCAATTCTTCGCGGCGTTTGGCGAGCGTTTGCAAAATTTCCAGTTCCGCTTGCGAAAAGCGTTTCGGTTTTGATGCTTTTTCCTGTTTTTCGTCGTCGGCGGAAGGAGCTTTCTCCTCCGGTTTAGGTGCTTCTTTCGGCTTATTTTTCGCCTCTTCCTGCGCGAGAGCCGCCGTAAAGGAAACCGGTGTCGGCGTCTTTTTTTCGGGAGCCATGACCGACCGCCACAACACGCCGATCCGCAACGACAGCATCAACGAACAAAAGAAAATCACCAGCGGAAGAAGGTGAAAGTTTTTCTTTTTGTTTTTAAGCGTTTTCTTGTTCTTTTCCACCATGGGACAGCTCCTCAACGCATGGCTTGCAGGGCGCGAAGCAATTCCCGTTCGGCTTCGGAACGTTCGCCGTCGTCATCGGCGGCCGGCACGAACGGCCGTTCTTCGCGCGCTTTCGCGCGTTCCGTTTCGCGCAAAATGTCTTCGGCGACGGAAACGGCGGAAGACATCAGCTCTTCGGGGTCCTCGACAAAAGCGCGATGGCGGGATTTCGTTTTATCGGACGAAAAAGAGGACGGTTGTCCTTTTGCGGATCCGATATCCTTTCTGCCGACGGAACGCGGTTCTTCGTCCGCGTCGTTCGCCACCGGACGCTTTTGCGGCAGACGGCGGGCGGATTCGTCCAGCCGGTTCAGCATCGTATCGGCCCGTTCCAGCATGAACGACAAGTCGTCGCGCAACGTTTGCGCTTTTTGAATCTGCTCCTTAAGCAACGCGCCCGTGCTGTCCGCCGCCTGTTTCAATCGCGGAATGCCGGCTTCGGCGCGGGTCGTCGCGTCGTTGAACGCTTCGATCAACCGGCCGAGGTCCGCGCGGCTGCTGCGTAAAATTTCCAAACGTCTGTTCAGTAACAACGCGAAAACGATCGTCGGAATCAAAAGCAGGATCACAATAATATTGAGGAACAGTTCAACGGACATCGGTTTTATTCCTTTTGTCGTTTGATTTTATCTTCGATCTGGACGGCGATATATTCGCCCTTCCGCCCCATTTTCCCGTAAAACATCGGAACGTCGCCGCAAACCATTTCGATTTCGGAATCGGGCGTGGCGTTCAGCAACAACTGCGTGCCGACTTTCCATTTCAGGACTTGTTTTAACGATACCATATGGCGATCGAGAACGGCCTGCAAATCGACGTCGCTCAACCACAACGCTTCCGCCAGATGGTTTTCCCAAATGCTGTCGCGGCCGAATTTTTCACCCATGAATTGCTGTAAAAGCAATTCGCGCACAGGTTCCAACATGGCGTAAGGCAAAAGCAATTCGATTTCGCCGCCGCGGTCTTCCATATCAATACGGAAACGCGCAGCGATGGTCGCGTTGGACGGACGGGATATCATGGCGAAACGGGGATTCGTTTCCAAACGGTCGAAAATGAACGTCACCGGTGAAACGGGGTCGAAAGCCGCCGACAGATCCGATAAAACCAGATGAATCATCTTTTCCATCAGATTGCGTTCAATGATCGTGAAGGACCGCCCGTCCAACCGCAAAGCCGCCATTCCCCGCCGGCCGCCGAGCAACACGTCGACCATTGTGTAAATCAGCGACGAATCCAAAACGAGCAAACCGAAATTGTCCCATTCCTCGGCCTTGAACACGCTCATCATCGACGGGCGGGGGATTCGTTCCAGATATTCGCTGAACCGCATCGATTCGATGCTTTCCAGCGTGATTTCGATGTTGGACTGGGTGAAATTGCGCAACGTCGTGGACGTCAAGCGGACCAGACGGTCGAAAACGACTTCCAGCATCGGCAAGCGTTCGTAGGATACGCGCGCGTTGTTCAGCAAAGCCTGAACGCCGTAAGCTTCGGGTTCCCCTTCCTCTTTTTTATCCAACAAAACGTCCAATTCGTCCTGATTGAGGACGCCGGAAAGGTCTTCCGGCGCGATATCCATGGCGTCGTCCAGATTTTTGATTGTTTCGTTTATATCCTTATCCATGCAAAACCGCCTTTACTGGATCAAAACTTCTTTAAACAAAACGTCGTTGATTTTGACGGGCGAAAGAATCTTGTTCAACCGCGCGGTGATCTCCTCTTTCAACCGGTAAGACCCCATTGATCCCTGCACTTCGTCAAGACGCATTTCACGCAAATAAAACTGCAGGCTGTCGATTACGCGGGGCAACAGTTTTTCGATCTGTTCGGCATCGGACACTTTTTCAATTTCAAGCGCTATTTTCACTTTGAAATAAACGGGCTTTTGTCCGGCTTTGACATTTAAATTGACCAGCATTTCCGGAACGTCGAAAAAGATGAGCCCCGTTTTTTCCGGTTCCTGTTCCGCGGTTTCCTTTTGATCGGCGTGCGGCTTTTCTTCTTCGGACGCGTTAAAAAAATTATTGGCGAAATAAACAGCGCCGATAAGAGCCACTGCCAGAAACAACGGCAAAAACCACAAAATCGATTTTTTGTGCTGCTTTTGAGAGGCCCCTTCCTCTTCCCCCGCGTTTTCCTGATTTTCGTTTTCTTCTTCGGCCATGATCGCATCCTTTCGACAGCTTATCTTTACTGTTATACGCCGCTTTTGGTTAATAACACGTTATTGTCCCGTTTTTTCGAAAATCAAAATTTGGCACGCTTGTTGCATATCGTTTTTCAGATTGATTTGCGACACCCGCAAAGGAGGCTGAAAATGGAAAACACGCTGTACATCGCTTTGTCCCGCCAGGTCGGCCTGTGGAACAAACTGGACATGACGGCCAACAATCTGGCCAACATGAACACGGCGGGATACAAAGCCGTTTCCCCCCATTTCACGGAATACGTTTCCCGCAGCAAAAACGATGAACGTTTGATGGCCCACCGGTTGTCGTTCACCCACGATTTCGGCATCGTCCGCGATTTTTCCGAAGGCGCTTTCGCCCCGACCGACAATCCTTTGGACGTAGCCATCCACGGCGACGGATACTTTGCCGTCGACACCCCCGAAGGGGTCCTTTACACCCGCGACGGACAATTCAAGATCGGTCAGGACGGCATGATCGAAACGGCGGACGGATACGCCGTGCTTGATGACGCCGGACGCCCGATGTTCGTTTCGCCCGACGAAACAAAAATCAATATCAATCAGGACGGAACGATCGAAACGGAAAACGGCGTCATCGGAAAATTTCAGCTCGTAACGTTCGCCGATCTGCAACGCCTGCGTTCCGTGCGGCACGGATTGTACAGAAATCCGGACGGCAACGAAATCCGTCCCGCTTCCGTTCAAACGGAACAAGGCATGATCGAAAAATCCAACGTCAATCCCGTCGTCGAAATGTCGGAATTGATCAAAGTGCAACGCGCTTACGAAAACGTTCAAATGATGCTCGATACGGAACACACCCGCCGTCAGAACATGATGCAGGTGTACGCCAGAGCGAAATAATGAAGTAAAGGAGTCCTAGCCATGAGATCGCTTCATATCGGTGCAACGGGCATGCTCGCCCAACAGACAAACGTCGAAGTCATTTCCAACAACATCGCCAACATGAACACGACCGCGTATTCGCGCCGGCGTGCCGAATTCCACGATTTGCTCTATCAAGACCAGCGTCGCGTCGGCGCCAATTCATCGGATTCCGGAACGATCGTTCCGTCCGGCATCCAGCTCGGTCTGGGCGTCAAGACGGCTTCCGTTTACCGGATTTCCGAACATGGCGCGCTGACCAGAACGAACAACACGCTCGACATCGCCATTCAGGGCAACGGATACTTCCAGATCGAACTGCCGAACGGCCGCGGCACGGGATACACCCGAGACGGCGCGTTCCAGATCAGCGCCGACGGACAGATCGTCACCTCCGACGGCTATGTCGTCCAACCGGGCATCACCATTCCCGAAAACGCGGTCGGCATCACCATCAACTCGTCCGGCGAAGTCTGGGTCAAAGAGGACGGACAAACGGAACTGACGAACGTCGGCCAGCTGGAAATCGTCAACTTCATCAACGAATCCGGCATGGAAGCCATCGGCGACAACCTGTTCATCGAAACGCCCGCCTCCGGCCAACCGACGCAGGACGTCCCCGGCGCAATCGGTTTCGGCACGATTTTGCAGGGTTTTCTTGAAAACTCGAACGTCAACATCGTGTCGGAAATCACGGAACTGGTGTCCGCCCAGCGCGCTTATGAAATGAATTCCAAGATCATCACGACGGCCGACCAGATGCTGTCAACGATCAACAGCCTGAAATCGTAAAGGAAACAAGCCATGAACCGCTTTTTCATCCGTCTTGCCGTTCTGACGCTGCTGCCGCTCCACGCGGCGGCCGCCGGCGCCGTGCGGGCGGACGAGGCGACCCTGACGGAACTGCCTGTAACGCTTCGGGCAAGCGCCGTCGTCAAAGACGCCTCCATCCGGTTGAGCGATCTGTTCAGCGGTGTTGACGCGGAAAAGGACTCCCGCGTCGTCGCCAAAGCGCCCGCCGCCGGGAAGGATGTCGTTTTAACGGCGAAGTGGCTGGAAAAGGTCGCCAAAAGCAACGGATTGGATTGGAAAGCGGATTCGGCGGAAACGACGATCACCGTAACGCGCGCCGCCAGAAACATCGACAAAGACGAGATTTATCCCCTCGTCCTGAAAGAACTGGCCCAGGCGGGCGCGCCGGAACGGGCCGATGTGGCTTTGTTCGGCGATTTTCCGCTGAAAATACCGACGGGAAAAGCGTACGAAATCGGTTTTGAAGAAACGTCCTTGCGCGCGGGCGGCAAAACTTTCCGCACCAAAGCCGTCATCCGGACGGACGATGAAACGCTCACGTTCGCTTTATCCGGCCAAATCAAGCCGTTCGCCCTGTTCCCGACGGCCGCCGACAGAATGACGGCGGGGCAGATTTTGACGGAAAGCGATATCGTTATGAAAAAATTGCCGCTTGATAAAATGAAGCGCAAAACGGCGTCGCTTTCGACGGCGGATCTGGTCGGCAAAGAAGTCAGAAGAACGATCGACGCCGGAAAGATCATCACGGCCGACGATATCCGTTCGCGCATCATGGTCGCCAAAGGAAAGCTGATCACGTTGAGCTTCCGCAAAGGCGGCATCCTGTTGAGCGCACAGGGAAAAGCGTTGGAAAACGGAGGCCTGGGCGATACGGTGCGTGTGATGAACACGCAAAGCAAGTCCGTCGTCCAGGGCACGGTAACAGGTCCCGAAACAGTCGTTGTCGACGCGGTCGACACTCACGGAAAATAAAGGAGAAAAGCCATGCGTAAAGCTTTTTTGAAAAACGGTCTGCTGACGATGATGATCGTCGCGCTGAACGGATGCGCCTGGTACGGACAGTTGTCCGACATCGGCAAGGAACCGGCTTTGAGCAAAGTCGAAAACCCGACGAAAGCCAAAGATTACAAGCCCGTTGATATGCCGATGCCCGAACCGGAAAAGCCCTATGCGAACACGAATTCGCTGTGGCGTCCGGGATCCAAAGGATTCTTTAAGGATCAGCGCGCTTCCCGCGTCGGCGACATCCTGACCGTCGAAGTGTCGATTTCCGACAAGGCTTTGTTGGAAAACAAAACCGAACAAAAACGCAAAAACGGCGGCGAAAGCGTGAAGATCGGCGCGCTGGCCGGCTTTGACAAGTACGCGGGGAAAATTTTGCCCGGCGGCGCGAATCTGTCCAACCTGATCGACACGTCGTCCAGCCGCGACATCACCGGCGACGGATCCATCGACCGCAATGAAAAAATCAACGTCAAGATGGCCGCTCTCGTCACGCAAATCCTGCCGAACGGAAACCTCGTCATCGCCGGCAAGCAGGAAGTCCGCGTCAATTACGAAATGCGCCAGCTGTTCATGACCGGCATCATCCGCCGCGAAGACATTTCCGTCCTGAACAGCATCAAATCCGAAAAAATTGCCGAACTGCGCGTCGCTTACGGCGGCAAAGGCACCATCAGCAACCTCCAGCAACCGCGAATCGGTTCGCAGATACTGGATGTGATCTCACCCTTCTGACGGAAAAACACCGTCTGCCTTCTTAACCTTAACCCACCTTAAACCATGGAGGATATCATGACCGACTTAACAACCGAAGAAAACGACGCTTTCGCCCTTTTGCAGGCCGCCACCCGCATATCGAACGCCCGCGCGACCGAAAACAAAGCGGCTCTGGCCGTCGCGCTGAACGAAAACATGCAGCTGTGGATGTGCATCCAGCGTCTGACCGAACGGGAAGACAGCCCGTTGTCGGCCGGTGTCAAAGCCAATCTGTCCAAGCTGGCCGACTTCGTCGTTTCCAAAACGCTGTCCAAAGGTTGCGACGTCGGCGACGCCACGCTGGACGCGATGGAAAACATGAATCTGCAGATCGCCGAAGGTTTGCTGGAAAACGGCAAAGCGGCCTGATTTTCCCCGATAATAAAAAAGGGCGTCGACCGACGCCCTTTTTTGTGCGTTTTTTTTCAGTGCTTGTGATGGCACCCTTCGTGGCACGAACACAGGTGGCCGAAAATCGCCCGCCCCGCGTAAGCCCCCGAATTGCCGAGTTCCTCCTCGATACGGATCAACTGGTTGTATTTCGCCAAACGATCGGAACGCGACATCGACCCCGTTTTGATCTGACCGCAATTCGTCGCCACCGCCAGATCCGCAATCGTCGAATCTTCGGTTTCGCCCGAACGGTGCGACAAAACGGCCGTGTAGGACGCGCGCTGCGCCATCGCGACCGCTTCGAGCGTTTCCGTCAGCGTGCCGATTTGGTTGACCTTGACCAGAATCGAATTGCCGATCATCCGATCGATGCCGACCTGCAAACGGTTTGTGTTCGTAACGAACAGATCGTCGCCGACCAGCTGGACCTTGTGTCCCAGCGTTTCCGTCAACAGATCCCATCCTTCGAAATCGTCTTCGGCGCATCCGTCTTCGATCGACCTGATCGGATATTTGGCGACCAGATCTTCGTAATAAGCGACGATGCCCGACGCGTTGAAGCGCTTGTTTTCGCCTTCCAGAACATACTTGCCGTCCTTATAGAATTCGGACGACGCCGCGTCCAGCGCCAAAGCGATGTCTTCGCCGGGGGTATAGCCCGCCGTTTCGATCGCCTTCATAATGTAGGACAACGCTTCGTCCGCACTTTTCAGACTGGGAGCGAACCCGCCTTCATCGCCGACGTTCGTGTTCAGACCGGCTTGCTTGAGAATCTTCTTCAACGCCTGAAACACTTCGGCGCCCATACGGACCGCTTCGACGAAAGACGGCGCCGACACCGGCATGATCATAAATTCCTGAATATCGATCGGGTTGTCCGCGTGCTTGCCGCCGTTCAGGATGTTCATCATCGGAACGGGCAAAACGTGCGCGTTGACGCCGCCGACATAACGATAAAGCGGCATTTCGCGTTCCGCGGCCGCCGCCTTCGCCACCGCCAGAGAAACACCCAGAATCGCGTTCGCGCCCAGACGACCCTTGTTCGGCGTCCCGTCCAGATTGATCATCGCGCGGTCGATTTCGATTTGGTCCGACGCCTCAAAGCCGGAAATCTTTTTCGCGATTTCGCCGTTGACCGCCGCAACGGCTTTCAAAACGCCCTTGCCGTTATAACGGTCGGCCTTGCCGTCGCGCAATTCGACGGCTTCGTGCGCGCCCGTCGAAGCGCCGGAAGGAACGGCCGCGCGGCCGGTAAAGCCCGATTCCAGGGCGACATCGACTTCGACGGTCGGCGTGCCGCGGGAATCCAGAATTTCGCGAGCATGGATGTTGATGATTTCAGACATCGTGTTCTCCTTTTTTCAATCAGTTTTTAATCAGCGAATCTATCGCTTTGAGCGATTCCAGAACAGACGGCAATTCGGCCAGAGGAATCATGTTCGGCCCGTCGCTGGGCGAACGGGCGGGATCTTCGTGCGTTTCGATAAAGATCGCGGCAACGCCGACGGCGACCGCCGCGCGCGCCAGAACCGGCGCGAATTCGCGCTGGCCGCCCGTGGACGTCCCCTGCCCGCCGGGCTGCTGGACCGAATGGGTCGCGTCGAACACGACGGGGCATCCCGTCTGCTGCGCCATGATCGGCAGAGAACGCATGTCGACGACAAGCGTGTTATACCCGAACGACGCACCGCGTTCGGTCACGAGCACGTTCGGATTTCCGGCCTGAACGGCTTTGTTGACGACGTTTTTCATATCCCACGGCGCAAGGAACTGACCTTTTTTGATGTTCAGCACTTTGCCCGTTTTCGCCGCGGAAACGACCAAATCGGTTTGCCGGCACAGAAAAGCGGGAATCTGAAGCATATCGACAACGGTCGCGGCTTCGGCGCATTGATACGGTTCGTGAACGTCGGTGATGACGGGACAGCCGTACAATTTCTTGATTTCCGCGAAGGCTTCCAATGCCTTTTCCATACCGATACCGCGCGCGCCGTTAATCGACGTGCGGTTCGCTTTGTCGAACGACGCTTTAAACACGTACGGGATATCGAGCTTTTTCGTGATTTCGACGATTTTGCCGCACAATTCGATCGCGTGTTCCCGGCTTTCCATTTGGCAGGGACCGGCAATCAGCGCAAAAGGCAGATCGTTGCCGAACGTGATATTGTTTAAAACGACATGACGGTTTTCCATAACAATTTTCTCCTTTCCGATACAGAAAAGGCGGTGCGAACACCGTCTTTTCGGAAATGATGACCGGTCTTATTTCGACGAAACGGGGACGACGGGAACTTCGGGCGCCGCCTGTTGTTCCTGCGCGACGGGCTGCACCATGAACGACTGTTGCGCCTTCGCCGTTTCCTTCTTGCTCATGATCGCCAGAGTCAGGCTGGTCAGCATGAAGCAAAAAGCCAGAATCGCCGTCGTGCGGGTCAGGAAGTTGCCGACGGAACGCCCCGTCATGAAACTGCCCATGCTGCCGCCGCCCAATCCGCCGAGAGCGCCGCCTTCGGAACGCTGCATCAAAATAATGCCGACCAGAGAAACGGCCAAAATGACATGAACAACCAAAATAAACGTTTGCATTTGATATCCCCTTTTATCAGCAGGCTTCGACGATCGCCCAGAAATCGGCGGCCTTCAGGCTGGCGCCGCCGACCAGAGCGCCGTCCACATCGGGCAGAGCCATCAATTCTTCGGCGTTCGACGGCTTGACCGATCCGCCGTACAAAATCCGCATGCCGTCCGCCGTTTTCTTGTCCGTTTTCGCGGCGATCGCTTCGCGGATGGCGGCGTGAACGTCTTCGACGTCTTTCGTCGTCGGCGTGCGCCCCGTTCCGATCGCCCAGACCGGTTCGTAAGCGATAACGACGTTTTCAGCCGTCGCGCCGTCCGGCATGGAGCCTTGAATCTGCGAACGGCAGACGTCGATCGTTTTACCCGCGTCGCGTTGCGCTTCGGTTTCACCGATGCAGATGACGGCGGTCAAACCGTGTTTGATGACAGCTTCGGCTTTGGCTTTGACGTCGGCGTCGGTTTCGTGATGGTTCGTGCGCCGTTCGGAATGACCGACGATAACGAAAGAAGCGCCCGCGTCCTTGATCATCGGAACGCTGATATCGCCCGTGTGAGCGCCCGATTCGGCGGCGTGGCAATCCTGCGCTCCGACGGCGATCTTTCCGGCGACGGCCTGTGCGACACCGGCCACCCAAATCGCGGGCGGACAAACCAGAACATCGCACTTCGGGCTTTTCAACGCCGCATACTTTTCGGCGATTTCCCGCGCCAAAGCGACACCGTCGGCGTTCAGCATATTCATTTTCCAGTTACCGGCCACCAGGGGACGTCTGCTCATTTCAAAAACTCCTCAACAGATGAAACGAAAAAAAATTTGCTTATATGTAGCACATCGGACGCGTTAAAAAAACATTAAAATTCATTTTTTTGATTCTTTTTATATAAAAAGGCTGTTGCGTTATCCGTTTGACGTCTTTAATATGCGGAATCAACGTATACGTTTCTTTGGGAATAAACTCATGTTAAAATTTTTCCGCAATCAAAAGGACAGCTGGCTGGTCAAAGGCATTCTGATCTTGACGGCGTTGAGCTTTATGTCTTTGTTCGGCATTCAGGGAATAAGCGAAATGCGCGAACGCAACCGCCCCGTTATCACCGTGGCGGGCAAATCGATTTCAACACAGGATTTCATTAACGAATACAACCGGCAAATCGAAACGTTGCGCAGGATTTCGGGCGGAACGTTTTCGGCGTCCGAAGAAATCAAAAACGGACTGCTGATTCGCACGTTGAGCAATATGGCTTCCCGCGCCGTCATGGAAGAAATCGTCAAACGGATGCATTTGAGCGTGTCCGACGCCGATGTGCGCGACGCCATCGCCCGCATGCCGCAGTTTTCCGGCGCCGACGGCAAATTCGACCTGTCCCGTTATAACGAATATCTGAAAAATCAGGTCAAATCGGAAAACGCCTTCGTCCGCGACACTTTCCTTGATTTGCAGGCGGCTCAACTGTCGAAAGCCGTGACCGACGGCGCGGTTGTTCCGTCCGACATCGCCAAAACGATGTATCGTCTGGCTCACGAACAGCGCGTCGCCGACGTTTTCCGCATCAATCCCGCCAAATTGAGCGTCGCCGAAAAACCGTCCGACGCCGAATTGAAAGAGTTGTACGATTCCATGACGGAACAGCTGACTTTGCCCGAATACCGGTCTTTGTCCGTGATGAAGCTCTCTTTGTCGGACGCGGCAAAAAAAATCACCGTCACCGACGAGGAACTGCAGGAAGCGTATAACGAAAACAAAGCCGAATATATCAACGAGGAAATCCGCAACGTCGACCAAATGCTGTTCATCGACGAAGCTGAAGCGAAAGCCGCCGACGAAGCGCTGAAATCCGGTAAAACCTTTGACGAAGTCGCCGAAAAAATCGCGAAACAGACGCCGGAACAGACAAAGCTCGGCGATGTGACGCCGTCGTCGGCGACGAGCGACTGGTCGGATCAGGTTTTCGCGGCGAAAAAAGGCGAGATCGTCGGTCCCGTGCAGACGGATTTCGGATGGCAGATCCTGCGCGTCAATTCAATCACGCCGAAGAAGGAACGCTCCTTCGCCCAAGTCAAAAAAGAGCTGACCGAAAAAGTCAAATCGGCCCGCGCTTACGACGCGATGATCGATCTGTCCGTGGCGCTCGACGACCGGTTGGGCGCCGGCGAAAGTCTGGAGGACATCGCCGCTTCGGAAAATCTGAAGATCGTTCCTTACGCCGCCGTTGACGCCGACGGAAAAGACGAAAACGGCAAAAAAGCGGATCTGCCCGCCGAAGTTGTTTCGACCGCTTTTATCAGCGAAGAAAATCAAACTTCCCCGATGATCGAAACGGAAACGGCGTTCTACGTCGCCCGCGTCGATTCCGTGCGCGAACCGGCCGTTCAATCTTTCGAACTGGCGAAAGAAGCCGTCATGAAGGAATGGCTGAAAGAAAAACGCAAAAAAGCGGCGCGCGCTTTGGCGAAAAACATCGAAGAACGCCTTGAAAAGGGCGAAAAAGCCGACCGCATCGCGAAAACGGAAGGTGTTTCCTACGAACAAAGGACGGATCTGACCCGCAACGACGTCATTTTACCGAAAAACGTTCTGTACGCCCTGTTTTCGCAAAAGATCGGCACGCCCGCTTCGGCTTCGGACAACGGATGGTATATCGTCGCCCGCGCGACCAAAGCCGTTGACGCCGATCCCGAAAAGGACACGCTCGGATTGGAAGAGATCCGCGAAGAAATGATCCAAACCGTCGGCGACGAACGGTTGGCCGCCGTTTTGGGGGCGTTCGGCGAAGAATACGGTCTGACACTGCACGAAGACGCCGTCAAAAACGCGTTCGGTCTGGTCACCCGTTCCGCCAACGAATCCTCCGACGAGGAGTAAAAATCGCTTTTCATTAAAAAGCGGAGCCGCGCGGTTCCGCTTTTTTCTTACGGAGAAAAGGAAATGTTTTACATCGGTTGCCATCTGTCCGCGTCGAAAGGCTTTGCCGCCATGGCCGAAATGGCCGTCGGCATCGGGGCGAACGTCTTTCAGTTTTTCACCCGCAATCCGCGCGGCGGCGCGGCGAAAGACATCGACCACGCCGACATCGCGAAAGCGCGGGACATCGCGAAAAAAAACAACTTCGGGCTGTTGCTGGCGCACGCGCCTTATACATTGAACGCCTGCGCCGAAAAACCGGACGTTCTCGACTTTGCCTTCACCGTCATGCGCGACGATCTGAACCGGATGGAAGCGATACCGCACAACGCGTACAACTTTCACCCCGGATCGCACGTCGGACAGGGAACGGAAAAAGGAATCGTCAAAATCGCCGATCTGCTGAACCGCCTGCTGACGGAGGAGCAAACGACGACCGTCCTTTTGGAAACGATGGCGGGCAAAGGGTCCGAAGTCGGCCGGTCGTTCGAAGAACTGCGCGCGATCATCGACAAGGTGGAATTGAACGGAAAACTCGGCGTTTGTCTGGACACCTGCCACGTTTTCGACGGCGGATACGACATCGCGAACGATTTGGACGGCGTGCTGAAAAGCTTTGACGGCGTTATCGGCTTAAAGCGGCTGAAGGCCGTCCACCTGAACGACACGAAAAATCCGTTCGCGTCGCACAAGGACCGGCACGAATGTTTGGGCAAAGGATTCCTCGGCTGGAAGGCGATCGAAAACATCGTCAACCATCCGTTGTTGAAAGAGTTGCCTTTTTATCTGGAAACGCCGAACGAATTGGACGGATACGCCGCCGAAATCGCCGCGTTGAAAAAGCTCCGGCGGGATTAACGGACGTTGTCTTTTTTCAAAGCGACGGTTTTCGCGCGCAGGGCGGCACGGGTCTTCGCCTGACCTGCGACCATTTTCAACGCTTGTCCCAACTCGTTCGGGTCCTTGACCGCGATCGTCGGATAGCACGAGTCGGTCTTGTCCTTCACGGGCTTGCCGTTTTCGACGTGGAACACGAAAACGCGGTCTTCGGCGCCGCGGGCTTTAAAGTAGTCGCGGACGGCTTCGACCATGTCGCGGTCGGTGCCGTTTTTACCCAGACTGTCGCCGGCGACAATAACGGACGCGCCCGAATTATAGGCTTTTTCCAAAAATCCGGATTGTTCCAGGCCGTTGCGCTTGCTCTGGTTGGCGGAGCGCACCTCCATCGAACCGGTCGGTTCGACGGCGTAGTACAGGGCGCCGTTCGGGTTTTCGGGAGCGTCCTTCGCCGTCATCATCGCGCGCATTTTCTTATCGACGAAGGCGGCCATTTCTTTTGCCGCTTCGGGATTGATTTCCTTATAACCGTCAACGTTGACGTAGCTCAAATGCTTTTTGTATTCGGCAAGGATATGGCCGCGCGAATCCGGCCAGCGGTCGAACAGTTCCTTTTTCAGCGCCATGACGTTTTCGCCGACGTAACGTTCGAATTTCTGTTCTTTAAGCGCTTCTTCAGGGGTCGCGGCGCGGCGCAGGACGGTCGTTTTCCCGTTTTCAACCAGCAAGCGCCCGTGTCCGGCGACGGCGGACGCGGATTCGAAATCCTTCGCCCCGCCGAGCAGGTCGTAAAAAGCGCCATCGGGGATTTTTTCACCGGTCACATCGTTGACGCGCTTGTCGCTCCAATGCCGTCCCGTCACAATATAATAAGGGTTCCCCGACTGTTTCAGCGACGTCAGCGCACGGCGGATCTCCGGCTGCATATAGCATTTGTCGACGCCCGTTTCAGCCTTATTTTCGGCGGCGAAAGCGGCGTTGCCCTCCTCGCACGAAGTCTTGTCCAGATCGGTGAAGACGACGACGGGCTTTTTGCCGGCGTTTTTCAGCAAACGCGTCAACTGACGGCGGGATTCGGAATCCATGAAAAAACTCCTCAAAATTTTCGTTTACGTCCATTATACACTCTTGCACCCCTTTTTAAAGTTTTTTTAAGGGCGCGGAGTCACAATGCGATTCGATGAAGAGGAGAGAACAACTCTGATGACAGAAGAAGCGAAACGCACCGTCGCCGTCGCTCTCGACTATGACGAGGACCGGAAAGCCCCGCCGAAAGTCGCCGCCGCCGGATACGGTTACGTTGCCGAACGGATTTTGGATCTGGCGTTCGCCGCCGGCGTCAAAGTCCGACAGGACGCCGATTTGGCCGAGATCCTTGCCGCCGTCGATCTGGACGCGGAAATCCCGCCCGAAGCCTTCGCCGCCGTCGCCGAAATCCTGTCGTATATTTACCGGCTCAATGACGAAACGGCTAAAGGAGCGTTTTTATCATGACGGATATTGCCGATATAAAAGCCGAAACGCAAAACGCCATCGCTTTGCTGGACACGGCGGCCGACCTGACGGAAAAAGGCCGTCTGGTCAGCATCCGGTCGTTAAAGGAAATGGTCGATTCTATCTGTCGCGACTTCAGAAACGCCGATTCCGACGAAAGAAAAACATTAAAACCGCTGATAACGGAATTGGCCGCGAAAATCGATTCTTTCGGGGTTCTGACGGCAAAAGCTTTCCTTAAATTGAAAAAGGAGTTCCCCGACTATGTCGCATGAACCGTCCGTTCTTTCCGCTTTTCTGGGATTGGTCTTTGTTATCGGGCTGGTCTTTCTGACGGGATGGATTTTAAAAAAATTCGGCTCGCCGACCGCGGGTTTGCCCGGCGGCCTGAAAAAGAAAAGACTTTCCGTCATTGAATTTCGCCGCATCGATCCGAAAAACACGCTGATGTTGGTCGCCTGCGATGCCAAAGAATATCTGATCGCGACGGGCGAAACGGTCGTTTTGCTCGATTCTTTCCCGATAAAAGCCGATCCGCAACCAACCGAACAGGCGTCCGACCATGATTAAAAAAATCCTTTTGACCCTTTTTGCCGTTATGGCGACCGCCGCGCCGGCCGTGGCGCAAAGCGTCAACATCGATCTTGGCGAAAGCGGCGGATCGTCAACGGCGCGCATCGTCCAGCTGGTTTTGTTGCTGACGGTGTTGTCCGTCGCCCCCGGCATTCTGGTCATGGTCACGAGCTTCACCCGCATCGTTATCGTGTTTTCGATCGCCAGACAAGCGCTCGGCACGTCGCAGACGCCGACCAACTCCATCCTGATCGCGCTCGCGTTGTTCATGACGGGTTTCATCATGACGCCGACGTTCGAAAAAGCGTGGAACGAAGGGATCTATCCGCTGACGCAGGAAAAAATATCGACCGAAGCCGCCGTTCAGCGGACCGTCGCCCCGTTCCGCGAATTTATGCTGAAAAACGTGCGCGAAAAGGATCTGCAGCTGTTCATGGGCTTTTCCAAAACGCCGAAAGTGGAAAAACCGGAAGACACGCCGTTGCAGGCGCTTGTTCCGTCGTTCATGATCAGCGAACTGCGCCGCGCTTTTGAAATAGGCTTTCTGATTTACGTGCCGTTCCTGATCATCGACATGGTCGTCGCGTCCGTGCTGATGAGCATGGGCATGATGATGTTGCCGCCGTCCATGTTGTCATTGCCGTTCAAGCTGATCTTCTTCGTCCTGATCGACGGATGGTACATGCTGGTCGGCAGTCTGGTCAAAAGCTTCGCGACTTAGGCTTTTGCCGCGAAAGGGTTTTCCTTCTTATACGCGGTCAGTATCGCGTCCGTTTGGGCGATGACGGCTTTTTTAATCTGTTCCAGAAAACCGGCGTTGTATTTCTTTAATCCGGCATAGCGCAAAAAGGCGTCGCGCTGCGTCCTGAACACGGTCAGCTGTCCCATGATGGACTGCGCGATGATCCCCGTTTGAAGACTGTCCGCCGTCCCGACGATTTTGGCGACCAGATCGTTCATCGTTTGATAAAAAGGCCGGACGATTTCCGTATAAACGCGGTTGTAGGATTCCGTCGGTTCGCTCATTTCCTTGGACAGGATGCTGACGGCGTCGGCGGATTTTTTCGACCCGCACGCCAGATCTATCACATACTCTATCGTTTTATGCAACGCGGAAAGCGCTTCGGCGGCGTTTTTCTGCTGAACTTCGGCCAGATCCTTCAGCAGCTGGACTTTCTTGGCGGTCGTTTCCTTGATTTCGTCGACGACGGAATCAAGAACGGCCCTGTACAGATCCATTTTGTCGCCGAAATAATACGTGATGGCGGCCAGATTGACCTGCGCCTTTTGCGCCAAAGCCCGCGTCGATGTCGCTTCAAAACCGTATTTGGAAAACATTTCCGTCGCCGCCCGAAGCAATTTTGACCGAGTATCTTTCATGTAACCGTCTCCGAAAAACGAATTTTTATCAGTTTACACCTTTTTTTTCGACGGGTCAAATCAGTCGTACGACCGAATATTTTTTTATAAAAAAATCCTGTTTTTTCTTTGACTTGATTTTTCAAAAAAGACGAGAATTTTCTATTTTTCATCCTTTCCTTTTGAAAAATAAAGGTTTTTTATTTTTATTTCCTTGCAAAAACGTCGCTTTGCCTATACCTTGAAGGGCGAGGTTAATTTTATAAAGGACATTGATTCATGTTCAAAAAAAGTCTTACGTTCACCGCGGTTGCGGCTCTGGCGGCTTTTTCCGCCGGAAAAGCCGAAGCCGCCGGCTATCAGCTGAACGATTATTCCGTAACGGGACTGGGCCGTTCCTACGCGGGCGCCGGCGTCGCCGGTGACGATTACTCCGCGCTGGCGTACAACCCCGCCGGAATGTTTTCCAATCAGAAATCCGGCATGCAGGCCGGCATCACCGTCGTCCAGCAGCGCGGCACCGTCAAAGGCGCCGGTTCCTTCCCCGGAGAAAGCGGCAAGGACCTGATCCGCGTTTACTCGCCGTTGCCGAACTTCTTTACGCAGATGGCCGTCAACGACAAATTCATGCTCGGCTTCGGCGTTTATACGCCGTACGGTCTGGCTTCCGATTACGGCGACGACTTTTTTGCGTCGCAGGAAGGCATCACGACCGATTTACGCATCTTCGACACCAACCTGTCCGTCGCATACAAGATTACCGACACCCTGTCCTTCGGCGCCGGATTGATTTATCGCTACGTCCGCGGCAAGGTCACCGGCCAACTCAAAGGCCTCGGCAGGATGAACGAATACGAATACGATCTGGACAACTGGGATTGGTACGGCAACTACGGCTTTATGTGGGAACCGGAAAAAGACACCCGCATCGGCATTTCCTATCGTCCGACCCGCCATCACAAAGTCACCGGCAAACTGATGGTCGAAGGGAACCTCCCGCTCCTTGCTGTCGCGACGGGAACGTATGACGCGTACTCGACGCAGATTTTGCCCGAACAGATGATCCTGTCCGGCTTCACGAAGAAAGGCGACTTCGGTTATTCGTTCACGGCGCGCTGGTCGCGTTGGTCGCGTTTCAGAAAGTTCAGCCTGTACGCTCCGGCGCATCCGGGGATTTTAGCTGAAAAAACTGTCCCATATCAATGGAAGGACACTTGGACATTTGCCGTCGGCACGGATTGGTACTACAACGAAAAATGGACGTACCGCGCCGGTTTGTCGTACGACAAATCGCCCGCGACGAACGGGTTGTTCAGAACGACACGTATTCCCGACCAGAGCCGCTACTGGGCGTCGCTCGGCTTTACGTACAACTTCGACAAGAAGTCCCGCATCGACGTCGCTTACGCGCATCTGTTCATGCGGACGTACCGCGCGCACAACGGCGCGGCCGGCGGTCCGGGAACGGCCGACGTCAAGTATGACGCGCAGGCCAACATTCTGGGCGTTCAGTATCAGTACGATTTCTGATATTAAAAAAAACGAAACCCCCGCTTTTTCAGGCGGGGGTTTTGCTTTGCTTAAAACAACGATTTGTCGGTCAGGGAATCGTATCGTTTACGGATGCACAGCACGGCCGTTTTCGGTATGCCTTTCAGGACGGCGTAAAAAACGAAACGTCCGTCGCGACGGCAGGCGACAAATTCGTCTTCCTTCATCTTTTTCAGGAATTGCGACACCTTCAGCGGTTCCAGCCCGACGCCCGCCGCGATGTCGCCGACGTTGCTTTCCCCGAACAGGGTCAGATATTCCAGAATCCGCATTTTGTCGTAGTGGGCGAACAGCTTGATGCGTCCCGCCGCCAGCGTCGTATAGTCCCGCGGCAGGATCTTTTTGCACCCGTCCAGACAGTATTCGAAACTGTCGGTCATCACGCCGTACAGCTTGCGCATGCAAACGAACAGGCTGGCGGGATATTCTTCGCAAATCCCGTAATAAACGAAGATGCCTTTCCGCTCCGTCCGGACCAGTCGGGCGTCGCGCATTTTTCGCAAACTCTGGGACACGATGACCTGATCTTCGTCAACGGCCTTCGCGATCTGCGACACGGACGAGCGACCGCTGACGTCCAGATATTCCAATATCCGCAAACGCAACGGATGCGCGATGTAAGAAAGGCCTTTCACCGCTTTTTGCATGATTTCCGGCGGCAGTTGTTCCGTCATGGCTTTTCCTTTTTAACGGGGAAAGCCTTATTCGATGCAGCAGTTGACGGCTTTGCGGACAAAAGCTTTCAATTTACCGACCGTCGTATCGGGGACGGGAGCGTCTGCCTGTTCCGCCGGCGTTTCGGCGACGGCATCCTGCTTTTCTTTGACGGAAGAAGCGGCGGGCGCATTCTTTTCGATCTTCGCGGACAACGCTTTGACGTCCTCGGGCTTATCCTCGATCCATTTCAGTTCGCCCGCGTTAATCAGGTTCATGTTAAGCCCCCAAAACAGGCAGTACAGATCGTACGCCTGATTGAACAGCTTATAGGCTTCCTGCGTGTTCTTCATGCTTTGCTGTTTCGTTCCGACTTCCATCAGGCGCATCGCCGACGCCAACAGGTGCTTCGATATGCACCACACTTCGCCTTCGTACGACGGAATGATTTTCAGCATCAGGTTTTTGCGCATTTCACGCACTTCGGCGATCAGATCGTAAAAATTGCTTTTGCCCGTTTTCGCGCCGGAAAAAATCAAATGCTCTTCTATCGAAATCAAATTCATGATCGCTATCGTCAGATCCTGGTCCGAGGATAAATCCTTCGGATTCAGCTTCTTGGCGGAATCCATCTTTTCAACGAATTCTTGCACGCTTTCGATTTTTTTCATTATTTTTCTCCATAATATATTGAAAACTATATCTATGCTAAACAATATCTATTAAAAATGCAATATATTTTTCGCTTTTACGGCGGCGGACGGATTCCGCGGTTGACGACGCCGATCAACATCGCCAGGCACAAATAGCTGACGGCGCATTCGGCGGCAACGACGACTTTGGCGACGACGTTCAACGGCACGATGTCGCCGAATCCGACCGTCGTCATAAACGTAAACGTGAAATACAACGCGTCGGAAATCGAATCGACACCTTCCGAAAAATTAAAGGCTTTCCTTCCGAAAAAAGCGTAAATGTTCTGAAGCGTCAGATTCAGCATGATGAACGACGTCATCAGCGACACCATAAAGCCGAACAGTTCCAGCGCGTTCGCGGGCGTCAGGCTCTTGTCCGGCGCAAGGAAAGACCACCCTTTTTTAAAGAAAGCGCGCGCGTCCGAATAAGCCGCAACGACGACCAGACAGAAAAAGAAAACGGACACCTGCGGATATTCAAGTGCGTAGATCCATAAAACGCCCGCCAAAGCCCCCGTCAGCACCGCTTGCCTGCCCCGGCGGGACGAAGCGGACCTTTTCCGTTCGATGATCCAGTACACCATCCCCGCCGCCGCCGCAGACACGATACCGTTCATCACGGGCAGGAAAGCGTACATCGTGCCGATGGATATCGTGCCGCGCGCGAAAAAGAACGACACGAGCAACGAAATCAAACAGCACGGATTGAAAACGGACAGATACTTCCGCATTGAAAAGCCCCTTCCGTTGTCGAAACTAAAAGGGGCCTTTCATAAAATCAACCGATCAAAACGGTCAGAACATATAGCGGAACGTCGCCATGACCGTATGCGAGAAATAATCGGGCTTGACTTCCAGTTCGTAGCGGGTCGACAGCTCCATCTTTTCCTTGAACGTCCAGTTCAATTCCGCGCCGACCTGCGCGCCGAACGGATCCGGATCGGAACCTTTGACCGTATAGGTCGCCCCGTTCGACAATTGAACCGTCGCCTCGTCCGCCGAATTGGAAATGTCATAGCTCAAAGCCCCGTACAGTTCGAACATCGGTTCGCCAAAACTTTGCAACGGCTTGCTCCAGCGCGTTTCGGCAACGGCGGTGACCACTTTGTTCGACGATGATCCGATGACCTGTCCGACCGAATCGGTGCGTCCGTCCTGCGAAATCGACGCGTACCGGATCCCGAACGCGGGGCGCCATTTTTCAAACGCATACCCGACCATGACTTGCCCGCCGAACATCGAAGAATCATAACTGTCGTTGACATTGATTCCGCCGACGTTCTTGATTTCCTCGAACGAACCCGTCCCGTAATTCAGGATACCGGAAACATACCACTGCGACGGCTTATACATTCCGTACAGGAAGAAGGTGTCGGCGTTATAAGTCGTGTCGCGACCCAGCGCTTTGATGTCGGACGACGAATGGGAATACCCGATGCCCGCCGCGAAAACGTCAAGGAACACGGCGTCGAAACCGGCGGCGTATCCCGTCGTGTCGCCTTCAAAACCGTCCTGTTTGGACGCGGATTTATAGCTCGTTTTGTTATAGAGAGCTTGCGCCCACGCGCCGACGTAAACGGGAATGCGCTTCTTATCGTAACGGCGTTGCCAGGACGTCGTTTGAGACCGGCTTTCGGACGCTTCGCCGGAACGGGTGCGATAATAGTAATCCCGCTGTTCCTGCGTCGGAGAACGGTAACGCGAAGGATTGGGACGAACGGGACGGTCGTTGTCGTCATAATACCCCGCGCGTCTGTAATAATCGGAAGCCCGCATCAACCGCGAATCGTATCCCGAACCGCCCGACCGGCCGCGTGCGCGGAAAGTCGCGTACTTGCCGAAAGAATCACGCAACGTATCCATACGGTTGAACACAACTTGGGTCAGCTTGGTCTGCGTTTGAGAAGACGCGTTCGTCACGGCTCCGGAAACGTCCGGCGCCAACGCCGTCAAAGCGTCATGGTAAGCCTTCGGATTGCTTTTCTGCGCCAGATCGGAAATTCTGGAAGCCACGTTGTACATCTTGTCCTGTTCTCCGAAAACGGCTCCGTCCAGCAAAGCGCCCGCCGTCCGGCTGTTGTTTTGCGTTCCGCCTCCGCCGCCCGCGATTCCCGCCGCGGCGCCGTCCTTTTTGTTGACGACGAAGCACAATCCGCCGTCGCAATTCGTTTCCGTCAATTGATAAAGATTGTTTTCAAACGAAAAACTCGAACCCGCCGTCCACATTTTATCGGACAGTTTAAACGTGGTCGAATCCTGACTGTAAGCGATCTTCGGAACAAGCTTGACCCCGTCGGCCGTCAAAGTCGATCCGACGGACAACAACGGCGTCATGCCTTTTGTAGTAAAGGATACTTCGGAACCGCGATTGAACGTCAGCGTATCCGCCGTCAGCGTCAACGCCCGCATATCGATTTTGGAACCGTTTTCAAAAGTCCCCGAACCGATGGTCAGATTATCCCGCAGCACCAGATTTCCCCGCGATTCCACCGCCACAGTCGACGTTCCGGCCGCTTGGACCGTCGCGCCGGAACCGATGACCACGGTACCGTTGCCCGACAGGGCTTTGACGACGGATTCCCCCGCGTTAAAGGAAACCTTGCCCGCAACGTTCAATTTATCGACCGAAAACTTTCTGGCGATCCCCGTATTCTGACCGACAAGCGCCAACGTTCCGCCGCTGACGGCGCCGTCCCCCGTCAGAACGAGCGTCCCCAACTGGAAAGTCGCCCCGTCGTTAACGGTGAATCCCGCCGCTTGCACGCTGCCTTCGGAAAAATCGTTTTCGCCGAACGTTGCGGAACCGTTCAGAACGAGCGTGCCGATACCCGTCAAAGTATTGTCGGCAAACGCGGCCGAGTTCGATACGGTCAGCGTTTGCTGAACGGTCATCTCCGCATTCGCGTTCAACGTGCCGACGACGGCGTCCGCGTTCAACCGGACGGGCGAAAGCGCGTTCAACGTGCCGATATTGCGCAAAGTGCCGTTCAAAACCGCGGATTCCTGAACCGTAACCGTATTCAGGTTAGCCATCGGCGAAGCGACGTTCATGCCGCTTTTATTCAGTTTCAGCGTCCCCGCGCCGCTGATCGTGCCGCTCAACAGATCCTGATTGACGGTCAGGGTCGCGCCCGTGCCGATCGAAACCATGGATGTCGTATCGGTGAAAGTCAGCAACGTCGGCGCGTTGTCACCCGTAAAAGCCGTCGTCGTCCCCGCCGCGGCGACAAAGGAAGCCGCTCCCAGCGAATTGGCGGCGAAGGTTGCCGTTCCCCCCGTCAGACGAACGAGCGGTCCGTTTACGACGCCGCCCTCTTGCATTGTAAGGCTCTGGCTGACATTCAATTCGGTATCGACGGTCGCCGTTCCGGTAACGGTCATGTTTTTCACCGTTCCGGTAACCGTCGCCGTTCCGGCGATTTCAAGCCCGTTGATATCGTTCGCGGAAAGATTTGCGCTATGCAAAACCGCCATCGTGCCGTTGCCCTGAACGGTCACCCTCGTTCCCGCGTCCGTCAGAGAAAGTTTCTTGCCCGCCGCAATGTCAAGAGTGTTGCCCGCGGCCGTGTTCAACGTGGCAACGGAAGCGTTGCCCGTGAAATTCACACTCATCCCCGTTTCCTGAAGAGTGAGCGTGCTCAAATTCGTCGTTCCGCCCAACGTCGACGGCGTCGTCGATGTCAGTTTCAGCGTTCCCGCGCCCGCAACGGTATTTCCCGACCCCGTCGTCAAAGACGCGAGCGTCAGCGTCGTCCCGCTTTCGATTTCAAGCGTCCCGCCTTCGTTCGTGTAAAAAGAAACCGATCCGATCGTCAGATTGCTCGAAATTTTTGCCGTTCCGGTCCCGATTTCCAATTTCCCGAGCGTTCCGATGCCGCCGCCTCCGCCGCCGAAGTTTATTCCGGTCTGCCCGACCAAACGGAGCGTTCCCGTCGGACCGGAAATGGTTCCCGTTCCCGATATGATATCCGTCGCTTCGCCCGTTCCGGCATCCAGCGCCAGCGTCCCGTTGTCGCCGATCAGAATCTCGCCGTCCGATCCTTCGTCGAAAATCAGCGAATTGATGGTCAGCATCCCCGCGTTGATGTTCAAACGGCCTTCGTGCGTACCGGAAAACTGAATTTTTTTAATCTTGTCCTTTCCCGTCAGACCGGCCACCGTCATTGTAACATCCGCCGCGTCGGCGTTGACTTTCAACGTATTGAAATCTTTAAACAAACCGTTGAACGTCACATTGCCGGACGCGACCAGCGTTCCCGTTCCCGAAACGACGGAATAACTGCTTCTGTCGCCGTCGATCACGCTGCCCGCTCCGATATCCAGCGTTCCGTTGATCCGCGATTCCGATCCGTAATGCGACGTCAGCGTGTCGATCGTCAGGCTCGCCCCTTCCGCAACCGTTATCAAACCGGGTTTGGAATTGTCGATGTTGCCCAGCACGACGGTCGAAAAACTCGACGATCCCTTATTGAAATTGGCCGTCGCGTACAACAGCGTCATATTGTTGAGCGCAGCGCCTCTCGATTGGTTGAAATTGACAACACCGTTCGGTTGCCCTTTAACGGATATCTTGTTGTTTTCAAAACGCCGGTCGGAATTTTCTTCGTCTTCGAAATTCAGGCTGACCGCCGAGGTTTCATCGGCGCCGGCTCCGCCGGACTGTTGCGATTGCGACGCCGGATTGATAACGATATTGCCGTTGTCGACGGTGTTGCTCACCGATATCTGCGTCGTATTGTACAAGGTCGCCGTTTTGTTGAATTGTAAGGAAGCTTCCTCCCGCACATAAGCGATTTCGCTGTCGCCGACGGTCAACGTTCCGACGGCTAAATTACCGTCCAGATTAGCCGTCGTACCGTTTCGCAATGTCAAATCGTCAACGCTGAGGTTGGCGCTGACGTTCAAAGTGGCGTTGTCCAACGTTATTTTTTTGACTTCCGAATCCCCTCTGAACGTCAAAGTGCCCGTTCCGTTTCCAAGGGAAATGATTTCGCCGAATTTCAACTGATTGAAATCCGCATCCGCGCCGTCGACCAATCGCAACGTTCCGTCGCCGATCAAATACGACGTGGCCTGCATAACGAAATCGTTTTCGACCGTCAAGGCCCGTTTATCATTGACATTCAGCGTCGCATACGCCGCTCCGAACGTGAAACTGCCGATGGTAACGTCCTGTTTCAGTTCCATAACGCCCTGATACAGATTAAGCGTTCCTTCCCGCCACAAAATCGGCGTATTGATGTGCGTCGTCGCGCTTCCGCCGTACTCCTGCGGCGAACCGAAAGACGAAGATGTCGTTAAAGTGCCCCGTCCCGAAAAGTTCGAAGCCGTATAGCGGGCGTCATCCTGGAAAAGAATGTCAGCCGCCGTCCAAACCATTTCGCCGCCGTTATGGAAGATATAAGTGCCGCCGTGAACTTCCATCTGATTTGCCGGCACGGTGCCGAACGACGCTTTCGTCCCCGTCTGAAAATCAAACGTCCCGTTGTTCAGATAAAAAAGCGAATTGCTGTCGGCATTTGCTTTCAACAGAAATTGATTATCCGTTCTGTGCGCAAAATAAAAATTCCCGCCGTTAATGGAAAAATTTCCGCTTGAATCAACGGCATAGACTCTTGTCGTCGGGTTCATTTCTTCATCATAGGTCGTTATGCTTTTGCTCGTAACGTCATGGCCTTTATAAAATTTTATTCCGCCCGACGCCGAATCGTAAAAATTTCCGTTTTCAATAACCACGTTTCCGGAAATCGCCGTGCGCCCTATCCAATAATTGTCCGCGTCCGTCGCCGGATTATAAATATTCGTTGGAGATAAATCTGCAGGCACAGCCGTGCTGTACGATGTGTAATCCCAGATCACGCCGCCCGTAAACGTCAGATTTGCCGGCGCACGGACGACGATGCCCCCGCTGACGTCCTGATAAACACTGTCCTCTCCCGCCGCTATGGTCCGGGTATCCGCAATCTGAATAACCGAGGCGAAAGCGGGACAAACGACGGTCAACGCCGTCGACAGTAAAAAAGCTTTTTTCAAAAGCGACATCGGGCACACCTTTCTTGGCAACTTTTCCCCGAACGAATCGGAAAAAAGGGATATTATTGCCGATTGTATCGCCCGATTAGTAAAAATTCCGTATTCCCGTCAGCCCCTTTTATCGGACTTTCGACGATTTTTTCGACCGTCCATCCGCTTAAGGAAGCCAGCCACGCCTTCATACCGGCGCAAATTTCGGCGTGAAGCGCGGGGTCGCGGACGATTCCGCCCTCGCCGACCTGATATTTTTCGACTTCAAATTGCGGCTTGATCAGCGCGATCAGCCAAGCGCCCCGCGGATCGGCGAACTTTAGCGGCGTTTCAAGAACGGTTTTCAGCCCGATAAAGCTGGCGTCGCAAACGATCATGCCGACCGGTTCGGGGATTTGCTCCGCCGTTAAATTTTTGGCGTTCGTGCGCTCAAGGACGGCGACTCGCGGGTCGATTCGCAATTTATGCGCCAGTTGCCCGTAGCCGACATCGACGGCGTAAACCTTCGCGGCGCCGCGCGACAGCAAAACGTCCGTAAAACCGCCCGTCGAACATCCGACGTCCAGACAAACAACACCCGTCGGATCCGCCCCCGATTCGTTCAGCCCTTTTTCAAGCTTCAGCCCGCCGCGCGACACCCACGGGAACGTTTTTCCCTTCATGCGCAAAACGGTGTCGGACGGCAAAAGGTCGCCGGCTTTGTCGATTCGCCGGTCACCCGCGCAAATTTGCGCCGCCATGATCATCGCGGCGGCTTCGGCGCGCGTTTGCGCCAGCCCTTGCAGAACGACCATTTCGTCCGCCCGAATTTTCTTTTTCATTGTCAGCGCACCGTTTCCAGCACTTTTTGCGCGATGGAACGCGCGTCGATCCGCGCGATTTCCGCCTGACGTTCCGCGGACGCCTGTTCAATGAACCGGTCAGGAACGGTAATAAAGCGGATTTTCGTTTTTTCCAGCAATCCGTGATTTGCCAGCCACGTCAGGATCAGCGCGCCGAATCCGCCCTCGACGCCTTCCTCGACAACGGAGATGGATTGATGCCCCTCGATCAGCTCAAGCAGCAGATTTTCGTCGAAAGGCTTGGCGAAACGGGCGTCCGCCACCGTCGCCGACACGCCGTTCAGCGACAGGATGTCCGCCGCGTCAAGGCAGGCTTTCAGGCGCGTTCCGATACTCAACAGCGCGACGCGGTTGCCTTCGCGCACGATTCGTCCTTTGCCGATTTCAAGCGGTTCGACGACGTCGGGCAAGTCGCTCAACGGACCGGAACCGCGCGGATAACGAACGGCGGACGGGCGGTCGTTGATGCCGTTCATCGTCAGCAGCATCGAGCGCAATTCCGCCTGATCCGACGGCGCCATGACCACCATGTTCGGCATCGGGCACAACATCGCCAAATCGAAAACGCCGTTGTGCGTCGCGCCGTCTTCGCCGACGAACCCCGCGCGGTCGATCGCGAAACGGACGGGCAAACTCTGCAGAGCGACATCATGCAAAATCTGGTCGTAAGCACGTTGTAAAAAGCTGGAATACAGCGCGACATAAGGTTTTATCCCTTCGCACGCCAATCCCGCCGCGAACGTGACCGCGTGCTGTTCCGCAATGCCGACGTCGAAAAAGCGGTTCGGGAACCGTTCCGCGAACACGTCAAGTCCCGTGCCGGACGGCATCGCCGCCGTGATCGCCGCGACTTTCGGGTCCTGCGCCGCCAAATCGCAGATCATATCGGAAAAAACGCCGGTGTAAGACGGCTTGCTGTTCTTTTTGGGCAGCATTTCGCCCGTGTCGATATCGAACGCGGAAACGCCGTGGAACTTCGACGGCTGTTTTTCGGCGGGCGTATAGCCGTGCCCTTTCTGCGTCAGAACGTGGACGACGATCGGATAATCCTCCGGCGCGTCGCGGACGTTCGTCAGAATCGGAATGAGCTGTTCGAAATTGTGACCGTCGATCGGACCGACGTAATACAGGCCGAGTTCCTCGAACATCGTGCCGCCGGTGATCAGCCCTTTGGCGTGCTGTCCGACCCTCAAAGCCGCCGTTTTAACGAATTGCGGCAGTTTTTCCGCCATATCGATCGCCGCCTGACGCAACGTCATGTATTGCTTGGAGGAAATGATCTGCGACAAGTGGTGGCTCAACGCCCCGACCGGCGGCGCGATCGACATGTCGTTGTCGTTCAGGACGACGACCATGCGCGTGTTTTTGTCGCCGGCGTTGTTCAGCGCCTCGAACGCCATGCCGGCGCTCATCGACCCGTCGCCGATGACCGCGACGACGTTGTTTTTCCGTCCGAGGATGTCGCGCGCCGCCGCCATGCCGACCGCGGCGGAAACGGACGTCGAACTGTGCCCCGCGCCGAACGCGTCGAACGGGCTTTCGGACCGCTTCGGGAAACCGGACAAGCCGCCTTCACACCGCAAACGCTCGAATTTCTCGCGCCGTCCCGTCAGCAACTTGTGCGCATACGCCTGATGACCGACGTCCCAGATCAGCCGGTCGTCCGGCGTGTTGAAAACATAATGCAGAGCGATCGTCAGCTCGACGACGCCGAGGCTCGATCCCAGATGGCCTCCCGTTTTCGACACGACGCGGATGATTTCCTTCCTGATTTCGGCGGCAAGATCGGGCAGTTCGGAAACGGAGAGCTTTCGCAGATCCGCGGGAGACGCGATTTTATCCAACAAACGGGATGACGTTTCCGTCATGAACGGCGTTCCACGATATAACGCGCCAAATCGCGTAGATAATCGGCTTTTTCGTCAAAGCGCTCCAACGCGGCGATCGCCTGATACGACAAAGAATCCGCCTGTTCTTTCGCTTTTTCCAATCCGAGGAGCGAAATGAACGTCGCTTTGTGCGCGTCCAGATCCTTCCGGACGGCTTTGCCCATTGATTGTTCGTCGCCTTCGACGTCAAGGATATCATCAGTGATCTGAAACGCCAGACCGATGTCGCGAGCGTAGGATTTCAGCGCTTGCCGGTCTTCGTACGACGCTTTGGCCATGATGGCGCCCGATTCGCAAGCGAACGAGAACAGACAGCCTGTTTTCATTTTTTGCAGGCGGATGACTTCGGACAGCGACATGTCTTCCTGCGTTTCCGCCATGATATCCAGCATCTGCCCGCCGATCATGCCGTTCACGCCGGCGGCTTTGGACAGTTCGGAAATCAGCTGGATGCGAATCGCCGGTTCGAACAAACAATGCTCCGAAGCGATGACGCCGAACGCGCGGGTCAGCAATCCGTCGCCCGCCAGAATCGCCGTCGCTTCGTCGTACTGCTTGTGGCAGGTCGGCTGTCCGCGGCGCATATCGTCGTTGTCCATCGCGGGCAGATCGTCGTGGATCAGCGAATAGCAATGCACCATTTCCAACGCGACGGCCACGCGCAGCGCCCGCGCCTTGTCGATACCGAACAGCGACGCGGACTGCAGGACCATGAACGGCCGCAAAGCCTTGCCCCCGGCCATGGACGAATAGCGCATCGCCTCGACGACGCGTTTTTCAACAGTTTCCGGAACGGGCAGAAGCCGGTCGATCTTGGCGCGGACTTCGGCGGCGGTTTCTTTAATGGCGGCGATCAGATTGGTCATGCGTTTTCTCCATCAGGCAACGAGGTCAGCCCGTCCGCCTTTCCGTCAAGGGAAGCGGTCACGGCATCTATTTTCAAACGGGCGGCCGCCAGTTTCTGTTCGCAATGGCGGCGCAGCAAGGTTCCGCGTTCGTAAAAAGCGACGGCGTCGTCCAGACTGACGCGTCCGGCTTCCATCCGCCGCACGATATCCTCCAGCGCGGCGAGCGCTTCTTCGAAACTCATTTTGCCGACATCGTTTTCGGCCGGACAATCAGTCATCGGATCACCCCGTTCGTAATTTGTTTGAACACGATTTTAAACACTTCCCGCCCCCGCGGTCAAAGACTTTTACACTTTTTTTATAGAGGAATCAAAAATATGTACAAAAACGGCGTTATTTGTCCAAAATCTCTTGTCCGTATAAAAGAAATCTGGTATCTTTTCAGGAAAATGACTTTCTTGCGGGACTGACGGGAAATGGCTTCGGAACAACAAGGGAAAAGCATCGACGATATCATGGCGAATCCGTTGAGCGTGATTCGCGCCGACGCGGCGTACATATTCGCGAAAGGGCGTTTTTCCGACAAGACCTTTGACAAGCTGGCCGACGACCTCCGTCCGACGGCGGCCGACGCCGGCGCGTTCGACGCCGAACTCGCCAAAGTCAGAACGGCGTTGAAAACGGGAAAAGCCCCCGCGACTCCAAGCCTGAAAACGCCGCAGAACCAGTTGTTGTGGGGAGCGGCGCTCGCCGCGCTGGACAACACGCCCGACCTGATGAAGAACTGGCCGGAGGAACTGCAGGCGAAAAAGGTTTCCGCCCTGCCGCTGTGGAACCAGATCGCGCACTGTCCCGACGCCCGCACGGAACTGCGCGAAAACGCGTTCATTCTGGCGACGTCGCTGAAAAATCCGAAAACGAAGATCGCCTGGGGCGCGCCCGACCGATATCCGGACGTCGCGTTCTATTTCAATTCGCAGGAAAACCGCATCAACCTCGACATGGTTTGGTCGCTGATGATCGGCATCGAACATTCGCGCGCCGCCAACCTGCACGAAATCGGCCATTCGCAGGGCACGCTGTTCGAACCGAAAGGCACGGAAGCCGCTTATCAGGCCCTTCTGAAAGCCGACGAACGCCGCCGCGATCCGAACCTGACGGAAGCCGAACGCCTGATCGCCGATCGGGAAATGGAATTCCGCTACACCGATTACCGGATGCGCTACCTGACGTTCGACGAAGCCGAAAACAACTATGCGAACCGCTACGCCGTCAACCAGTCGCAACGGTCGGCGCAGGACTTCGGCACGGCGGTCAACACCGTCGAAACGACGCTTTGCCTGCCGCTCCATCGGGCGTTTGACGAAAACAAGCCCGAACCGGACAAACCCGCGCCGATGGATCTGTACAAAAACCTGAAAGCCTTGTTGCGCTATTCGTTCTACGTCAACAACGGCATGGCGGAGGATACGGACGAAGGCTGGCGTCGCGTCGGCGTGCGCAAGGAATGGCTGTCCGGCAAGGACAAAGACGGCAATCCGATGACGCCCGACGAATGTTTCGCCGACATCCGCGCCCTTTGCACGACGTTGGAAAACACGCAACCGACGGCGCGCGACCGCTTGTTCGGCGCTTCGGTTTACGCGAAGAAGGCCGAGGAATGCTCCCGCCGCCGCGCGGAGATCGTTGACGACCTGTACGACCGCTACGTGGCCGACCTGATTCCCGAAATCGTCCGCGAAAAAGAAAAGGAAAAAGAGCTTCAGCAACAGCAACAACAGGGCGGACAGCAAAATCAAAACAACGGCGATCAGCAGGACCGGCAGAATCAGCAACAGCAGGGCGGTCAGAGCGGCAACGACGGCGAAAACAACGAAAACAAGGACGGCAATCAGAAAACCGAAACCGACCGGCAGCTCGAGCAGATGGAACAACAGATGAGCCAAGCCGTCAAGGATATGAAAGACAAGCGCGAAAACGGCGGCGACGAAAAGGAATCCGACGGTAAAAGCGCGAAAGGCAAAAACGGCGAAGAAAACAACGACGAAGGAAAAGACGACAAAACCGCCGGCGTCGGAAACGACAAGGAAGACGATAATAATAAAGACTCCGGCAAAGACGATTCCGACGACAAGGAATCCGGAAAGGACGACGACGGCGAAACGGTTGAAGACCTGATCAATAATAAAAACAACGCGCAAAACACCGAACAAACCGAATCCTCCGACAAATCGGATAAAGCCGATTCTCAACAAAACGAATCGGATTCGAACAATAATTCCGACGCCGCTTCGAAAGATTCGTCGGGCAAAGGCAAACAGAACGAAAACTGGAACCCGTCGGACAAGGCGTCCAAGTCGGACAAAAAAGCCGACGCCCGCGACCTGCGCGCGTTCCTGCCCGAAAATCTGCAAAGCATCAACGAATACAACCAGATCGTCAAAGACCACCAGCAGACGGCGAAACGGTTGAAAAGCCAGCTGGTCCGTATGCAGAACTCGTATCTGGGCGCGGAAAAGGAATCGAACAAGCGGCAGCTTGTCCCCGAAGACGGCGACATCAGCAAATTTGATGTCGATTCGTACGTCGAACGGCAGAAAAAGCTGGCGACGGGACAGGAAGTCGACGAACGCGACTTCGAACACTTCCGTGTGAAGGGCGAACGGGAAAAGACACCCGCGCCGATCGACATCGCCATTCTGATCGACCGTTCCGGTTCGATGGGCAGAGGACCGGGCAGCAAGCTGGAAACGGCGCTGACGACCGCGTGCATCCTGTTTGAAAGCGCGCGCAAAAATCCGTTCTTCAACGTCTATATCGCGGCGGCGGGCGACCCGCAATCACTGACGATCGCCGAACCGGGGATGAAGGATACGGAAATCGCGCGGCGCATCACGACGCTTCGCGACAACTGCGGCGGATGCAAGGACATGATGGCCGACGCGATCGAAACGACGATGACGAAAATCAAAAACAACAAAAAGCAGGAATACGCCGGCGCGACGCATTTCTTCGTCGTTTCGGACGGAAATTTCAACGATGAAAAAGAATCCGTCCCGATGATCAAAACGATTTGCGAAAAGGCCAAAGCCGGCAACGTCACGTTCAACATGATCCTGACGGAAAAGAACCGGAACATGATCGAAAACCTCGCCGACGAAATGAGCGCGGGCGCCGGTTCCAAACGGATCGACCGCGTGCACATTTCCGGACCGAAGGACATCGAACGCGCGCTGACCGCGATGCTAAACCGCCGCATGGCGGAAATGCGCAAGGTCGAAGCGCAGACAAACGACAGAAAAGCAAAGGATTTCGGGCGTATCCTCGATACGCTCAAGGCGCAGAAGGGTTCGCGCTGACAGACGTTTTACGGGCCGCCGCCCGCCAAAGCGACGGTCTTTTAAAAGGAGAGAGAAAATGGCAGAACTTAAAGAAGTTTATTTCGGACTGGAGGAAACACCGCTTCCGGTCGGCGCGAACAAGGAAGGCGTTTTCGAAACGCTGGCGAGCGACGACGGCGTGCTGACGTTCCGCACGATGCGTGAAGGCAAAGGCGACATTTCCGTCGAAGAACGCCTCTATTTCGAACTGATGCGAAAACTGCCGTCCCGCAGCATGCTCCCTTATTTAAAGGAAGAGCTGACCCTGCGCGACCCGAACCGCACCGACGACGCCAAGAAAAGCTACATTTCCGGCTATATCGGCGCCCCGTCCATCGGTAAAAGCTTCGCGTTCAAGACGCTGGGCAAACTGACGCACCCGAAAGGCGCGCTGATGGTCAATTGCAAAGACGTCGACATGGGCACGCTGTTCTGCGAAACCGTTTTCGACACCAGCGCCGCCGACGCCGAAAAAGCCGCTATCGACGCAAAGATCATGCTCGGCAACGCCGACCCGTCGCAGGGGTTGAAAGCCGAAAGCATCGCTATGCTGAAAAACGCGCTCGGCAAAGCGTTCACCGAAGAGGAACGCAACGGCAAAAAGATCTATTCGATCGACTGGAACGGCATTCAGGTCAAGGGCAACACCTTCGAGGAACAGAACTATCAGAAGCAGGTTATCTCCTCCTGCATCAAACAGGTCTGCGACCGTGAAGGCATCAAAGCGTCCGCCGGCGCGCAAAGCATCGGCATCACGACCCGCGACGGCGCCGCCGTGCGCGTTCTGGACCCGAATTCCGCCGACTACGGCCGTCCGCTGTTGCTTGACGAAATCAACCGCTGCAAGCCCGGGACTCTGCAGAAGCTGTACGAATACACGGCGATGCTGGCCGATCCGAAGGTCGACACCTGCGAAGTGCTGGCGGGCGGCAACCGTCCGGTCGTTCTGCGCCGTGATTCGTTCCCGCCGACGTTCCGCGTGAACTTCACCGGCAACCCCGCGACCGAAGGCATGGGGTCCGAAGACATGGACAAACCGTTCGTGTCCCGTTTGGGCGTCGAACTCGACCTGATGAACCTGCCCGATCCGACGGAACAGGACATCGCCGACCGTATCGCCGGTTCTTTGTCGGGCGTGCCGCTGACGCAGCTGTACTACTCGAACGAAGAACTTTACAAACGCGATCCGGACGCGTTCGTTGAAGACCTGATGATCTACCGCAAGGGCGGTCTGACGAAGGAAGAACAGGCGGCCATTCCCGAAGAAGAGCTGATCAACATCAAAAACGCGCCGAAGACGCTTCAGGTCGCGGAACAAATGGCGGGATTCTTCGCCGACATGCGCCAGCTGACGAACCCCGATTCCCAGCTTTACAAGAATTCCGGCATGGAACTGTCACAGGAATACGAAGCGTACCTGCGCTCGCTTGAAATCGACCTGCGTTTGGCGACGAAGTACATGGAAAACGCGTCCGTCGAAAAACCGGCGGCGACGACCGCGCCGCGCCGCATCGGCCAGCGTCCGATCGGCAAGCCGCGCGAAGGCTTCAAGCCGAAAAAGGAAACGATGGAGGACCGTCTGGCGACCCGCGGCGACCGTTTGGAAGCCAGCCTCGAACAATGGATGGACCGCATTTTCCGCCCCGGCCACGCCGAAACGCTCGGCATCGACCGCGAAGAAATGGAATCGATGTACAAAATCGCGAAACGCATCGCCGCCAGCCACGGCATCGGCGAACCGCAGTTGGAAGAAGGCGTTTTGAGCGGTGCGATGCGCTTAAAGGACGCGTACAACATCGACCGGTCGCAAAACGCCGATAATCAGGCTGAAGTCCTGCGCGGTCAGCTGGTTGACGCTTTGGAAAAATCGACGGGCATCCGCCTTGAAGACCCGAAGGAGGCCCTGCCCGACTTCGCGATCAACGCGGCGATCGCCCGCGCGAAGGAAGACGCCGCGAAGGCGCCCGAATTCAAGCAGGTCCGCACGATGCACGTGTTGAACGACAACATCGATACCGTCGCTGACGCGCCGATCGTCGAAGCCGTCCTGTCCGACGCGTCCGTGATGAGAACGCCCGAACCGAAAGACCTGATCCCGCACGACACGTTCGTCGGATCGCTGGCGATTCCGGCGCTGTCCGCCGCGAACATCCGTTCGCTGTGGAACCAGTCGCTATCCACCCTGCAGGATGTCGACGACACGGATGAAGCCGTCAAAATGGCGGAAAACCGTTCCGAAACGGGAATCGGCGTCACGACGTTGCTGACGAACAACAAGGGCGAACCGGTCATCACGCACGTTTTGTCCGACGAAAAGGCGCACCGCACGGTCGTCGTCAGCGAAGACATCAGCCCGAAGGTGCAGGCGATGTTCGACCGCAACGGCATCACCTACATCGACCGCAAGGCTCCCGACGCCGCGGACAAGATCGACGAACAGGTGGACTTCATGACGAAAGGCCGTCCGAACCCCGAAGAAATCTCCGCTTACATGGCGGGCGCGCTGTTGCTCCGCGACGCCGCCGACGGAGAAACGATCGGCAAAACGATGGTGAAGTCGTCGCCCGAAACGGTCTACAACCCGATTTTCGTGACCAAGATCGAAAAGCGCGGCGACATCGACAAGTCGAAGCTGATTTCGTCGTCGAACGAAGCGGCTCCGACCGGCAGGAAAGAACAGACAGCCGAAGAACCCGCGGCGGTGAAAAAGAACCCCGCGCCGCAAGTCCTGTCCTACGCCGCGCAGATGCGCGACCGCAACCGGTAAGGGAGGCGTTCCGTGGCTGACGAGATCGCTCCCGAAGAAATGCTGCCCGATGTCGCGCTGCAGATCGCCGCGCGGTATCGCCAGCCGTCCGTCGAAGGGTGTCAGGTGTTCATGCTGACGCAGGACTGGCAGGAAAAAGTGCTGGTTCGGGCCGGCTACGCGCAAGTCGCGCGGACGCCTGCGGAAATCGAGGCTTTGCTGGACGAAGACGAACCGACCTGCATCATCATTCCCGACGACGCGGCGGTAACGAACGCGTCGCTGCAGGCCGTCCTGTCGCGCCATTCCGCGCAAAAAACGATTCTTTGGGGCGTCGCGTCCGATTAAGATCCAGGAGTAAGAAATGTCCGCCGAAAAAATCAAAGCCGCCAACCTGCTTTACAAAGCGGGATACGAACCGGAAAAAGCCTCCGCTTTGGCCGACAGGCTTTTGACGCCAGAAAACGGCGAAATCGTTTTGGACTATAAAACGTTCTGCGATACGCCGAAAGGATTCGGAACGGTTCTGGCGCAGATTTTGCCCGCTTCGACGGCGACAAAACTGAAAATCGACTTTCACAATCCCGTTTACGGCTATTCGTACACGCCCGTCCATCTGTTGCGGACGAATGCCGCGCGGGGCTTCGGCGACCATAAAAAGCTGGACGACCTGTTCGCTTGTCTGAACAAAACGAAGATCGCGACGCTGGAAATGAATGAATTGCCGCTCGGCGAAGCCGCGTGCGCCGCTTTGTCGAAGACGCTGACGGAAACGAAGACGCTGAAAAACGTTGAAATCCGCCGGTGCGACATCGCCGAATCGTTGCACGACGGAACGTTTGCGCCGTCGCTGACGGAATCGTCGGTCGAACGGATCGGATTGCCGGAATGCGGCCTGAACGGCGAAGACGCGGAAGCTTTGCTGAAAAACACCGGCAAAAAGGCCGCATTGAAAAGCCTCGACCTGTCGGGAAACAACGTGTGGAACAAAGCGACCGGCAATTTCCTGCCGATGTTGCCCGACGCCATGCGCGATCTGAACGCCGCCCGTTCCGATTTGGGCGACTGGCACGTTGCCGCGCAGGTCGCCGCCGGTTTGCTCAAAGCACCGCAACTGACCGACCTGAACCTGTCCGCGTCGGGCATGGACGAAGCGTCGTGCCGCGACATTTTCGCCGTTCTGCCGAAAATGAACGTGCGCCGGCTGGACGTGTCGGGCAACGCGCTGGACGACGCCGCGGCGAAACGGCTGGTCGCCGCCGTTTCAAACGAAGACTGCTCGGTTTATCAAACACGATATTCCGAACCGCCCGCCGTCGCGCGCAAAACCCTCCTCGGTCCGGATGAAAACACGATCGACCCCGCCACCGCCGAAGCGCTGCGCGCCGCCGAAAAAGTCAACGAAGCCAAGTATCAGGTCGTTCTGGATCAGGAACGCGCGGCCGAAGCGTTCGCCGTCATGACCGACGCCGAAAAAGCCGCCGACCCGTTCACCGCCGCGAAAGCCGGCCGGATCGGCGAATCGCTTGATCTGAAACCGCTTAAACCCGCCGACTTTCTGCTGACCGACGACAAGGGCAAGACGTTGCTGACGCACGCGGCCGAAGCCGGTTGTCTGGCGCAGATTTTCGAACCGAAACGCTGGGCGAATCCGAAGGATATGCAGGCGTTGTGGGACAAAGTTTCCGAAAAACACCGGATGCAGATGGACGGCAAAGACGGCCGCCCGAGTTTCATCAAAGCCAAAAGCCTTGTTACCGCCGCCATGCTGAAAAACCGCATGGCCGGACTGAACCGATAAGGAGCTTGCCATGCCGACTTTAAATCCGCCGATGACTCCCGAACGCCAGGCCGCATCCGAATGCGCGATGGCCGGCTACACGCTCGGTCGCAAAACGGGAAAAGGCGCCGATACAAGCCGTCTCGAACCCGAAAGCGCGGCGCTCGGAAAACAGATGATCGACAAAAACGCCGCCGCCGAAATCGACGTTCGCCTGTTCGATCCGCAAACGATGGGAGAAATGATCGCGTCCTATCAAAAAACGGCCGTGACCTTAAAGAATTTTTCGACTTCGGCTCGTTTCGATCCGGAGATACTGTCCGTTTTCGCCGACGACAACAGTCCCGTCCGGACGCTGGCGCTGCAAAATGCGATTTTAAGCTCCTACGTCGCCGGAAACAGATTTCCCCATATCGAAAAACTGACTTTGTCCGACACGGCGGTCAACGCTTATACGCCCGAGGGCCTGCCGAAAGATTCCCTGCGCGAACTGAAAGTCGAACGCTGCAGAACGGAACAGGGAATAAAGATCGGCGATACGATACTGGATATGGCGGCTCAAAATCCGGTGCGCAAACTGACCATGCGCGAAATGACGCTCCTGTCGGGGGACAAAAACGACGCGAAACCATTTGACTGGTCGAAATTGCCGTTGTCACTGGAATACCTGAACCTGTCGAAAACGGACGTGATGAACGCGAATTTCGACGGTTTTATCGAAACGTTGCCGAAACTGAAAAATCTGAAAGTCGTTGAAATAGCGTCCTGCGGTCTGACCGACGAGCATGCTCGAAAACTGGCGAAAGCCTTTGAGCAATCGGGCGTCAAGCATATCAACTTGTCCGGCAACCGTTTTTCGGAAAACGGACACCGGCTTCTGAACGGGCTGAATGGCAAAAACACCGCGACAAACGAATATTTTGAATGGCACGGCGCGGAAATCAACAAAATGATGAAGCAGACCCGCCCGATCGAGGAAGCCGCAAAGCTGTGTTCGACAAAGCAGGACATCATCAACAAGGGCTTGTTCGCCGCCGCCGCGAAATCGGATTCGTTCGAAGACGTTCTGAAAATGCTGAAAACCTGCGGCGAGTATTTGAAGCCGGCGGATTATCTGACTCCGGCCGCTGACGGAACGACGATTCTGTCCGATCTGGTCACGACGAAACAGGTCGATGCGGCGTTCAAACCCGAATACTGGAAAAACACAAAAGACATGCAAACGGTTTGGAACGCGTTAAGTCCCGAAGGCCGCTCCCAACTCGGCGAAAACGGCGGAACGGCCGCCTTCCAGCGCCGAAAGAACCAAGTAATGATGAACGCGGTGCGCCAAGCGACTTTGCAGTCCCGCGGGCGCTGACAACAACAAAAGCGGAGGACGATATGGCAACGGCGGATATTTTAACGACCCTGCAAAAGGACGGTTGCCTGACGGCCAAAGGCGTTGCCGCATTGTCTTCCGCGCTGGAAACGGGAAAGCTCGTTTTCAACTTTTACGACCGCGACGCTTACGGCGCCGATACGCAAACCAACTGCCGCAAAACGATCGAGGCTCTGGCCCCCGCTTTCGCCGAAAAAAGAATGACGTCCGTTTTGCTGTGGGGAGCTTACGCCCCCGATGTCGATTTCCTTCCCGAAAGCCTGATGAACACCGATTCCCTGTCGTTGAAGGCCGCGACCCTGTCCGCAAAGGATTTGGCCGTGTGCGCCGACGGCATGGATAAATTCGCCGTTTCGGAACTGTCCGTTACGGGAACGCGCGCTCGCACCTTTGACGGCGGATTGCATCCGTTGGCGGACCGGCTGGCGGAAAGCGAAAAAGCGCAGACGGCGCTGACAAGCCTGTCTTTGCCGCTGTGCGAGCTGACCGATGAAGGCGCGAAACGCCTGACGGACGATATTCTTCCGTCCTTAAAGCATTTGAAAAAGCTCGACCTGACACAGGTAAGCTTTGCCGACGGCGTTTTGAACAAAGTCGTCGCCGCCCTGCCCGAAAATCTGGAAGAGCTGTCGCTGAAAAACGCGATGAAAACAGGCGACGAACAAACGCAATCCCTGCTGGCGGAAAAATTGACGCGCATGACGGCGCTGAAAAAACTGTCGCTTTCGGAAACGAACGACTGGAAAGCCCGGGACGTGCCGGCGTTGATCGAAGCGATGCCCCCGTCCGTTCGCGAAATCGACCTGTCCAAAAATTTCATTCCCAAAAAAGACTTCGCCCGAATCGTTCCGGTTCTGCCCGATTCTCTGCGCATTCTGAACCTGTCCGAAACGGAGCTTTTCCGTGAAGAGGAAGAACTCCTGTTGGAAAAGATGGAAAAGCCGGGGGCTTTGCTACACGGAACTCATCTGGTCAGCGCCGATTCCGAAAAAGCGTTTCCGACGGAATTCGGACAACGCTTTCTGAAAGCCGAGGACATCAATGCGGACAATGCCGCCTTTGCCGACACTTTGAACGGAAAAACGGCGGCACAGGCGTTTCAGGCGGCGGCCGATCCGAAAGACGGCCTTCACGCTGCCGTATATGCCGGTCTGACCGGACACGCCGTCGAAAAACTGAAAGCCGCCGGTATCACCTTAACCGCGGAAGACTGGACGACACCGAACGCGATCGGACAAACGCTCGGCGAAGCGAGCGTCAAGCGGGGATTGACGGCGACGTTAATGAATCCGGCTTTGTATGCCAACGCCAAAACGTTTCAGGCCGCATACAACGCCTTGCCCGACGCAGGCAAAGCGCAACTTGACGGCAAGGACGGCCGCCCGAGTTTTATCCGGATGAAAAATCAAATGATGCTGGCGGCCGTGCGCAACGCCACCGCGCAAGCGGGACGCTGACCCGTCAAAAATCGTTGGTATGTTTTATTTGCGACGACGCAAAAACATCCGCCGGTTTGATTCCCTTTTTCCACAGCTTTCTCTGCCGATAAAGTTCGACCCACTTCGTTTTCGTTTCGGGAAAACGCTTGTGCACCCAGAACCACTGCGTCGGATCGTCGCGAATCCAGCCCTCCAAAACCTTATTCGCCGCGTTCATCCACGCCAAGGTATCCTTTTCCGTATCGCCCGTCTTTTCGACCGTCAAAAACGGTCCCGCCGTCAGTCTGTAATGCGCGCCCTTTAGCCGCTGCGACCGGATGGGCAGGACGGGACAGCCGTATTTCAAAGCCAAAGCCGCCAAAGACGGCGTCGTTTTAACCGGAAAGCCGAAGAAATCCGCCCAAATACCCTCGTTCATTTTTTGGTCGATCAATAAAGCCAGATGACCGCCTTTACGCATGGCGGAAACGATCTTGCGAAAACCGCCGACACCTTTGCCGACCAGTTCGCCCTTAATTTTCAAACGGAAATAGCGGAACGCCCATTCGACATACGGATTGTCCGCCCCGCGATAAATGCGGTGGAACGGAACACCCGTTTTACAGGAAAACACGGACGCCGTTTCCCAATTGCCGATATGCGCCGAAAAGAAAATCCCCGGTTTGCCGTCGTCGCGCATTTGTTCCATCAGATCAGATCCGATGTATTCTATCCGGCCGCAATCGTAATGGGAAGACAGCCATCGCAAATGCGGATATTCGGCAAAAGTGCGCACGACATTGTCCCACATGCCGACAACGATTTCGTCGATTTCCGCAACCGATTTTTCTGGAAAGACCTTCATCAGGTTATAGCGCGCGACCCAAGACACTTTTAAACGCGGCCCTATTTTTCGACCGAGCCACCCGCCGATCGCCGACGCCCAGTCCAGCGGCATCAGCCGGAAAAAAACGCAAAAGAAAAGCAGGCCGACCGCTTCGAACGGATAGCGGATAACGCAATACAGCTTCCGACGTTTATCGTGGGAAAGACGCTCGAACATCGCCGTCATTCCCTCCGCAGGAACGGAACGAGCGTATCGGATATTTCATCCGGCGTATCCCATACCGTATAAGCTTCGATAACGGTAATTTCCTCACGGTATTTTTCGGGAACGCGGACACCGTCTTTGGCCGTCGTTATCAGATGATCCGCCCCTTTTCCGCGAGCGGCTTTCAACAAGGCTTCCATATCGTTTTCCGAATACGGATGATGATCGGAAAACGCTTTCGATCCGACGACATCGATGCCGTTGTCGGACAGCATACCGAAAAATTTGGCGGGATAGCCTATTCCGGCGAAAGCGAAAACCTTTTGCCCAGCCAGAGCGTTCAGAACGCGCTTATCCTGTTCGATATGGACGTAAAAACACGGCAGGTCGGGAAACAAACCGGCGATTTTATCTCGAACGCCCGACGTGTCGGCGCCGACGATAATGCAGGCGTCCGCGCGTTCCAGTCCTTGTTCGATTTTTTCGCGCAACGGTCCCGCGGGAAAAACCTTGCCGTTACCGAATCCGTAGCGTCCGTCGAAAACGGCGAAAGAAAGGTCCTTTTCCAACTGCGGATTTTGAAAGCCGTCATCCATGATGATAACGTCTGCGCCCGTTTTTTCCGCGGCGATCGCGCCCTTTTTACGGTCGGCGCTGACGACGACGGGAGCGATGCGCGCCAAAATCTGCGCTTCGTCGCCGGTTTCATTCGCCGTATATACCCCGTCCGCGTTGATGACCGCCGATTTCAATCCGCCGCCGTAGCCGCGTGTCAGAAAAACAGGCCTCAAACCGTTCATTTTGAAAAATTCGGCGACGGAAACGGCCAACGGCGTTTTGCCGACCCCGCCCATGACCAGATTGCCGATGCAGATGACCGGGACTTTGGAACGATACGGTTTCGCCCGTCTGAAACGACCGGCGCCGATGACGGAAAACAGAAAGCCGAACGGCGAAAGCAGTTTTCCCCATACCGATTTGTCTTTTTGCCAAAACGCGGGCGCTTTCACGGGCATTCTTTTTTATCCTTTTCGAAATACGGGTCCAACGCCGTCATCAAACGGTTGATCACATCGGCCTGCGCCGTCGCAAAACGTTCCGCGTTTTTCCGCTTTTCCGACAACACCGCGCCGTCGGCAAACAGATTTTCCAAAGCGACGGCAAGGGCGGTACCGTCTTCGACTTCGATCAAAGCGCCGGCCTCTTTGGCTTTGGCGACGATTTCCTTGAAATTCATCGTATATTTTCCGCAAATGACGGCTTTGCCCAAAACGGCCGGTTCCAGCATATTTTGTCCGCCGAACGGAATCAGCGATCCGCCGACGAACGCGACGGAGGCCAGACGGTAAAACAGCCCCATTTCGCCGATCGTGTCCGCCAGATAGACATCCGTTTTCGCGGTGATCGGTTCGTTTGCGGAACGGCGGGCGACGGACAGCCCCGACAACAGTTTTTGAATTTCTCCGGCGCGATTCGGATGCCGCGGCGCCAAAATCGTCAGCAGGTCAGGATATTTTTTCTTTAACGCTTCGTGCGCCTTACGGACGAGTTCTTCTTCCCCCGCGTGCGTACTGGCGGCGATCCAGCAGGGACGGTCGCCTATCGCTTTGCTCAATTTTTCAAATTCGACCTCATCATACGGCGGCTTTCCGGCCCCGTATTTCAAATTGCCGACACAGGAAGTCTTTGCCGCCCCCAAAACGGAAAGACGGCGTGCGTCTTCGTCCGTTTGACCGAACGATTCCGCGAAAAGAGCCTGTATCTTTTGACTGAAGAATTTAAAATTCCGCCATCGTTTGAACGAACGGTCGGACACGCGGCCGTTGATCAGAACGACGGGAACGCCGGCCTCTTTCGCCGCCGACAGAAGGTTCGGCCAAAATTCGGATTCGATCCACAACGCCAAATCCGGTTTCCAGAAACGGACGAACCGGTGGGCCGCCGACGGCAGATCGACCGGAACATATTGATGGAACGCATTGCCGGTCAAGCGTTCGCCCATCAGTTTGGCCGACGTCACCGTTCCCGACGTGACCATGACCGTCCAATCCGGATGAACCGTTTGAATCCGCTTGATCAGCGGAAGGACGGACAGCGTTTCGCCGACGCTCGCCCCGTGGATCCAAACCAGTTTTCCTTCGGGACGTTCCCGCGACGGATAACCCAACCGTTCGGGAAAGCGGTTCATATCCTCTTTTCCCCGAGCTTTGCGGAAAGCCAGCATAACGCCGACAAAAGGCGCCATCATAAAAGAAAACATTTCATAAAATTTGTAAAAAGACATCAGTTGCTTCCCAATTTCGGCGGATTCTTCAAACCGACGCGCCGATCCGCCTCCTCGCACAGAGCGATCAGCCTTTTTTCCAGTTCGTTTCGCCAGTATTCAATGCCGTCGTCATCCAAATCGCGCGGAATTGTGATCGGATCGGAAAAAAGAATGACCCCGCGCGTGAACGGATACGGAATCATATATTTGTCCCAATTGTTGCAGATATGGCAGTTTCTGACGGAATACGCCTGAAGAATGAGGGGGACGCGGGCTTCCTTCGCCATCACGACGATTCCCTTCGTCATTTTGTATCCGGGCTTTCGCCCATCCGGCGTCAAACCGAAACAGACCGGTTTTTTTTTCAGCGTGCGAATAATCGTCAGCGCGGCTGAAAGACCGCCGTGGCGACTGGATCCGTCCGTTACGTGAATGCCCAACTTACTCAAAGCGATGGCCATCATCCGGCCGTCGCGGTGCAAAGAAGCCAACCCGTGCCGTTCCAGATTTTTGCATCGGGAGGAAATGGAAAAGAACGGTCCGCCCAAACCGCGTCCGTGCCAAGAAGCCAGAATAAAGGATTTTTTTTCATCGTCGAAAGACGCCGGCCAATTTTCGACCGTCCAGCGCGACGTTTTATAAACAAACTTCACGACCCACGCGATCAGCGTGCCCAGAATCGTTTGAACGACGATGTTTCTTCCTATTTTTTTCAGCATCCGCCCTTATTCCCGAAACATTGTTCAAAATAGCCTTTTTTGCAAAAATCTTCAAGGACTATATTTTCGTTTTGCATTTTTCGAAACCGGCTTTAAACTGACAAAAAAAAGGATGGACCGATGAAGCGCTTTTTACTGTCCCTGATTTTCGGATTGACCGTCGCCGCATGTTCCGAAAAAGGACCCGAAACGGCAAAAAAAGAAACGACGCCGGAACAACCGACGCGCGTGCTCGATTATTTGTCGCTGACGTCCGATTATCTGCTTAAGCAACAGAACAACAACGGTTTTTTTTCTTACGAGTTTGATTTCATCACCGGAAAGCCGACCGAATGGGACAATCTGATCCATCAGACGCGCGCGGGTTTTTCATTGATGCAGTACTACACTTTTCTGATTGCGTCTTCGATCGATCCGCCGAAAGCCGCCCTTGTGCTTTCCGCCGTTCAGAACACTTTGGCCGCGTTCGGCAAAGCATCCGTTTTGCATAACGATATGCCCGGCATGCTCGTTTCCTTCTATTACAGTCCGAAAGCGGCCTCTTTCCGTCCGACGGCGGAATTCCTGCACGACCGCCTGACCATAGAGATCGCCGCCACGGCCTTCGCTTTGACGACGGAGCTGTATTACTGGGGAATGACCGACGATTCCTCCTTCGAGGAATACCGCTTGAAATGGCGAAAAGCTCTGCTTTACCATACGAACAGGTTTATCAAATCCGGCGGGAAGGACAACTCTTTCCCTTCCGCTGTCTGGCTGGCGCTGACAACATACGCCCAATCGGACCCGTCCGATACCGAAGTCGCTCAGACGGCCGAAAAATTAACGGCGCTGATGCTGTCGCTCAACCGTCCGATCGTCAACGCCGAAAATTACACGTGGGACATGATGGCCGTCCGACAAAACAGTCGGGCCGACGTCAAAAACAAGATGCAAACGAAATTCGTCATGCGCCGGACTTCGGACATTCTGGCCTTGTATCCGCGCCACGACGCCGGCATCAACAGCTGTTTGCTTTCGCTCGGATTGGCAACGGCGTCGAACCTGTTGCTCAACGATCCGGAACAAACGCCCGAAATGAAACGAATCGGCCGCGCCGCTCTCGGTCGGGGACAGCTGGAATATTACAGTTCGCTGAAATTCACCATCCTGCCGCAACAAACGTGGATATCGCTCGGTCCGGGACGGACGCTCCATTCGCAGGATTTCAAGCTGTTCACGGGCGCTTCGGTCGCCGGTTTGCACGCGCCGCAAATCAACATCGGTCTGGCGGAAAACTGTTTGCTGGCCGGTATGCGCTTCGCCGGTGAAGACATCAAAGAAAGCGCCGCCCGCGAAAATCAGTGATATCGCAAGCGGCGTCCTTTCGGCAAAAGCGCCTTTTTATTCTTTCTGCGCGGAAATCGTCAGCGCATCGTTTTCGACGCGGACGCGCGCCGTCGAATTGTCCGAAACCGTGCCGTCCAGAATCTTCATCGCCAGAGGATTGACCAGCTCGCTTTGGATCAGCCGCTTTAACGGTCGCGCGCCGTACATCGGCTCATAACCGTTATCCGCCAGCCAGTTCAGCGCTTTATCGTCCAAGTCCAGCGTGATGTGCCGTTCCGCGAGCCGCGCGAACAGATGTTTCAGCTGAATCTGAACGATGCCGCCCATATCCTCGCGCGTCAGGCGGCGGAAGAGCAAAATCTCGTCCAAACGGTTCAGGAACTCCGGCTTGAACACGGAGCGAATGACTTCCATCACTTGCGGTTTGACGTCGTTGACGTCCGCCCCCTCTTTCTGCTTCGCCAACACTTCGGCGCCCAGATTCGACGTCAGAATGATGATCGTATTCTTGAAATCGACGGTGTGACCCTGACTGTCCGTCAGTCGCCCGTCGTCCAACACCTGCAAAAGGATGTTGAAGATGTCGGGGTGCGCCTTTTCGACCTCGTCGAACAAAATGACCTGATACGGCCGGCGGCGGACGGCTTCGGTCAGAACGCCGCCCTGATCGTATCCGACGTATCCCGGAGGCGCACCGACCAACCTTGAAACAGCGTGCTTTTCCATGTATTCGGACATATCGATCCGTAAGAGCGCCTTTTCGTCGTCGAACAGAAATTCCGCCAACGACCGCGCCAACTCGGTTTTACCGACGCCCGTCGGGCCCAGAAACAGGAACGACCCCATCGGGCGGTTCGGATCCTGCAAACCGGAACGCGAGCGGCGCACCGCGTTGCTGACGGCGACGACGGCGTCGTGCTGACCGATCAGGCGGGCTTGAATATGTTCTTCCATGTTCAGCAGTTTTTCGCGTTCGCCGGTCAGCATCTTGTCGACGGGAATCCCCGTCCAGCGCGACACGACGGCCGCGATCATTTCCGGCGTTACGGACTTGTTGAGCGTTTCCTGATTTTCGCTGACCAGCCGTTCGGCGTCGTGCAGGCGGGATTCCAGTTCGGGAATCTGCTTGTAGCGCAACTCGCCCGCCCGTTCGTAGCTGCCTTCGCG
>DGGW01000083.1:13524-20799 GCA_002393065.1 Alphaproteobacteria bacterium UBA3864 | reverse complement strand
GCGACGGAGAAGTACTTCTTGCCGTTTTCGATGGCCCACTTTTTATAGGTGCAGGCGACCGGATGCTGGAAGCGCGTCGGGTTGGTCGAGTTCCCGGTGATGGAAACATCAACGCCTTCCTTGACCATGATGGCGACGCCTTCGTTGACGTCGTCCGCGCCGTAGCAGCGGACTTTCGCGCGGTCGCCCGTGGAGAACGCTTTTTCCTTGGTGATCTTCAGTTCGCCGGTCTTATAGTCGTATTCCGTTTCAACGGACGTAAAGCCGTTGATACGGGAAATGATGTAAGCGGCGTCTTTACCCAGACCGTTCAGGATAACGCGCAAGGGTGTCTTGCGGGCTTTGTTCGCGGTCAGAGCCAGGCCGATGGCGCCTTCGGCGGCGGCGAAAGATTCGTGTCCCGCCAGGAAGCAGAAGCACTTCGTTTCTTCGCGCAACAGCATGGCGGCCAGATTGCCGTGACCCAAACCGACTTTGCGCTGGTCGGCGACGGAACCGGGAATGCAGAAAGCCTGCAGACCGACACCGATCTTTTCGGCGGCTTCGGCGGCGTCCTTCGCACCGGACTTGATCGCGATCGCGGCGCCCAGCGTGTAAGCCCAGCAAGCGTTTTCAAAGCAGATCGGCTGAATGCCCTTCACGATGGCGGCAACGTCGATGCCTTTGTCTTTGCAGATCTTGTCGGCTTCTTCGATGTTGGCAATGCCGTATTCCTTGCAGCATTTTTCAATCTGCGCAATGCGGCGTTCATATCCTTCAAAAAGACTCATTTTCAAACTCCTTATTCTTTGCGCGGATCGATAACTTTAACGGCGTCTTCAAAGCGGCCTTTGGTCGCGACGTTCTTTTCGAACGCTTCCTTCGGGTCAACGCCTTTCTTGATGGCTTCCATCATTTTGCCCAGATGGACGGTCTTGTAACCGATGACTTCGCCGTTTTCATCCAGACCTTCGGCCAAAACGTATCCTTCGGCCATTTCCAGATAGCGAACGCCTTTGGGTTCGGTCGAATACATCGTGCCGACCTGCGAACGCAAGCCTTTGCCCAAGTCTTCCAGACCGGCGCCGACCGGCAGACCGTCATCGGAGAAGGCGGACTGCGTACGACCGTAAACGATCTGCAGGAACAATTCGCGCATGGCGACGTTGATCGCGTCGCACACCAGGTCGGTGTTCAGCGCTTCCAAAATCGTTTTGCCGGGCAGAATTTCGGCGGCCATCGCGGCGGAGTGGGTCATACCGGAGCAACCGATCGTTTCGACCAGAGCTTCACGGATAACACCTTCTTTGACGTTCAGGGTCAGTTTGCAGGTGCCCTGTTGCGGGGCGCAGGCGCCGACACCGTGGGTCAGACCGGAAATATCTTTGATTTCTTTGGATTTAACCCATTTCCCTTCTTCGGGAATCGGGGCGGGATCGTGACGCGCGCCTTTGGCGACGGGGCACATCTCCTCTACTTCGTGCGAACACATATAAGAACAAGTCATTTATTGCTTACTCCGGTAAGAAATTGAATTACAGGACTCTTATAAACCGATTGTTTCGGTTTTTACACATTTTTTTTAGCCCCGAAGCAAAAAAAGAGCCTTTGCAGGCTCTTTTTCCGATCAGTGTTCCATGCCGGTCCGGGGCGGGCGTCCGACCGCCGGTTTTTGCGTCATCCTTGACAGTTTCTGCATCATCGAAACTTTCCCCGATGCCTTGTCCGTATCCCTTAACGAATCCATCAGGGTCGGTCTGTCATCCCTTTTCGGTTTCAACAGATTTTTGATGTTTCTGATGGCGTTTCCGGCCTTGTGCATCAGGCCGGGAAGACCTTCTTTGCCTTTTTCCGTAAAGACGCCGTAAGAATTGCGAACCCAGAAATCGTTTTTTACGGAGGGGTGCTCTTCGCCGGTCAGCTCTTTGTATTTTTTCTGCAGGTTCCTGAGCGCGCGCGCCGATCCCGACGTGATATAGCAGTAATCTGGATTCCGCACCAAACGTCTGGCTTTGGCGGAGGAAATCGGTTCCGGCGTCATGCCGACCGTATGATCCTTCAGCATGGTGGTAAAATCCGCTTTTTCCTTTCCGGTCAGCGTGAATTCGATTCTGGTCAGATAATTTTCCTTTTTCCGCTCGGATATGTTTTTATCGATTTTAAATTTTCTGTCCGTGTGTTTGAGTTCCGGATGGTAGTCGTTGACATAGAATTTCGCCGTCGAAAACGACGAAGCGTAACCTTTCATGCCGGCCAGAACCGCTTCATCCTCGGGTTTTCCGGCTTTTTTCGCTTTGGCATAGGCGCGCAGACCGGGGGAGGAGAGGCGCGATTCGGCGTAAGCTTTACGCGCCTGGGGATTTTTGTCGCGCATTTCGTACATATACTGATACTTCGCCGTATCCGCCGCCGATTCGTAAATACGGTCGTTGATCATCTGTTCCTGCGAAGAAAGTTCGACGCGGGGCGGCAGTCCGTCCCCTTTTTTATACTGGTACTGATGCTGGAATTCATGGGCGAAAATGCCGGCGGCCGAGTATCCCGTCCCGCTTTGATAGCACATGCAGATTCTGTCGCCGTTGCACCAGCCGCCGCAGGTCATCGAGTTTTCCATGCACAACGTCGGGCGGTCTTCGACGGGCAGGGCGCGGATTTTTTTAAGCATCGAATCGCTTTCGAGGACTTTCGACAGGATTTCGCGCAACGCCGCTTTTTGGAAGGAGTTTCCTTCAACGGGGAAATAGTCCGTTTCCTTCGGTCCGAAACGCAAGATTTCCTGATCCGGATTGTCTTTCATTTTTTCAAGACTGACGGTTTTCGATGTTGTAAACGCGCCTTTGAAATCGCCGGTCAGACCGGAAAAAACGTGCTGTAAGAAACTCATGGGTTGCCTCCGAAAAAAAATGTCCATATTTTAGACAAAAAAATTAAAAAAAGCAATTCCGAAAAATATTAAAAAGCCGCCGGAGAATATCCGACGGCTTGCTAAAGAGTTTAACGAATTTATTTTTTCGCTTCCAGCTGTTCGATTTCCTCTTTGATGCCCAGTTTCTGGCGCTTCAAACCGGAAATTTTCGTCGCATCGGGAGCCGGACGTTTCATCTCTTCGGCGATTTCCGCGTCCAAAGCGGCGTGTTTCGCTTTCAAAGCCTGCAAATGATTGTTTTCTGCCATATCAAATACTCCTGTCTTGAAATGAACTGTTATCAGTATATCGTCTTTTCCGGCGGTTTGGAAGTAAATAAAACGGGGACGGATAAAATTCCCCGTCCCCGCTTGATTTTTTTTCCGTATGACGCTTATTCGCCGACGTACATGCCCAAGCCGCGCGCCGTGCGGACGATCATGCCGTTCGGATCAACCTTCGCCGTGCCGACCGCGCCGACTTCGTCCAGACTGACGTCGGTGATGGTGCCGCTTTTCCAAACGACCATGCGGTCGGATTTGCCCTGCGCCAGAACGTCAACGGCGTGAACGCCGAAGCAGGACGCCGCCAAACGGTCGTGAGCCGCCGGAACGCCGCCGCGCTGGACGTGTCCCAAAACGGTGACGCGCGTCGAGAAACGCGGATCGATTTCGTTCAGGCGGGCGCTCAAGTACTGCCCGATGCCGCCGTAGCGGACGCCGTCGACCTGCGCGACGGAAATATTCTGACCGTCAGGCGTCTTGACGCCTTCGGCAACGACGACCAACGCGTGATCGCGGCCCTGTTCGCGGACCAGATGAAGCTTGCGGACAACGCCTTCAAGCGTGTAGGGCAGTTCCGGAATCAGGCAGACGTCGGCGCCGCCCGCGATCGCGGAGTGCAGGGCGATGTGTCCGGCGTCGCGTCCCATGACTTCGCAAATCATGACGCGGTGGTGGGAAGACGCCGTCGAATCCAAGCGGTCGAGCGCTTCAACGCAAACGTCGCGCGCCGTGGAGAAACCGACGGAGTGTTCGGTGATCGGCGTGTCGTTGTCGATCGTTTTGGGAATGCCGACCATTTTGACGCCCGCGCCGCGGCAAAGCTTACTGACGATCGCCATCGAACCGTCACCGCCGATGACCGCCAAGGCGTCCAATCCGAGTTCGCGGCAGCCTGCGCCGAAGTCTTCGGTCAGGTCGCGCGTCGTGCCGTCCGGCATCGGGTGCGCGAACGGCGAACCCTTGTTGATCGTGCCGAGCATCGTGCCGCCCAAGCGCGCATACGGCATATGGAAATCCGAAATCGACATTTTGCGGTAACGCAACGGGCGGAACGTCAGACCGTCGGTCCCGTCCAAAATTCCGTAAACTTCCCATCCGTACGTCCAGATGGCGCGCAAAACGACGGCGCGAATGACCGTGTTCAGGCCGGCGCAGTCGCCGCCGCTCGTTAAAACACCGATTCTTTTGATTTGCGGCATATTCTCACTCCTTGAATAAAATCGTGTCCGCTTTTTATAAAAGCGATATTATTTTCTGAAGACTTTTGATAGCCTGATTTTTGGAAAACGTCAAATGTTTTTTAAAGTAAAGGATGAAAACGATGACTTTGCGATTCGGGATCGATTTGGGCGGTACGAAAACCGAGATTGCGGCGCTGTCCGACGAAACGGGCGAAATCGTTTTGCGCCGACGCGTCGCGACGGAAAGAAGCTATGACGGCGTGCTTCGCTGCATCAAAGGTCTGATCGATTCCGCCGAATCCGAACTGGGCGAAACGGGAACGGTCGGCGTCGGCATGCCCGGCGCGATATCGCCCGCGACCGGCCTGGTCAAGAACGCCAACTCCGTCTGGCTGAACGGAAAGCCGTTCGACAAAGACCTCTGCACCGCGTTGGGACGGCCCGTCCGCGTGGCGAACGACGCGGATTGTCTGGCTTTGTCCGAAGCGACGGACGGCGCGGGGGCGGGGCATCGCGTCGTGTGGGCTGTGATCCTCGGCACCGGCGCGGGATCGGGAATCGTCGTCGACGGAAAGCTTGTGACGGGACCGAACGCGATCGCGGGCGAGTGGGGGCACAATCCCTTGCCGTACATGACGCCCGAAGAAGCCGACGCCCACCCGTGCTATTGCGGCCGGAAAGGGTGCAACGAAACGATGATCTCCGGTTCGGGCTTTTGCGCCGACTACGCCGCGGAAACGGGCGCGAAGCTGACGGGTGCGGAAATCGTCGAAAGGGCGGAGCGGGGCGAACCGGCGGCGTTGAAAGTCTTTGAACGCTACGAAGACCGTTTGGCGCGGGCGACGGCGGCTGTTATCAATATCCTCGACCCGCACGTCGTCGTTTTGGGCGGCGGGATGTCAAATGTCGCGCGTCTGTATGACGATCTGCCCGTTTTGTGGAGGAAATACGTCTTCTCCGACGCCGTTTACACGAAACTTGTCAAAGCGAAGTACGGCGATTCGAGCGGCGTTCGCGGCGCCGCCCGGCTGTGGAAGTGATTTCGCAGGCTCTTTATTTAAGCGAAGCACAGAATTCCGCGATGCGGTCGCAAGCCTTTTCCAACGCTTCCGTCGACGTAGCGTAAGACAGACGGAAGTACGGCGACAGACCGAACGCGATGCCCGGAACGACGGCGACGGCTTTGCTTTCCAAGAGTTCGGAAACGAAATCCGTGTCCGTTTCGATTTTCTTGCCCGACGGCGCCGTTTTGCCGATGCATCCTTCGACGCAGGGATACAGATAGAACGCGCCTTCCGGCACGCGGCAGCGGATGCCGTCGATCGCGTTCAGGCGGGAAACGACCATGTCGCGGCGGGCTTTGAAAATATCGTTGCGTTCTTTCAGGAAATCCATCGGCGACGTCAGCGCGACGATGCCGGCGGATTGGCAAAACGTCGTGACGTGCGTCGTGCTTTGCGACTGGATCTTGTTCATCGCCTTGATGACGTCGATGTCGCCGGCGGCGTAACCGACGCGCCAGCCCGTCATCGAAAATGCCTTCGCCAGTCCGTTGACGGTGATGACGCGGTCTTTGATTTCCGGAACGATTGCGGCGATGCTCGGCGTTTTGAAGCCGTCGTAAACGATGTGTTCGTAGATTTCGTCGCTGATGACCCAGACGTTTTCATGACGGATCAGGACTTCGCCCAACGCGCGCAGTTCGGCTTCGGTATAGGCCGCGCCGGACGGATTCGACGGCGAATTGACGACCAGCCATTTCGTTTTCGGCGTGATGGCGGCTTCGAGAGCTTCGGGCTTGATTTTGAAGCCGTCTTCCTCTTTGCCGGTGACAAAGACGGGAACGCCGCCCGCCAGCCGCGCCATGTCGGGATAAGACACCCAGTACGGGGCGGGGACGATGACTTCGTCGCCCGGATTGACGGTCGCGAGGAACAGGTTGAACAAAACGCCTTTGCCGCCCGCGCCGACCGTGACCTGATCGGGCGTGTAGTCAAGACCGTTTTCGCGTTTGAACTTGTCGCAGATCGCCTGACGCAAAGCGGGAACGCCGGCGACGACGGTGTATTTCGTTTCGCCCTTGTCCAGCGCGGCTTTGGCGGCGTCGCAGATGTGCTTCGGCGTCGGGAAGTCCGGCTCGCCGACGCCCAGACCGATCACGTCGATCCCTTTGGCTTTCATTTCTTTGGCTTTGGTCGTAACGGCCAGCGTGGCCGACGGTTTGACGACGGAAAGGCGGTCTGCAACGATTCCCATGGCGGTTGTCCTTATAATAGAAAAAACTGCCGTAAGATATGCTAACGGCAGTCTTTCGTAAAGAAAAAAGTAGAGGGAAACCGGAAAATCAGTAGGCGTTCCAGTGCAGTTTGTTTTCCTTCCACTTGTCTTTAGGCTTGTTTTCCGTGTCCGGATAGCCGACGGCGATGACATTCAGCGGAATGATGTTGTCGGGCAGGTTCAAAACCTTGCGGATTCCGTCCATCCGTTCCTGAACGGGGAAAGCCGCCGTCCAAACGGCGCCCAGACCCATCGCTTCGATCTGAAGCAGGATGTTTTCCGTCGCGGCGGACGTGTCCTGCACCCAGAAGTCGCGGGCGTTCGGGCGGTCCTTGTAAGCGTCCATGTTCCCTGCGACGATGATGGCGGCGGGCGCTTTGGCGATCATCTGGCCGGCGCGGTTGACTCCGCCGAGGTCGGCAAGGATCTTCGGGTCGTCGATGACGATGAATTCCCACGGCTGGATATTGATGGCGGTCGGCGCGGCCATGCCGGCTTTAACGATTTTCATTAAATCGTCGCGTGATACTTTTTGGTTTGTGTAGGAACGCACGCTTTTCCTGCTTAAAATGTTTTCAAAGACGACGTCGGCTTTGTTCATCGGTTTTTCCTTTTTGCAAGCGGTAAGGGTGGTCAGAACGGCGGCCGC
>DGGW01000083.1:0-13481 GCA_002393065.1 Alphaproteobacteria bacterium UBA3864 | reverse complement strand
GGCCGCCGTTAAAAAGACGAGAGCTTTTTTCATGTGTTTCTCCATGGCTGTGACAAAACAGGAATAACATATTTTTGAAATTCCCGTAAGCCGTTTTTGAGAAAGGCTTATTTTTTCGCGGAAAAGGGACAGCCGCAATATGTCTGATTGTACAGGGCTTTTTCGCGGATCAACGCGGCGCGGCGGGGTTCAAGTCCGCCTTTGCGCCAATTCGTGAAATCGTAAGGGACGCCCGTTTCATCCGACGCCAGTTTCGCGCAGGCGTTGACCTGATCCATGTTTTTGTGCCGCGAAACGCCGAGGACGGAGGAAAAAGCGTCAAAACCGTTTTCGCGGGCGTATCGGGCGGCGCGGCGCAGACGGAACAGAAAACACGCAAAACACCGTTTGCCGCGTTCTGGTTCGTTTTCCAGCCCTTTGACGGCGGCAAGCCAGTTTTCGGGATCGTAAACGCCTTCGACGAACGGGACGCCGAAACCGTCGCACAGTCGTTTTTGCTCGTCGCGGCGTTTTTCGTATTCGGCGGCGGGCATGATGTTCGGATCGTCGAAATAAACGACGAAATCAACTTTGTCCCGCGCCAGTTTTTCGATCACGGCGCAGGCGCAGGGGGCGCAACAGGACAACAGGAGCAACTTCATTGTTTTCGGACAATAAAAAACGGCTTCAGACGGAAGCCCGAAGCCGTTTTCCTTTTGGAAAAATTACTTTTTCGCGGCTTTTTTGGCAGGAGCCTTTTTCGCCTTCGGTTCGGCGTCCTTTTTAGCTGCGGCCTTTTTGGCGGGCTTCTTTTCTTCGGCTTTCGCTTCGCAACAGCAGCATTCGGCTTCTTCTTTGCAGCAGGGGCATTCTTCAGCCTGCGCTTCGGCTTCCAGCCAGCAATCGATTTCCATGTTTTCCGGGCAGCCGTTATTCAACCAGATGTAATAAGCGGCTTCGCGGATGTTGTTTTCATCGGCCATTATGTTTCTCCCACAAACGATAGACAAGAAACGGTCGGGCTTTACACCGCCGTCTTTAATCTTTTTACACGATTCTTTTCCGAAACTCAACGCAAAAAGAGAAAAGACGTTTTTTTAAACGAATTTAAAGGCTTTGACGTTCCATTCCTTCGCCGTCCAGACGCCGTTTTCGCACGTCATGACGCAAACGCCGCCGGTCGCGACCTTGATGTCGTGCGTCGCGCAGAAAGCGTCGTAATCGCCCGTGATGTGCGGGGCGAAGCGGATGACGCCGTTCGACGACACCGCCAGCACCGTTTCGCCGTCGCGGATCGACGCGGCGAAGTTTTGCCATACGACGGCGAGTTTTTCCGGATCGACTTTCCAGCCGTCGGGAACGATCGCTTTGGCGTTCCACAGGTCGATGGCGTCCTGTCCGATTCGCGCGATCACTTCGTCTTCGGTTTTGTTTTCGTCGGGACCGTAGTCGATTTCCGTCAGATCGGACAGCTTTTCGATATCCCCCGTAAAGCCGAGTTCCTCCGCCGCCAGTCTTGCCGTTTCCGTCGTGCGTTTGAGCGGCGCGGCGTAAATCTTCGACGGGATGAGCCCTTTGTTTTTCAGGTATTTGCCGATGCCGCGGGCGCGTTCCTCCTCGACCAGAGGCAAATCGGTTCCGGCGCCGACGCGGGTCGGGGTTTCACCGGGGCGGAAGGTGTTGCCGTGACGGGCGATGATCAGTGTTTTCATTCTTTCCAAGCCTTCAAATAAGTAAATTTCGTTGATGCCGCTTTCAATTCGGGAAGCAACCCGTTCAGCAGTTTCTGCCGTTCAAAGACCCTTTCCGTCGCGAAAAAACGGGCGCGGCGGGACAGACGGGGCAGAACGAGCGCGGCGTCCGCGTCGATAAAACGGATGTCCACGACGTATCCGCATTCCGTTATCGCACGATAAAGCGCCGGATGCAAGCCGTTCGCGTTCGAATGTTCAAACAAAATCGGAACGCGGGCGCGGACGGCTTTTTCCAGAATACGGTATCCGATGAAACGGGCGGGGAGTTCCCAATCCGAAAAAGCTTTGACGCGGTCGCGTCCGTACGCTTCGCGGTACTGCGGCAGGGATTCCATGACGGCGTCAAAGCTTAAATACAGGAATTCGGGATGCTCGGTTTTAAAAGCGCGGGCGTAAAAGCTTTTTCCCGACGCCGGAAGCCCCGAAATATTGACCAGAACGGGATGTTCGACCGGAAAAACGCCGGCGAACGATTCCGTCAGAGTTTTCCGGACGCCGCTTTTCAGGTCGATCGGCCGGAAACCGGCGGGCAAAACATCCGAAAGCGTTTGTCCGCCCGTCAGTTCCCGAATCACGGAACGTAAAGACATCAAACGAGTTCGCCGTATTCCGCGATGATCGCTTCGACGCGGGCGACGTCTTCGGGCGAATCGACTCCGCCGGTCGTTTTGCGGCCGCCGTAATCGGCTTCGACCATTTTGATTTTGCGTCCGTTGTAGAGGAACCGCATCTGCTCCAGCCCTTCGATCATGTCCGGTTCGTACGGTGACGGCGGCAGTGTGAAGTAGCTTTCCAGCGCGTCATAGGTGTAAGCGTACAGCCCGACATGACGGCGGACGGGACTTTTTGGCGAAGCTTCGCGCGCTTTTTCGGGTTTACGGATCGCGGGAATGACGTTTTTCGAAAAGGCGAGGGCGTATCCGTCCTTGTCGATCAAAACGGTCGTGCCGGAATACGGCGTCGTCTTTTTCGATTCCAGCAAGCGGTCGTATTCCGCCCAATCCAGATGGACGTACGGCGTGAACACGTCGGCGGGCGAGGATTTCCACGCGTCGATCAGGCTTTGCAGAAGAGACGGCGGGCAAAGCGGGTTGTCGCCCTGCAGATTGATGATGAAAGCGGGCTTTTCGGATTCTTTTTCAACCGCGTCCCGGCAGCGTTCCGTTCCCGAACGGCAGGTGTCGGACGTCATGACGGCCGGAATGTCGTTGGCGGCGCAGAAATCCGTGATTCTTTCGTCGTCGGTCGCGACTTTGTAGGACGCGTTTTCGTTGTTGGCGCACACGTGCGCGGCGATGGCGGCCACGCGCTTGATCATTTCGACGCCGGCGATTTTGACCAAAGGCTTGCCGGGCAGACGGGTCGATTGATAACGGGCGGGAATGATGATTAAAATTTTGTCGTTCGTCATGAAAAACTCCGCTTCAAAAGTGAACACGGCTCCAGAGTCCGAAACGGGAAGGATAAAGTCAAGTTTTTTTGCTTTATTTTACTTTAATTAGTGCTGGAAAAAAGTTTTTCGGTTGTGTATCTTAAAACAAGTTTCATCTTTTTTACGGGAAGTTTCCGATGGGAACAGAAAGAAAAATCAAGCCGAAATCAACCCCCGTCCTGACGGGATCCGATATCGCCTCCGTCAGCAAACGCGGCTGGGTCATCAAAGAAAAGCACAACCATCTGATGGATTTGTCCGCCAGTCTGCCGATTATCATCGAAGACGTCAGTCCGCAGATCAACGCGGGACGCTACGCCGTCAAACGCGAAGTCGGCGACACGATGGACGTGACCGCGACGATCTTCAAGGAAGGGCACGACCTGCTTAAAGCCGTGATCCTTTGCCGCCACGCCGATTCAAACGAATGGTGGGAAACGCCGATGACGCAGGTCAATCAGGGCTTGTCGCAGTGGTACGGGCAACTCTGGTTCGGCGACAACAAACGCTACATCTACACGATCGAGGCTTGGGTCGACGAATACGGCACCTGGCTTGACGGAACGGGCAAAAAGCTTGACGCGGGACAGGACGTTTCGCTGGAGCTGGTCGAAGGCGCCGACATGGTGCGCGCGACGGTCGCCCGTCTGGAAACGCTCAAAGACGTCCGCGACGAGGAAGCCCGCAAGGCCGACCTGTTCCTTTTGAAAAAACGGCTGGAAGCTTTCGATAAAAGCGAAGACATGTACTATTGCGCGGGCGTCCTGATGTCGTCCGACGTCGCCGCCGCGATGGACCGCTGGCCCGACCGCGAAAAAGCGACGCGCTACGACCGCGAACTGGAGGTTTACGTCGACCGCGAACGCGCCCGCTTCGGCGCGTGGTACGAAATGGACGTCCGTTCGCAGGGCAAGGAACCCGGCGTTCACGGCACGTTCAAGGACGCGATGGACCGCGTTCCCGATATCGCGGGAATGGGCTTCGACGTCATTTACATGATGCCGATCCACCCGATCGGATACGCGCACCGCAAGGGCAAAAACAACTCGCTGGTGTGCGAGGAGGGCGACGTCGGGTCGCCGTACGCCGTCGGTTCGCCCGAAGGCGGACACCGGTCGATCCATCCCGCTTTGGGGACGATGGACGATTTCCGCGCTTTCGTCGCGAAAGTGCGCGAATACGGCATGGAAGTCGCCATGGACTTTGCGATCCAATGCTCGCCCGACCACCCGTGGATCAAGGAACATCCCGAATGGTTCACTTTCCGTCCGGACGGCACGATCAAATACGCCGAAAACCCGCCGAAAAAGTATCAGGACATCGTCAACGTCAACTTCTACGGCGACCGTTCCGAGGAACTGTGGATCGAACTGCGCGACACGTTCCTGTTCTGGGCGAACGAAGGCGTCCGCATCTTCCGCGTCGATAACCCGCACACCAAAGCGATCCCGTTCTGGGAATGGGTCATCCGCGAAATCCAGAACGTCTATCCCGACACGCTGTTTCTGGCCGAAGCGTTCACGCGCCCGCCGATGATGGAAATGCTGGCGAAAGTCGGCTTCACGCAGTCGTATTCCTATTTCGCGTGGCGTCAGTCGCGTTACGAGCTGGAAACCTATCTGAACGAGCTGACGCAATCGAAGCTGAAGGACTATATGCGTCCGAACTTCTTCCCGACGACGCCGGACATCATGCCGATGTATCTGCACGACGCGCCGCAGGCGGCTTTCGTTACACGTTACATTCTGGCGGCGACGCTGTCCCCGTCCTACGGCATCCTCAACGGATACGAACTGTGCGAGAACGACGGCATCCCCGGACGCGAGGAATTCAACAATTCCGAAAAATACGAAATCCGCAACCGCGACTGGAATCAGGAATACAACATTAAAGACCTGATTGCGAAGGTGAATTGGATACGCGGTGAGAACTATGCTTTGCAACTGTTTGAAAATCTGCGTTTTTACACGTCGGAAAACGACAATATCATTTTCTACGGCAAGATGACGGACGACAGAAGCAACATGATTTTCGTCGCCGTAAATCTCGACCCGTATCACGGGCAGGCGGGGCGCGTCTGGTTCCCGACGGAGGAAATGAACGTCGCTTTCGCCGGACGTTTCCATGTCGAGGAATTGTTGAGCGGACGCGAATTCGACGTGCGCGGCAACGAATTGTGGATCAACCTGTATCCCGACGGCAATCAGGCGGAAATCTACCGCGTGACGCCGATCGACAGGGCTTGGTAAGGTAAAACGGAATAATAAACGATGCTGACACTTTTGGATATGAAAACTCTTAAAGCTCCGTCCGGAAAAGCGGCGGAAATGCTTGCGGACGCCGGTTTTAAGTCGGGATTGGCGGCGGGGCTGAAACAATTTCTGCCGACAAAACGCTGGTACAGCGCGAAGGACGACACGATCGACGACGTTTCCGTTCTGGCGGTCGCGCCGATCGCGGACGGGACGTGCTTTACGGTCATCAACGTCGCGCTGGCGTCGGGATCGAACATCATGTTCCTGATACCGCTTCGCGCGGCGTTCGGTGAAAAAGCGAACGATTTGATGAAAAACTCGCCTGATTTCATTATCGCTCCCGTTGAAGCCGGCGATGAAACGGGCTTTATTTTCGACGCCGCCGGCGAAAGCGATTTTTCGGCGGGGCTACTTGCTCTGATGGAAAAGGACGCCGCTTTGTCCCTGCCGTCGGGAATGACGCTTTGCGCCGACGCGACCGCGGCCGGAAAGGAAAAAATCAAGGCTGTTCACGGTTTGCCGCAAAAGATGATGGGCGTCGAACAAAGCAACACCTCGCTGATCATCGGCAAACAAGTCATGCTGAAAATGTACCGCCGCGTTTCCTTCGGTTCGCAGCCGGAAATCGCGACGTCGGCGTTCCTGACCGAAACGGCGGGATTCAAAAACACGCCGGCTTATCTGGGGAAAGCCGTCCTGCGTTTCGCCGACGGTAAAGAGATCGCTCTGGCCGTTTTGCAGGACTTTGTCCTGAACGAAGGCGACGGGTGGGGCTATACGATGAACTATCTGAAAGCCCTGTTCGACGGCGTTTTGAAAAAGCAGACGGCCGTCAATCACGAAGATTATCTGAAAAAAGCCTGCCTGCTGGGACAGCGGACGGCGGAAATGCATCTGGCTTTTGCCAAAGGAACGGAAGGCGTGTTCAAACCCGAACCCGTTTCCGACGCCGATCTGACGGATTGGGCCGACGCCGCGCTGGCGCAGGCGGACAGGACGATCGCCGTCGCCAAAGCCAACGTCGAACCGTTGTCCGGCGAAGTGCGCAAACAGGTCGAAGCGCTGATCGCCGGCCGCGAAAAGATCGCCGCCCGCATCAAAGAACTGACGCCCGCGTCCGTTCAATGCGTCAAGACCCGTTTCCACGGCGATTACCATTTGGGGCAGGTCGTCGTCGCGAACGGCGATTTCATCCTTTTGGATTTCGAAGGCGAACCCCTCCGCCCGATGGAGGAACGGCAGATCAGCCATTCCGTCCTGCGCGACGTCGCGGGAATGGTCCGTTCCTTCGATTACGCGGCGTTCGGATCGCTGCTGATGTACGTTCTGCCCGAAAACCGCGCGGCTCTGCATCCCGTCGCCGCCGATTGGTGCAAGCAGGCGACGACCGCTTTCCTGCACGGATATTTCGAGACGATGAAAGGCTCTTCGTCCGTCCCCGCGGACAAAGACGCCGCCCGCGCTTTACTGGACCTGTTCGTTTTGGAAAAAGCCCTTTACGAGGTCATTTACGAAGTCGCCAACCGTCCGGACTGGTTGCCCATTCCGATGAACGGCGTGGCGCGTTTGATTAACTTTGACGGAGAATGAGCATGAAAAATTATTTGGATGAACGCATCGTCGAACAATTGGTAACGTCCGGCTACGGAGATCCGTTCTCCGTTTTGGGTATGCATCGCGAAGGCGCCGACGGCGATCTGGTCATTCGCGCTTTGCAGCCGCAGGCGCAGAACGTCTATGTTCTGGAATACGAAACGGGCAACATCATGGCGACGATGGAAAAAGTCCACGATACGGGCTTGTTCCAGGTCGAATTTCCGCCCGACTGGGATTTCTTCAAATATCGTCTGCGCATCGACTTGTGGACGGGCGAAAGTTATGATACGGAAGACGCTTACCGTTTCCCGCCCGTTCTCGGCGAACAGGACCTCTATTATATGTCGGAAGGCACGCATATCGACGAATACGACCGGTTGGGCGCGCATCCGATCGAATTGGACGGCGTAAAAGGCGTCGTCTTCGCCGTTTGGGCGCCGAACGCCCGCCGCGTTTCCGTCGTCGGCACGTTCAACGAATGGGACGGTCGCCGCCACATGATGCGTCCGCGCGGTTCCTCGGGCATCTGGGAAATTTTCGTGCCGCACATTTCCGCGGGCGTCCTGTACAAGTATGAACTGATCGGACCGGACGGCAACATCCTGCCGCTGAAAGCCGACCCGTTCGCGTTCTACGCCGAAAAGCGCCCGTCGACGGCGTCCGTCGTGTACGATCTGGACAAGTACGAATGGAAATGCCCCGGTTGGGAAAAGAAGCGCGAAGCCGCCAATTCCATGGAAGCGCCGATTTCGATTTACGAAGTGCATCTTGGTTCCTGGCGCCGCAAATACGACGAAGGGATGCGCTATCTGACGTACAAGGAAATGGAAGAGGAACTGGTTCCTTACGTCAAGGAAATGGGTTACACGCACGTCGAAATGCTGCCGGTCAACGAACACCCGTTCGACGGATCGTGGGGCTATCAGGCGACGGGGCTTTACGCGCCGACCAGCCGTTTCGGCACGCCCGACGAATTCCGTTCGCTGATTGATGCTTTCCACAAGGCCGGCATTTCCGTCATTATGGACTGGGTCCCCGGTCATTTCCCCAAAGACTCTTTCGGTCTGGCCGACTTTGACGGCACGGCGCTGTACGAACACGCCGATCCCCGCCGCGGCGAACACAAGGACTGGGGCACGAAGATCTACAACTACGGCCGTTGCGAAGTCAGCGATTTCCTGACGTCGAACGCGATGTTCTGGAATAAGAAATACCGCATCGACGGTTTGCGCGTCGACGCCGTCGCGTCCATGCTGTATCTGGATTACAGCCGCAAGGCGGGAGAGTGGGTGCCGAACAAATTCGGCGGACACGAAGATCTGGAAGCCGTCGATTTCCTGAAACGCACGAACGAGCTGATGTACGCGAACTGCCCCGGCACGATGACGGTCGCCGAAGAATCGACCGCGTGGCCGATGGTGTCGCGTCCGACGTACATGGGCGGTCTGGGCTTCGGATACAAGTGGAACATGGGTTGGATGCACGACACGCTTGAGTATATGTCGCTGGACCCGGTTTACCGCCGCTACCATCACAACAAGATGACATTCGGCATGCTGTACGCGTACAACGAAAACTTCGTTCTGCCGTTGTCGCACGACGAAGTCGTCCACGGCAAAGGATCTTTGCTGACCAAGATGTCCGGCGACCGTTGGCAGAAATTCGCGAACCTGCGCGCGTACTTCGGTTTCATGTACGGTTTCCCCGGCAAGAAGTTGCTGTTCATGGGCAACGAATTCGGTCAGGATCGCGAATGGGATTACAACGGCGCGCTGTCGTGGCACCTGTTGAACGATCCTTTGCACCGCGGCGTTCAAAACGCCGTGCGCGACCTGAACAAGCTGTACCGCGATCTGCCCGCCATGCACGAGCAGGACTACAGCCCCGAAGGGTTCGAATGGATCGATCCGAACAATGCCGACGAAAGTGTGTTCAGCTTCATCCGCTACGGCAAAAACCGTGAAGACATGGCCGTCGTCGTGTCGAACTTCACGCCGGTGCCGCGTGAAAACTTCCGTTTGGGCGTGCCGAAAGCCGGCCGGTATCTGGAAGTCTTCAACTCCGATGCCGAAGTGTACGGCGGCAGCGGCATGGGCAACATGGGCGCCGTCGAAACGACGGGGCAGGGGTGGAACGACCGGCAGGATTCCGTGCTGGTGACACTGCCGCCTTTGTCGACGGTCGTTTTTGTTCCGCAACGCTAATTCGGGAATGGCTTAACGATGGTTCAAGGTATGCGCGTTCTGCCCGGTCGCCCCTATCCGCTGGGGGCGACATGGGACGGGCATGGCGTCAATTTCGCTTTGTTTTCGGCTAACGCGGAAAAAGTCCTTCTTTGCCTGTTCGACGAAACGGGAACGAAAGAGGTTCAACGTATCGCCATGCCCGAACGCACGGACGAGGTTTGGCACGTCTATCTGCCCGACGTCGGTCCCGGCCTGTTGTACGGGTATCGCGTTTTCGGGCCTTACGATCCGGAACACGGCCACCGCTTCAATCATACGAAGCTGCTGATCGATCCGTACGCGAAAGCGCTGACAGGTCCGCTCGTTTTCCATGAAACGATGCAGGGGTACCGTTCCGAATCGCCGAAAGACGATATGTCTTTCGACCGTCGGGACAGCGCGCCGTTCGTGCCGAAATGCCGCGTCGTCGCCGACGACTACGCATGGGCGGGCGACAAGAACCCGCAGACGGCGTGGACGGAAACCCTGATTTACGAAACGCACCTGAAGGGCTTTACGTTCCGTAATCCGGAAATCGACGCCGAAGTGCGCGGGACGTTTGCCGGCATGGGCGCGCCGCAAGCCGTTTCCTATCTGAAAAATCTGGGCGTTACGGCGGTCGAACTGCTGCCGGTTCAGGCGTTCTTCACCCCGAAGCATTTATTGGACAAGAAGCTGACGAATTACTGGGGATACGACCCGATCGCGTATTTCGCGCCGCACGTCGGCTATCTGCATAAAAACGATCCGGACGAGATCCGGACGATGGTTCGCGCTTTTCACGAAGCCGGAATCGAAGTGCTGATGGACGTCGTTTACAACCATACCGGCGAAGGCAACCAGATGGGCGTCACGCTGTCGTTCCGCGGTATCGATAACGCCGTGTATTATCGCCTGCACAAGGATAATCCGCGCTTTTACGATGATACGACGGGATGCGGAGCGTCGTTCAACGTCGAACATCCGCGGGTGTTGCAGCTGGTCATGGATTCCCTGCGTTATTGGGCGGAAAGTTTCCATATCGACGGTTTCCGTTTCGATCTGGCGCCGACGTTGTCGCGCACGGCCGACGGCTTTAACCAGAAATCCGGTTTTTTGAGCGCCGTTCAGCAGGATCCCGTTCTTCAGCGTCTGAAAATGATCGCCGAACCGTGGGACGTCGGCATGGGCGGCTATCAGGTCGGGGCTTTCCCGCCGGGGTGGTCGGAATGGAACGATCGTTTCCGCGACACGACCCGCCAGTTCTGGAAAGGCGCGACCGGTCAGATCGGCAACATGGCATCGCGTTTGACCGGATCGAGCGAAACCTTCGGTTATCGCGGCCGCCATCCGTGGACGAGCATCAACTTCATCACGGCGCACGACGGCTTTACGCTGAACGACGTCGTTTCCTATGACGTCAAGCACAATATGGCGAACGGGGAGGGGAACAACGACGGTTCAAACGACAACAAGTCGTGGAATTCCGGCGTCGAAGGTCCGACGGACGACCCCGCCGTTTTAAAGATTCGCCGGCAAAGGATGCGCGGTATGGCGGGAACGCTGATGCTTTCGCTCGGCGTGCCGATGATGACGGCGGGCGACGAATTCTGCCGCACGCAGAACGGCAACAACAACGCGTACTGTCAGGACAGCGCCATCAGCTGGCTGAACTGGGACAAGCGGACGGCGGAGGACGAACGGTTCACCGATTTCGTGCGCAAGCTGGTCAAATTGAGGATGGCGCACCGCGTTTTTCGCCGCAAACGCTATTATGTCGGCCGGAAACCGGGCGATTCCAAAATCAAAGATATCACGTGGATCACGCCGGAAGGGCTGGAAATGACGGACGCCGACTGGAACCGTCCTTACGCCAAGAGCCTGTCGGCGCTGATTTGCGGGTATCAGGCGGCGGCGTTCTGCAACGATCAGGGGACGTTCACGACGGACAATCATTTCTTTTTGGTGATGAACGCTTTTGACGACAAGATCGAATGGCTTTTGCCCGAAGTTCAGAAAGGGACGAGCTGGCGGCTGATTCTGGATACGTCGCGCGACGATCCGTTCATCGAACCGGAACTGCACAAAGCGGGCGAACGCTACGACGTGCCCGCGTGGTCGCTGTTGCTGTTCGAATCCCCCTTGCCGGAGGAAGAAAAGGCCGAACTCCGTTCCCGCGAGGGCGTCGTCGGCATCTGGGGCGGCGTGTATCAGGCCGTCAAGCGCAACAAGCTTGTCGCGACCGGCGAAGATCTCGACCGTTTGGATTTCATGACGTACGGGCCGTGGGGCCCCGTCGCAACGCCGGACGATCTGGACGCCGAAGAGGATACGGACGGTTTTACAAAGCTGATTTAAGGAGATTTTCAGGTGACTTATATTGAAACGGTGGACGAATTGTCCGAAAAAGCCGGCATCCTTCCGGAATTTGCGGCCGACGGAAAAGTTTATCCGACATCGTTTGAAACGAAAATCGCTTTGTTGAAAGCGTGCGGTTATGACGCTTCCGATCCCGAACGGGCGGAAGCGGCGCTGAAAGCCGTAACGGAACGTCCCTTCAAGCGGGCTTTGCCGCCCGTCGTCGTCGCCCGACTGGAAAAAAAGAATGCCGTCATTCCCGTTACTTTTCCGAAAAAGAAAAAGCTTTCTTCCTTAAAGTGGAAAATCGAAACGGAAACGGGAAAAGTATCCGAAGGAACGGAAAATCCGGCGGATATGGAAGTCGAAGACGAACTGGACGGTAAAGAACGTCGTCTGATGACGATTCCCTTGCCGCTGGAACTCGGCTATCACACGCTGACCGTCGAAGGGAAGGATTTGCCCGACGAAGGACGGAAAACGACGCTGATCGTCGCGCCGACGCGGTGCTACGAACCCGAAATGATGAAGGACGGCGGCAAGCCCTGGGGCTTTCCCGTCCAGCTGTACGCTCTGCGGTCGGCGAAAAACTGGGGTATCGGCGATTTTTCCGATCTGGCGGCTTTGGCGCCCGTCGCCAAAAGCTTCGGCGCGGACATTTTGGGCATCAATCCGATCAACGCCGCTTTCGCCGCGGACTGGGACACCGCCAGCCCGTATTATTCGTCGTCGCGGTTGTTCTTCAATCCGATCTATATCGACGTTGACGCCGTTGCCGGCGCGAAGACGGTGCTGAAAAAATGGAAAGCGTCCGTCAAAGGCGACATCGAACGGGCGAGGGCGTCCGAACTGGTCAATTATCCGACGGTCGGCAAATTGAAGACGGAAGCTTTACGCCTGTTGTTCAATGCGTTCAAGGGCGACAAGGATTTCGACGCTTTCTGCGCGGAAGGTGGGAAAGAGCTTGAAACGGCCGCCTTGTATCAGGCTTTGTCCGTGTATTTCGTCAACGATGACGGCCTGCGCGCGTCGGCGGACGATCTGGACCGGGCGGAAGTGCGCGTTCGCGGGGCTTTGGGACCGGTCGCGACGCTTGACGACTTCCCGTGCCGCAAAGGATGCGGCTTCAAATCGTGGGGAAAATCTTTCGCGACGCCCGATGCCGAAGGGGCGCGCCGCTTCGCCGCCGAAAACGCCGATGAACTGCGCTTTTACAAGTTTATGTTCTGGATCGCCGACCGGCAATTCGAAGCCGCGTCGAAAGCCTGCGACGAAGCGGGACTGCGTATCGGTTTGTATCAGGATCTTGCGGTCGGCGTCGCGTCCGAAAGCGCCGAAACGTGGGGTGCGCAAAACCTGTTTTCAACGACCCTGAGTATCGGGTCGCCACCCGACATGTTCAACGCCAACGGTCAAAGCTGGGGCGTCGCGCCGATGTTGCCCGAACGGGAAAAGGAGGAGGCGTATATGACCTACCGCCGTATCCTGTCTGCGAACATGAAGCGCGCGGGCGCCGTGCGTATCGACCATGTGATGGGGCTTGCCCGCCTGTTCTGCATTCCGCCGGAAGCGCCGGGGGCGTACCTGCTTTATCCGTTTAAAGACATCGTCGGGATTGTTGCTTTGGAAAGTTTCCGCAACCGTTGTCTGGTCGTCGGCGAAGATTTGGGTGTCGTGCCGGACTTTTTCCGCGACGCTTTGGCCGAAGCGGGGATATTGTCGTTCCGTGTTTGCCGCTATGAAAAAACGGCGGACGGTCGCTACATCGACCCCGAAAGCTATCCGGTGTCGGCGCTGGTTGCCGCGGGAACGCACGATATGCCGACACTGTCCGGATGGTGGGCCGCGGACGACGTCAAAACGATGGCGGAAAACGGGCTGATGACCGACGCCGACAAGCTTG
>DGGW01000072.1:11017-11611 GCA_002393065.1 Alphaproteobacteria bacterium UBA3864 | reverse complement strand
CGTCTTGTCGGGGACGACCAGTTCCGGATCGATGTAAAGCTTGACGCCCAGCCCTTCGCAGACGGGACAGTAACCGTGCGGATTGTTGAACGAGAACAGGCGCGGTTCGATCTCGCCGATCGTAAAGCCGGAAACGGGGCACGAATAGCGCGACGAAAACAGCGTCGCCTCGCCCGTCGCCGCGTCTTCCGCCACCGCCAGTCCGTCCGCCAGCGCCAACGCGTTTTCCAACGATTCGGCCAAACGGCTCTGTATGCCCTCTTTCACGACAAGTCGGTCAACGACGACGGAAATGTCGTGTTTAAGGTTCTTGTCCAACGCGGGCGCGTCCTCGATCATAAAAACGTCGCCGTCGATCTTCAGACGCTGATAGCCCTTTTTCTGCCACTCCCTGATTTCCTTTTTATATTCGCCTTTTTTGCCGCGGACGACGGGAGCGAGGATCATCAGTTTCGTCCCTTCGGGCATCGCCGTGACGCGGTCGACCATCTGCGTTACGGTCTGGCTTTCGATCGGCAGACCGGTCGCGGGCGAATACGGCACGCCGACGCGCGCCCACAACAAACGCATATAGTCGTAGATTTCCGTCACCGT
>DGGW01000072.1:773-10949 GCA_002393065.1 Alphaproteobacteria bacterium UBA3864 | reverse complement strand
CGCGGATTGTGCGACGTCGTTTTCTGTTCGATGGAAATGGCGGGCGACAAGCCTTCGATCAGATCGACATCAGGCTTTTTCATCACGTCGACGAACTGGCGCGCGTATACGGACAGGCTTTCGACGTAGCGGCGCTGACCTTCGGCGTAAAGCGTGTCGAACGCCAGCGACGACTTGCCCGATCCCGACATACCGGTCACGACGACCAGCTTGTTTTTCGGAATGTCCAGATTGACGTTTTTCAGGTTGTTTTCGCGCGCGCCGCGCACTTTGATGACATCCACGACCGAAGATCCCCTTTTCCTTATCGAGCGGCGCCCCAGGAAGCGCAAATCGACGATTTCGTATTATTGATGTAGTTCTGGCAACGTTCGAATTCCTGATCCTGCAACGACTGGAGCGTCCGGCGCACGGCGGGGATCTGACGGACGGCGCGTTCGAAAGTCATTTGCGCGTTGCGCTGGCAAAAGCCGTAAACCTGCTCCAGAAGCGTCCATTCGCTGTCCGTCGTCCGCAAACCGATCAACCGTTTGCCGTAAATATCCTGTAACGCCGAGACGTATCCCATCACCATCGCCGCCAAATCGCCGATCATGCGTTCGTCGGCCGCCGTCGCCGTTCCGTCGGCCGCCATAACGGAGCGATAAACATCGGTATAATCAATGCAGGTCGGCAAAGAGCGAACCTCGCGTTCGACGACTTTCCGCTCCTGCGCGACGGCGACGTTCGTCAACAGCAAAAGAAACAACAGCACACCTTTTATCATCGGTCCCCCCTTTACGGCAAATCTTTTGACTTTATGATTCAAGATAGCTTATTCTTTTTTTTACGCAACAAATATCCTATAATGGTTTCGGAGTTTATGCCGGAGGCTTTATGACAACAAAGATTACCTTTTGGGGCGTTCGCGGCAGTATCGCCTGCGCATCGCCGGATTATCTCGAATTTGGCGGCAACACGGTTTGCGTCGAAGCCGATTTCGGCACAAGGACGGTCGTTTTGGACGCGGGAACCGGCATTCGCTTTTTAAGCAAGCGGATAAAAGAACAAAACGTCAAAGCCGCCGATTTGCTGATATCGCACACCCATTGGGACCATATTTGCGGTTTTCCGTTCTTCGAACAGATTTTTGACAAGGATTTCACGCTGGACGTTTACGGCGGAACCCCTGAAGGGCGGACGGTGCGTCAAGCCCTGCACGCGGAAATGAGCCCGCCGTTTTTTCCCGTCGCTTTGCATCAGGCCGCCGCTTCGATCCGTTTTCACGACCTTGCTGAAAAAGAAACCTTCGCGTTAGGCGACGGGAACGTCAGAGTTTCAACGGCCCCGCTCAACCACCCGAACGGCGCGACGGGATACCGGTTGGACGGCAACGGCGTTTCGATCGCGTACATCAGCGACACGGAACACCCCTGCGACGAAGGCGTCATCCGACTGGTTCGCGATTGCGACCTGATGATTTACGATGCGACGTACACGGACGAAGAATACAAGACCCGCATCGGTTGGGGACATTCGACGCCGGGGGAAGCCCTTAAAATCGGCAAGGCGGCGAATGTGCGGAAAATCGCGTTTTTCCATCATTCGCCGGATCATACGGACGCCGTCCTGACCGCGATCGAACGGGATATCCGCACGGAAAATCCCAACGCGTTCTTTGCGCGGGAAGGCATGACCGTCGTCCTTTAATCAAGCAAATGCTTCGCGTAATAGGACAGGATTTTGAAAAATCCGAAAAAGCCTCTTCCGCCGCCGGTCGCGTAGCTTAAAATCATACCGAACATGAACAGGTTGGCGGCCGGCAGAAAGCAAAACGTCGTTACCCATCCCGCCGCGGCGAAATCCGTTTGTTCGGGATGGAGCTGTTGCCAAAACGAACACAGGTTGTATCCGACCGCGGCGCCCGACCCGATCAGCACCCATTCCGGCAACGGCATTTTTGTCGCATATTCGTAAGCGACGGAAAAAAAGAGCATCCCTGTCGCGGCCAGCGGGAAAAAATACGGCGCCAGAGCGATCAGCCAATTCCCCTTGCCGACATAGACCATCCGTCCGGAACCGTCGTCGTTGACCTCCAAACCTTTGACCCGATGAAACGTCAGCCAGGCAAAAACGACGTGCGTCAATTCGTGTTCCAACGTCGACAGAGCGTTCTGCCTCACGCCGGCAAAAACCCAAACGAGAATCATCAGCACGACACCACCAATGAAACAGGCGGAACGGTCGAAACTCAACTGTTCGCGGATTTCCCAAAAACGACGATACGTTTTCAGCAAAGGCTCCATGGCCAACAACGATAAAACGATTGCCGGATACTTGCAAAAATTGACGGCTCTGTCGATTTCGCTCTGTAAAGACACCTATGCTTCCCGAAAAGGCGTTATGTCAGATCGGGAACGGGCGGCAGCTTGGCCAGCATGTCGGGCGTGACCAGAACGACGCCTTTTTCCGAAACGTAAAAGTTCTTGGCGTCCTCTTCCGGATTTTCACCGATGACCAGACCGCGCGGAATGACGCACCCTTCGGCCAGAACGGCTTTGTGAACGCGGGCGTGGCGGTTGATGACGCAGCGCGGCAGGACGACGGAGTCTTCGACCAGCGAAAACGAATGGACGCGCACGGCGGAAAACAGCAACGAATGGCGCACCGTGCCGCCGGAAATGATGCAGCCGGCAGAAACGAGCGATTTGTACGCGCAGCCCGTTCTCAGATCGCTTTCAAAAACGAATTTCGCGGCGGGATGCTGTTCCTGAAACGTCCAGATCGGCCAACGCGTGTCGTACAGGTCCAGATCGGGAATCACGTTCGTCAGGTCAAGGTTCGCTTCCCAGTACGCGTCGACGGTGCCGACGTCGCGCCAGTACGCTTCGTCCGTTTTGTTGAACACGCAGCTGTCCTGAAAGCGGTGGGCGATCATCTTTTCTTTGCCGACCAGCGACGGCAGCAGGTCTTTGCCGAAGTCGTGCGACGAGTTCTTGTCGAGCGCGTCCTTTTCCAACAGGTCGATCAGGAAATCCGCGTCAAAGATGTAAATGCCCATGCTGGCGAACGAGCGGTCGGGCTTGCCGGGAATGGCGGGCGGGTTCTTCGGCTTTTCGACGAAGCTGATGATATTGCCGTCCGCGTCGGCGTCCAGAATGCCGAATTCGTGCGCTTTTTCCAGCGGGACTTCGATGCAGGAAACGGTCGCGACCGCGCCCTTTTCGATATGCTCTTTCAGCATTTGCGAATAGTCCTGCTTGTAAATGTGGTCGCCCGCCAAAATCAAAATGTAGCGCGGGTGGTGCTGCCGGATCGTTTCAAGGTTCTGGTAAACGGCGTCGGCGGTTCCCTGATACCAGACTTCTTCGGACGTTTGCTGTTGCGCCGGCCAGATTTCGACAAACTCGTTCAATTCGGGTTGCAGGAAGCTCCACCCCTGCTGAATGTGCTTGATCAGGCTGTGCGCCTTGTACTGCGTCAGAACGCAGATCCGCCGCATGCCGGAGTTGATGCAGTTCGACAACGGAAAATCAATAATGCGGAACTTTCCGCCGAACGGAACGGCGGGCTTTGCCTGATTGCCAGTCAGGTTTTTCAGCCGCGACCCTTTGCCGCCCGCCAAAACCAAAGCGAGAGTGTCCTTACGCGCCAAATTCAAATCGACTGCATCCATAAGCTTTCTCCATAAAAACAAAACAACCGAATTTGCCGCCCCGTTTTCGCAGACGGCTCCTTTCGGTTATTTTAACGGCTTCTTTTTGAAAAAGAAAGCGAAAATATCAGTACAGGTAACGAACTTTCAGCGTACCGTCGATCGCGGCGAGCTTCGCGCGGATATCTTCGGCGTTTTCCAAATGCCCGTCAACGTCAACGACGACATAGGCGTATTCGCCGTCCGTGCGCAGGTATTGACCGCTGACGTTCAGGTGCGCGTCGGAAAACACATGGTTCATCGCGCTCAACACGCCGGGGACGTTGCGGTGGATGTGCATGAAGCGCGTGACCTTGCCCGCCTCCTGCACCGGCAGGGAAACCTCGACCATGTTGACGGCGCCGAGCGTCGACCCGTTGTCGGAGTATTTGACCAGCCGTTCGGCGACTTCCAATCCGATGTTCGCCTGCGCTTCCTGCGTCGAACCGCCGATATGCGGCGTCAGGATGACGTTCGTCATGCCGCGCAGGGGGGAAACGAATTCCTCGTTTTTATCGGCGGGTTCCTTCGGGAACACGTCCAAAGCGGCGCCGAGCAAATGGCCGGAATCCAGCGCTTCCTTCAGCGCGTCGACGTTGACGACCGTGCCGCGCGCGGCGTTGATCAGGAACGAATTGTCCTTCATCGCGTTGAATTCCGCCGGACCGAACATATTGTTCGTCTGCGCCGTTTGCGGAACGTGAAGCGTAACGACGTCCGACACGGAAAGCAGTTCGGACAGGGACGCGCACGATTCGGCGTTACCCAAAGCCAGCTTGTCAACGATATCGTAATAGCGGACTTTCATCCCCATCGCTTCGGCCAGAACGGATACCTGCGACCCGATGTGGCCGTAGCCGACGATGCCGAGCGTTTTGCCGCGCAGTTCGAAAGAGCCTTTGGCGTTTTTCAGCCACAGCCCCGCATGCGCCGCCGCGCTGCGTTGCGGAACACCGCGCATCAGCATGACGATTTCGCCGATGACGAGTTCCGCCACCGAACGCGTGTTCGAATACGGCGCGTTGAAAACGGGAATCCCGCGTTTGAGCGCCGCGTCCAGATCGACCTGATTCGTGCCGATGCAGAAACACCCGACGGCCATCAGTTTTTCGGCGGATTTGAAAATATCCTCGGTCAGCTTCGTGCGCGACCGGATGCCGATGATGTGCGCGTCGCGGATCTCGCGTTTCAGATCCTCGGGGTCCAGAGCCCCTTTGAACGTCACGATATTGTTGTATCCGTGCTTTTTAAAATAAGACACGCCGTTCTGATGAATGTCCTCCAGAAACAAAACTTTGATTTTATCTTTGGAAAAAGACAAGGCGCCCATGGTTCGCTCCTCCGCTTTACGATGAATTTCAATCGGTATACACCAATTCGCCAACACTGTTCAAGAAATGTTTTTATAATTGCACGGAAACGGAAAATCGGATAAAAAGGATTAAGATTCGTTTAAAATCGTTCGGATATGCAAAATGAAAAAAATGTTTATTTTTTCGCTTGTTTTTGTTCTGGCTTCCGGCATTGCGGGCGTCAGGGCGCAAACGAACGGCTCGTTGAACGCCGATTTGAACCGCCTGATGTCCACGTTCGACAAACCGCGGGCCATGACCGCCGAAGAAATCCGAAAAAAAATGCCCAATATTTACGACGCTTCGGGAACGCTTTTCTTCTTTGACAACGCCGGCGCCACCCAACAACAATTGTCGCCGCAAGACATGAAAGCGAATCTGTTCAAAGACATGATTCGCGCCCGCGTTCAAAAAAAGAAATCATCCGAACCGCAGGAACAAACTTTTTCCAGACTTCAGGAGCGCCAAAACGCCCGAAAAGCCGGACAGAAGGAACAAAGCGTCCCTCAAACGGCTTCAAAAACAAAATTGATGAGACTGGTCAATTATGACGGACCGACGATTGCCGCAGCCATCCCGCCGGACACGTATGTCGAAGCGCCGTTCGTCAGTCATTACCCCTATCTGTTCGCCCGCATCGACATTTTGGGGAACGGATCGATCAAAGTCACCGAAACGGTTGAACGCATCGTGGGTCCGGACGAACATCATTTTACGGGCATCGACCGCGCTTTTTCCAAATATAATCTGGACCGCGCCGGACGGCAAACGCGGGCGTCCCTCATTCCGCTCGAAGCTCAGATTGACGGGGTCGCCGTTTCGCCCGTTCTGGCACCGGTGTCCGGCGGCATCAGATTGAGCATCCGGCAAAAAGCGCCGCTTGAACCCGGCGTTCACCTGATGACGTATTCCTATTTGTTCGAAGACAAAATCGCATCGTACGACAACAAGGAAAACAAAGCCGAATCTTTCAAGGAACTGGTTTGGAACGTTACGGGGGCGAACTTTGATTTTCCCGTCATGCGCGCCGGTGCGACCGTCATTTATCCGGAAGGCGCCGACATCCTGACGCGAACGGGGATGTCCGGTTCCGGGGCGACGTTGCAGGAAGACCTGAGAATCAAACGGGACGATACCGGCGATACGTCGTATGTCCTTACTTATCCTCTGGCGCCGTACGAACACTTTATTATCGTGACCAGTTGGGCGGAACCGAACACCGTCCCCGTGTACGACGACGTGTTGGACCGTTTCCTGCGCAATCACGGCACATCCCTGCTTTCGTTCGTCGCGTTTTTGTTCATCGGATCGTATTATCTGGCCACATGGATCAGTCTGAAAAAAGGACAACTGAAAAAGAAATCCGCCGGCGCTCCGTTGAAAAAGGACGATTTGTCGCCCGCCGTCATCCATTTCGACCGCGCCGGAAAAGCCGGACCGAAAGCTTTGTTCATTTTATTGCTGGCTTTGGCCGGAAAAGGCTTTCTGAAGTTTTCGGAAGAAAACGGAAAAATCACGCTGATCAAAGCGACCGACGACATGAAAAAGCTGTCCGTCCTTGAAAAAACGATCGCGAAAAAGCTGTTTCCGAAAGATGCGACGTCTTTGCCGCTGACGGCGGAAAACGCGCTGAAACTCAAGCGGTTGCTCGCTTTGACGGAAAAGAGGATCAAACGCGAACACGCTTTGAAATTCATATCGTTCGAATCCGGATATTTCTGGTTCGGGATTTTAATGGCCGTCATAGCGTTCGCGACGATTTCGTCGTTGTCGCTTTTCCCGGCTCTGACCGCGAAAACCGGAGCGTTCTGCATTGCCTTTTTCATCCCGCTGTACTATGCCGTCCGCTCCGCCGTTCCCGTCGTTAAAAACGGGCTTTGGCGCGACGATAAAAAAGCTCTGATCGTTCCGGCTCTGTTTGCCGTTGCTTTCGCGGCGGCGCTGACGCGCTCGTTACGCTATTTCGCCGAAGAAACGACTTTCTTTACGGCGTTCTGGCTGACGGCCGTTCTGATTTGTTGCGCCATATCTTATTCCCTGTTCAGGACGAAATCCCTCCTCGGCAACACGCTGACGGACAGCATGGAAGCTTACGCGGCGTATCTGACCAATCAGGACGACACGTTGCTGTCGACGATGCGTAACACCGCTTTTAAAATCAAAGCCCTGTACGCCAAGCATTTGCCCTTTGCCGTCGCGCTGAACGTCGAACGGGAATGGACGAAGCGCTTTGCCTCGTTCGATCAGGCGCAAGGCGATCTGGCGCCCGATTGGTATCAGGGCCCCGCCGCTTTTGACGAAAACTTCGTTGGTGCGCTGTACGGCGCCTTTTCAACCGTTTTTCCGGATCCGAAAACCGCTCGCCGCTCATCCCGACCGGCACGCAGTAAAAAGTGAGAACCATGTCCGATTTGTTTAATGATGCGACGCCGAAAGCATCCGTCGATTATTCGGCAAAAGATATCGAAATTCTGGAAGGTCTGGAACCCGTCCGCCGTCGTCCCGGCATGTATATCGGGGGAACGGACGAGGTTTCTTATCACCATTTGGCGGCCGAAATCCTCGATAACGCGATGGACGAAGCCGTCGCCGGATACGCTTCCGTCATCAAAATGGAGCTGTTGGCGGACGGCTCCGTCCGAATTGAAGACAACGGGCGCGGCATTCCCGTCGACCCGCATCCGAAATATCCCGACAAATCAGCGCTGGAAGTCATTATGACTTCTCTCCATTCGGGCGGAAAGTTCAGCGGCAAGGCTTACGCCGTTTCGGGCGGCCTGCACGGCGTCGGCGCGGCCGTCGTCAACGCTTTGTCGTCGGAAATGACCGTCGAAGTCGCCCGCGAACGCCATGCCTGGAAACAGACTTATTCGCGCGGCGTGCCGACCTCGGGACTGATCGACCTCGGCCCCGTCCAAAACCGCCGCGGCACGATCGTCACGTTCAAACCCGATACGGACGAGATCTTCATCGGCGAACGGATGTCGTTCAAGCCCGCCATCCTGTTCCGCATGGCCCGCTCGAAAGCTTTTCTGTTCAAGGGTGTCGAAGTGCGCTGGAAATGCGCGCCGGAACTTCTGACCGGCGACGACAAGACACCGGCGGAGGAAACGCTGAAATTCCCGAACGGTCTGGAAGACTTCCTGAAATACCAGCTGCGCGACGAACCCGTCGTAACGCCGCGGCCGTTCATCGGCCGCGCGGACCTGCCCGACAACAAAGGCTATCTCGAATGGGCGATCACTTGGGTTGAAGACAGCGATGCCGCCTTTATCAGCTCGTTCTGCAACACGATCCGCACGCCGCAGGGCGGTACGCACGAAACGGGATTGCGGGGCGCGCTGACCCGCTCCCTGCGTTCTTACGCGGATATGACGGGCAATAAAAGATCGGCGGAAATCACGGCGGACGACATCCTCGGATCGGCGGGCGTCGTCATTTCCCTGTTCATGAAAGACCCGCAATTCCAAGGTCAGACCAAGGACAAGCTCGGTTCGCCCGAAGCCGTCCGTCTGGTTGACGCCGCCATCAAAGACCCGTTCGATCACTGGCTTTCCGGCGACACGAAGACGGCTTCGACGCTGTTGTCGTACATTCTGGAACGTTCCGCCGAACGGTTGCGCAAAAAGAAACTGAACGAAACGGCGCGGGCGTCGGCGACGAAACGTCTCCGTCTGCCCGGCAAACTGACGGATTGCTCGCGGTCGTCGGCGGCGGGAACGGAAATCTTCATCGTGGAAGGCGATTCCGCGGGCGGCTCCGCCAAACAGGCCCGACGCCGCGAAACGCAGGCCATCATGCCCATCCGCGGGAAAATCCTGAACGTCGCCAGCGCTTCCGAAGACAAAATCATGGCGAACGAGGAAATCAACAATATCACGGAAGCCCTCGGATGCGGCCGGCGCGACAAGTTCAACGAAGAAAACCTGCGCTACGAAAAAATCATCATCATGACGGATGCGGACGTCGACGGCGCGCACATCGCGTCGTTGCTGATGACGTTCTTCTATCGCGAAATGCCGAAGCTGATTCAAAAAGGCCATTTGTATCTGGCCGTTCCGCCGCTGTACCGTCTGGCGTACGGGGCCAAGGTGGCTTACGCGATCGACGACGCGGACAAAGACCGGTTGATAAAGAAGGAATTTAAGAACGCGAAGAAAATCGAAATCAGCCGCTTCAAAGGTTTGGGCGAAATGCCGCCGGCGCAATTAAAGGATACGACGATGGACCCTGAAAAACGATTGCTGATCCGCGTCCAGCTCCCCGACCCGCGCAAAGAGGAAGACGCCCACGAAGTCGAAGCGACGAACTCGTTGGTCGAACAATTGATGGGGACGCATCCGGAACTTCGTTTCCGCTATATTTGCGAACACGCGAAATTCGTCGAGGATCTGGATATTTAACCGGCGGAAACGCTTTCTTTATCGGGCGCGGTCGGAGCGACTTCGCCCGATTTTTCTTTGTTTTTAAAGAACGCCGCGAAATTGCTGACGATCACAAAGATTTCAGTCAATCCCGCCCAGTTCCTGATGCTGATTTGATAGGCCAGATAAAGAAAGCAGTTGAGCCCGCCGACGAGACGTATGTTTTGCGGCGACAGCCACCAAACGCAATACAGGTACACGGACGAATTCAAAAACACCAAAATCGACGAAATTCCGGCGTACGTGTACCATAAAACGACGAAATAAAGCCCTTGGAACAGCAGGAAAAGGAGCGCCCATTTTTTGTTGTATTTTTCTTTAACGTTCGCGACGAGCAGCATGACGAACATCAGAGCGAACGCCCAAACGCCCGTCATCGATCCCATGCAATACAGCCCTAAGATCGTGAAAACCTTCGCCAACAAATCCAACAGCAACATCTGTTGCTTCGTTTTCATAAAACGGCTGGTGCAGAAACAAACATAGTTGATCAGCGTGAAAAAATAACCCCAAAAAACCATTGTCTTATCCTTCGGCGAAAAAACGACCCGCTTTTATCCCATATCCGAAAGGCCAAGACAACAAGGAAAGATAAAAACCGTCTTTTTTCGGAAATAAGTTATTTTTATGATTGACAGAAACGAAAAATAAGCTATATTGCTTTGTGTTTTGAGTGCCCTTGTGGCGGAACTGGTAGACGCGACAGACTCAAAATCTGTTGTCCTTT
>DGGW01000072.1:0-693 GCA_002393065.1 Alphaproteobacteria bacterium UBA3864 | reverse complement strand
CAGGGGCACCATAAAATAAAGCCTTGAGAAATCAGGGCTTTTTTTATTGCCCGCTTTTATCCGCCTTTCCTCTTTTATCCTTTCAACCGCTTCGGGGGGGCACATCTGGGGCACCGCCGTATTTCCGTTTTGTTCCTGCCAATGAACAAAAATCATTATCAATGAATCGACAGCTTTTTTCAATCCGTAATCGTCATCAATCACAAACAACCGTCACTTGACAGAAACGAAAGCGATGAAGTATGACTGATATTGCTTAGGTATAGTCGAACATCACTTCGACTGTCAAAGAGAGAAGCCTCCCCCTCCCTCCTTTTTTAGAGATATTCCACTTAGTTTTTCAGTAAAATATTCGCATTCTTTTTCTATTGCAAAATATACTATCTTTTGCTAGCATACTCAAAGATATGGAGGTATGACATTGACACAGCTTTGCAACATTGCCGAAATCCGCGCAGGCTATCCCTTTCGGGGATCCGTGCCGAATATGCCGGACGGATTATGCCGGGTCGTTCAGCCGAAAGACGTGTTCGGCGGCGGTATCATTGACAAAGTCGCGCTTCACTTCACGCCGGAACGGCTCAAACCTGATTATTTGTTAAAGGCCGGCGATATTCTTCTGTCCAGCCGGGGTGAATTCAAGGCCGCCCTTTATAAAGGGAAATGTAAAACGCTGGCCTCAAATCTGCTTTT
>DGGW01000046.1 GCA_002393065.1 Alphaproteobacteria bacterium UBA3864 | reverse complement strand
CGGAACAGAAATTTGAAAAATATAACGGATATCTTGTAGCTAACATAATCGACGAAGAAATATTGGTTTACAACCTCGTCGCCGAAGCGTTCGGAAAAAAAGAAGAAGGAAAAGAAATTCATCATATCGACAACAACGGGCATCACAACACGCCGGATAATCTGATCGCTTTGACGGAAGAGGAACATCGACAACTACACGCTCGGGAGTCTTCAAATTCCTGAACCGAAAAAAACAGCCCGCCTTCCGAAGAAGACGGGCTGTTTTTCAGCATAAATCGTAAACTACGTTGTTGCGGTCGATTTGCCGCAATGTTTCCGGCGTATCTTTTTGATAATCGGGATAAACCGGTTCGTAAACGTCACAAAAGCTCCCGCCGGTACGCGTCGCGCAGCCGGCGGATGCGATCGGAATCAGACAAAGAACGACGAGCTTCGCCGGCCCGATCGACGAAATCCCTTTCTCGACGCCGGTTTTCGGCTTTTTCTGCGTTTTTCCCCGACAGATACGCGCAAAAACACGCGACGACGCACAGAGAAACGGCGACGGCGATAAAAACAACTTCATTCATCGTCCCTTTTCGCTTCCTTGATTTTCGCGTCGAAGATCGAAAAGAACTCGACGATTTTAAGGAAATGCGCCAAAACGGCGTCGTCCCTTTGCGTCGGCGTCGCTTTCACGATAACGGACGCCGCGCCGACGACGGTGCCGAACCAAAACATGATTTGTTCGAAATACGCGTATAAAGTATCGAAAGTCATTTCATTCCCCTTTCAGCCTGAGTAATGACGGAAACGTAGTTTCCCGTTTTAAACAATTCACCTTCCAAACGGCGTCTGAAAACCAAACCGCGCCAAACGTACCCGTTGGCATAGACCCATCGCGCCAATTCGCGCGGAACTGCGGCTTCGTTGCCGTCGTTCAGTTCGCGGACCAGCGTCGATCCCGCAAAAGCGCGTGCGCCGACATTAAAAGCGAACGATATCAAAGCGTCGCCCTGATAGTCGGTCAGGGGCGCTTTGACCGTTTCGCGCACGATTTGTTCAAAAAAGGCGACGTCACGACGCAACAGCTCCTCCCCCTGCTCCCGCGTCAGACCGGCGGGATAATGTTCTCCGCCGTCCAGGACATGACCGTATCCGATCGTCCGGCGACCGGCGACGCAAACATATTCCAGCGGCACGAAGCTTTCGAAAGCGCGAAGCAATCGGTATCCTTTCTCTGTCATCATACCGGTCACCCCAATTTGGAACGAATGATCAGGTCTTTCAGTTCGTCGATTTTGACTTCCAACCGGACAAGGTGCTTTTCGGTCGCGTAGGTTTGAGCCACGCACACCTTGTAATCGGCCAGATCTTTGCGACAGACCTGAATTTCACGCATCAAAAAAGCCGTCAGCGGGATAATGACGGCTTCGGCCAATTTGAACAAAAAAGTCCACTCCATTGTTTTCGTCCTTAAATAAAGAGATCCGGAAAATCGAGGAGATAGCGCAAATCGGCGGCGTTACGTTTTTTCCGCGCCTGCCGTTTCAGGGCGGAGGCTTCATTCTCCGCATCGGCGGCGGAAATCGCCATTTCCCGCTGATTTTGAACGGCCTTGTCGCGCAAAGCGTCGTTAAACGATGAAACGGACACGCCCGATCCCGCAAGAGAACCGAGAGCTTTTCCCTGTTCGGCGACAGACTTGCGCCGCACCTGATCTTGTTGAGCATCATTCCGGCGCAACAATTCATCCGCCCGACTTTTCCGATCGTCGGCGTCATCGGCGTCGTTTTTCCAATTTTGCAGCACCGTAAAGAAATTTTTTGAAATCGAATAAGCGTTTGCCATTATAAAATCCTCCTTAAATTTTTCCGGAAGCAATCATCGGAAAGATGCCCAGAACCGTCAGCGGCAAAGGTTGGTTTTGCTCTATTCTGACGGACGTCGAATCTTTCCAAGCGACCGAAAAGGCTATTTTTTTATCGCCGCTGAACAAAGCCGGCGGATGATCGGTCAGATCGCTCATGCGGCGAAAAGACTGTTGCTCCGTCGCATTCGCCGTCCCGATGGCGAACCCCAAACTTTTGTACAAGCGGACCAGAACGCCGGATATTCTTTTTTTGACGGTTTCGGACACCCTCTCCTGCGTACAGTTTGTCAAAGGCATCGTTTCCAGAACCGACGAAAAAGGCAGTCCGACATGCACGACGGAAGCCGGCGAATCAAGCGTTATCGTACCGTTATGCACGACTTTTTCGTTTTGAACGGCTCCGTCGGCCAAAACGGCGACCGTTTCGCCTTCCAAATGATCCAGACCGCCGAACGATATCCGGCTTTCGCCTTCGTACGACAATCCGCTGTCCACAAAGAACGCCTGCTTCGTGTCCTCGGCGTTTTCGGGCAAGCCCTGCTCCATCACTTCGATATACCGGACGGTCTCTCCGTTGACGATGCGGCGAACGATAAGGAACAGCTCGTCGCGATCGCCTTGCGCGGAAGGCAAACACGCCACGCTTTCGACAAATCCGCCGGAAATTTCGTGCTGCGCCCAGGCACAAACGCCTTCCGTCTGCTCATACGTCAATCCGCACAGCTTTCCGTTGTTCAGCGCGCACCAAACGACGGGAACGGGCTCCTGTTGCAGAGCCATTTCCTTTATGCCGCTTTGGGAAATATGCGGCGCGCGGGTCGTCAGGTCTTTTGCGATATAGTCGTCGGAAACGCTGTCGTAAGAAAAGGAACGCAACTTTCGCCCGTAATGCTGAACGAACAGAGTCGTGTTTCCGACTTTGACCGGCGCGACCGAAGCGCTGCCGAACGTCGAATGACGTTGAGCCCTGACGTTTTGCGCCACCGTCCCGTCGGACGCTTTCGTTTCCAGCGTAAAATCGGCGCCGACCGTGCCGATCGCCAAAGCCCGCCCCGCCGAAAGCCACCGAACGTCGTTGATCTGATCGGTCGACAAATCATATCCGTACCCGTATTCGGCCGTTACGGTCCCGTCGGCGGCCGTCGGTGAAAACGAATTATACTGACCGATTTTCGACCCGTAAACGACGTTGCCCTTTCCCAACACAAGCCTTTGTTCAAAGAAACTGACGGCTTCCGGATATCCGAGGCTTCCGTTAAAAGCGCCGAGCCGCCAAAATTTCGTCGCCGTCGTTTTCATAAACGGAAGTCCGTCAACGGTTCGCGCCGAAACGGACACGGGACTTGAATAAGCGGTAATAACGGCGGCTCCCCATTGGATAGTCGGATTTTCGGTATGCATCAGTCGAACGCAACGGCCGACATCGGCGGCCGAAAACAGGCTTGCCGAAGCCGTCAGCTGAATATCGCCGGACAACGCCGACGGAGCGATAGAAATTTCGCCGGAATTTTCGGGCAGATACGGCCCGTCCGTCAAAGCGGCGTCTTCGATACTCCATCCCGACGCGGTATAGCGGAGCAATTTTTTCAGTCTGTATTTTTTATGGGCGATATAAACAACATCGCCCGATTGCGCGAATTTCAAATCGAACAGATCGTCGGCGTCGTAAGGCGTAGCCACTTCCACCGGATCGTCATTGTTGTCAACGACTTGTTGGCGATCATAAAAGAACCGAATGTAATGATGACCAAATTCCAATAAATAAGAAACATCCGAAGAAAACTGAAAAGCATAAAGTCTTGTTTTACAATTTTCCAATTTAACCCTTTCGATAAAACGAGTTCCGCCTCTTCGTGAAACAGGTCCCTGAACGGAAGGAATAAAGTTCTTCAAAACGGCGCAGGAGGAAGCGTATTCCTCCGTATCGATACGCCCGCTCATCAAAGGCGAAATCTCGCCCGTATTGAAACGGACAAATCCGGTTGATACGGTCGTCATCACAGCCTCGCTTCCAACCATCCGTTACGGACGGCATAACTATCCTGCGTTCCTTCCGTTGCGGAAACGGTTCTGGCCTGAACGACAAAAGACAGGAACTCGTCGTCCAACTGTTTTTTCAACGTCACGGAAGCCGTCAGCGGCACCGCCAGTTCGGCGGCGATTTTCAACGCCAACGCTTCAACGAACATCGGATCGAACAAAGCCGGATCTTCGACCCTGCTGATTCCGACGAAACGCAAAACCGGAGCGTCGTACAGGATCAATCCTCCCTCGGTTTGGAACGGCGCGTCCTCATCGGTCCGCCAAACGCGCAGGCAATCGGACGGCATGGCAAATTGGCGTTCAAAGCCGAACAAAGGTTTTTCCGACAGCGGCGCCAGAACATAGCGTTTCAACGCGAAACGCCACGGATACGACCGCAAAACGAAATCGCGCGTATCGGCATACAAGGCCTTGCAATAGCGCGCGGCTTTCGTTCCGTCGTCCAGCGACGCGATGATCAGTTCGTCCCCGATTTTGGCCAAAGCCCTGTTACATAAAGCAACGACAGATGTCATAAAGAGTCCTCCGAAAAATAAAGAAGCGGCGGAAAGACGATCTCTCCGCCGCCGTTTTTCATTCTTTGCAATTGATCTGAACGACCAGCTCTTCCTGCATGCGCGCCGCGCCGATGGACATTTCGTAATACACCTGCGTCGCGAAGCATTTGTCGTCGCGTTCGGTAATCTTGCCGACGATATCCTGACCGACGCCCAGCTTGATTCCGTCGGTCTGGAACGCGAAACAGGAGCGTCCGACGGGGTCTTCGTTGCCGTCAAGCACGGTCGGCAGGATCAACGTTCCGTTCGCTTTTTTCGCGTTCAGCTGAACGAACTTAAATCCCATAAACGTGTCGATTTCGCCCTGCACCAACGCTTTGGCGGACGCGTAATCGGAGCTCGTCACTTTCGTTTCGCTCAACAAATCGTCCAACTGCGTCGCCGATAAAACGATATACCGGCCTTCGGACGGAGCGTCGTTCGAATCAAAGATTTTTTTCACCTGACGGAGCTTGTCGAAGGTGAATTTCGACGCGCAGGCGGAATCAACAATCTGTCCGGCGGGCAAGACAACGGACGTACCGCCGCTTTCACCGGTGTACGCCGTTCCGAGAGCCGCTTCAACGATCGCTTCGTCCATCGCGCGCCCCATGGCCCACGCCGCGGCGTTCGCGTAATCGCTGGTCGGATCGATCAGCATGCGAATTTTGTCGTCGTTGTCGATCAAATCGGCCCAATGATACGTTTCGAGCGTCAGGCGGCGGCGCTTATGCGGCGTGTCGGAACGCGGCGTATCGGCATGGCGCGTCGTTTTCTTGACGGCGGCGACCTGACCGATCTGGTCGATATAAGCGTGTTTGCCGCGCACGCTTTCGAACCCGACCAGATTGCGCAGTTTCGATCCTTTCTGCTGGACCAAAGCCTGAACATTGGCACTGTACTGATCGACAAAAGAAGTTGTAATCTGTGTGGACATATTTCTACCTCGTTAAATTAAGCACAAAAAAAAGGTCCGCTGACGCGAACCGACACATCCGTTTCAACAACGGATTTATTCTTCGTTGAACATCCGCTTTCGCAGCGCGAAGACGGCGTTGACCGTCCGATCGTGATCGGGATGGCCGGCCTGCATGTAAGCGGGGTTCGCCATCAAAGCGGCGATCTCGCCTTTCAGCTTGTCAACGGAAGAAACGGGGGCGGATTTTTCACCGACCAAACCGCGATCTTCGGCGGCGGCATCGGCCAAAGCCATCAGGAACGTCAACAGTTCCAGATTATTGCACAACCCGGATTTCTTCATGAAAGCGACCGTTTCCTCGCCGCCGTATCGACGGACAAGTTCGGCGGCGCCGTTCATCTTACGGTCGTAGTCGCGGCCGAATTTGGTCCGCAAAGCCCGTTCCGTTTCATCGCATTCGCGATCGTTTGCCTCCATGATTTCGTCAACCAGTTCGGCGGTGCAAGCGGTTATCCATTCCCAAACGCCATTTTTCTGTTCGTCGTTCATCTCCAGCCGCGCGGCAAGATCGTCAAACTCCGAACGGGTTTCCTCGTCAATGGGAACCGACATTTTTTCATTGTTATTCATCAATCGTCCTTTCAGCTTGTTGCAGTAAGTCAATCAAACGGCGTTCATCGCACGCCGTCATTTTCAAAATGTCCAGAAACGCGGCGCGCTTTCCGTCAAAGAAAGCGCTGACCGTGCCGCCGGACACATCGGTAACAGGCGTCAGCATTCGGCATTTGACCGCCAAATCGGCCAAAACGACCTGTCCTGCCGGTGTTAAAAAAACGGCTTTGTACGCGTTCATCAGCGACAAAGCCTTTTTGATTTTTCGTTGTTTCGAAAAAAGTTGAGGATCACTCATCCGTCTTCTCCGTTGTTAAAAGGTCGGGCGAAACGCCGTAAATCGACGCCACCTTGCGTACCAGCTTCGGCACGTTGAACACTCCGGCGGCCGAAGGATCGAGTTGCAGGAACCCTGCGGACGTTTCGAGCGTTTCGACGATTCCCCGCGCCTCGATCTGACTTTGGACCGTGCTCAACGGCGACAAATAGGATACGTCGGGCAAACGGCTTTCAAATTCCGCGGGAAGCGGCGGCAGCTTGCCGTGGCGAAGCAACAGTCCGAACACACGCTTGATGACCGGTCCCAAAAGCTCCGTCTGGATGCGCCCGAACACGGGACCGAGCAAAATCATTTTTTCCTCGTTGCGGCGAACGACCTCCGTCGCCGTCATGCGTCCCGTCTGTTCCGTCAGCAAAACGTCGTTATAAAACGCCGCGCGCAGACGCGCCCTGATTTCGTTCATCATTTCCGTTCCGACGGACAAATTCGCGCCCGACAAAAAAGGCTTCGGCACTTCGCCGTTATAGCGGATAATCCCGCCCGGCACCGTTGCCGCGGGCGAAAACCTGTCATCGTCGCGCACCAAAACAGGTGGTCTGTTCGCCAATTGAGCCGATATCAGCGTTTCGCGCATCATTTCCTGCAGCATTTTGATATCGGGCAATGACGCGATGGCGGGCGAACGGCCGTAAACTTCGCCGGTCGCCTTGCTCCACCGCACGACGAGCAAAGGCATTTCGTCAAAGCCGCCGGAAAACAGAACCGTCTTCGCCTCTTTCAGCACATAAACGGACCGAACAGGCTTTTGAAACGCGGAATCGCGAACGAACAGAGGATTCGGCGTTACGGCGTGAATGATTTCGAAATCGGACCGTTCCGCGCCGCCGTTATCACATAAAGCGCTAACGCTTTCGGGCAAAACACTTTTTCCCCAGGTCCGAACGATTTTATCCAACGGCCAGCGAAAAACGCGATAAACGGACGACACGCAACCGACGGAGTCCTCCTCCAGAAAAAGCTCGCCGAGGAAACGGGACTGAAACAGCAAAGAATCCGTGTTTTCGTTCCATCCGACATACAATCCGGCCGTTCCCAAAACGGCCAGATCCAGATAGACTTCATGAATATTGGTCGCAAAGGAGGCCGCCGGTTCCGCGATTTCGCGACGCATGATCTTTTCCGCCTCGCCGATCCAAGCCCTGACATCGTCGGAAAGCCTCCTTTCCCCGTCAAAGGACAAAGAAAACCAGCGTCCGGCGGGATTGGTCATCAATCCGTGGATTCCGGCCGCCAGCAGTTCCGCGGCCTGAACGGCGGTCGTTTCAAACTGCTTTCTGGTTCTGGAGGCGCCCGGCGTCCTCAAAACGGAAAAATCGGATTTTCTGGGCAAAACGAGTTCCGACACGTCTTGCCACAGCTTTTCGAAATTCGCGCGTTCGGCTTTGAGCGCGGCAACTTTTTCGATTATCTGGTCAGCTAAAGAAACGGTCATCTCACAGCCCCAACAACGTTTTCTTGCCGCCCAAACCGATGGCGTTTTCGCCCAGCATGCCGGCAAAAACGACGCGGGACTGACCCGCTCTGCGCCGAACGGCGTCCAGTTCGCTTTCGAACGCGTCAGCGGCTTGTTTAACCCGGTTATCATATTCCATCTTTTCGGCCGTTTTTTCGGCGATTTTTTCCTTTTTGATTTCATGGACGGCGTTTTTCATCGCCGAAGCCTGTCCCGCCAACGGATTGGCAAAACCGATTACTCCGTCCGACGTTTTAAAAAAGTTTCCTGCGGTTTTCTTTATGATCTTTTTCAAGCCCATTTTGTTTTCCTTTCCCGTGATAAAAAAAGGCGTCCGCCGAAGCAAACGCCTTAAAGTTTTGTGAGTGTATTAACAATATGTCATAAAATTTTTATATTGTCAACACATTTTGTTATCTTTCTCTGTTCAAAATCAACTTTTTATTTCTCGCGGCCACGGACGAAGCGCGGGCGGCGGCGATTTTTTCGGCCGCGGCGGCCTGTCTGGCCTCGACGGATGTCGGTAAAGGCAACGGCTCCGGAACGACACTGCGCGGCATATAGCTGGAGGAAGGCCGCATGGTCAGCCCGAATTTTTTCATATTGCCTTCGGCTTCCAACGAATAATCCAACCGGAAACGGCGGAACAGATACATATACGTCTTTTCAAAGGAGCTGTAAGAAACCGTGCTCCGATCGGGATCGGAAAAGAATTCTTTTGTTTCCTTTTCGGACAAATAAGGTTTTCCGTCGGACATCGAACAAACGGCGGCGACCGTTTGTTCGACGGGAACTTCGCGAAGAAGCGACTTGTCCTGTTCGGCATAAGACGCGTTGCGCAACCGTTGTTCGTACATTTTAAGATACAGGGAATCGTAGCAGTCGCGCGTGGAATAGTCCGTGAACCATCCTTTGAACGCGGCGCGTTGCGCTTCGCCGTTCTCCAACCCGCCCTGAACGGCGGCGTTCTGGAAAGGATTAACGATATGCGGATCCTTTTCCCGCAACGTTTCGAGAGGCTTGGCGTTTCCCTTCATGGCCAGTTCGTAACAGGCAAGCGTCGCCGTCGTGCTGGCGTCGGCTTCGATAACGGCCTGATTTTGCAGATACGATTTTGGCGTATCAAGCAAAGCGTCCAGCAAAATCCCCTTTTGGAACTGCTCTGCATGACGCAATTCGTGCGCCGCCGTCGCAACCAGGCGGTCCTTTGACGACGACGGATTCAGGCGAAGGACGTTTTTCACTTCGTCATACGAACCGTAAGCGCGCATCGCGCCGTCGAAACAAATCGTCGTTTGATGTTCGATCGCTTCATCAATCAGTCTTTTGCCGGTTTCGCATTTGGACAAATCCCGCAAAACGGCCGTCATTTGTTCGATTTCTGCTTTATTTCCCTGCAAAAAAGGATAATTCATCACACATCTCGAAAAATATTTATTTTTATAGAGTGTACCCTTTCGAAACGATAAAGTCCAGCGGAAATAAACTTGACAATTTTGCCTCAAACGGTTTAGCTCGTTTAAAAATTCAGACGGAGATTTTTTATGCTGAAATTCGAGGTTGAAAAAACATGCGGTCGCGCACGACTGGGACATCTGCATACGGCGCACGGCACGGTGGACACGCCGGCGTTCATGCCGGTCGGCACGGTCGGCACGGTCAAAGCGATGATGCCGGAATCCGTTGCCGCGACAGGGGCGCAAATTCTGTTGGGCAACACGTATCATCTGATGTTGCGTCCCGGGGCCGATCTGGTTCAAAAGATGGGCGGTCTGCACAAATTCATGAATTGGGACAAGGCGATTCTGACCGACTCGGGCGGTTTCCAAGTCATGTCGTTGTCCAAGTTGCGCAAAATAACCGAAGACGGCGTCGAATTCCGTTCGCATCTGGACGGTTCCGCGCATCGTTTGACGCCGGAGATCTCCATCGAAATTCAGCACAAACTCGACAGCAACGTCACGATGTGTCTGGACGAATGTCCCCCGTATCCTTGCGACAGGAGTTACCTGGCGGAATCGACCCGCCGGTCGATGCGTTGGGCGAAACGGTCGAAAGACGCGTTCATCGACCGCGACGGCTACGGCATTTTCGGCATTTGTCAGGGCGGCGTTCACGAAGACTTGCGCAAAGAATCCTGCGAATCCCTGATCGACATCGGCTTTGACGGATACGCGATCGGCGGGCTGGCGGTCGGCGAAGGTCAGGAGCTGATGTTCGACACGATTGAAAAAACGACGCCGCATTTGCCGGCGGACAAGCCCCGTTATCTGATGGGCGTCGGTCGTCCGTCGGACATTATCGGTTCGGTCCTGCGCGGCGTGGATATGTTCGACTGCGTCATGCCGTCGCGTTCGGGACGGACGGCGCAGGCGTTTACCCGCACCGGCGTTCTGAACATGCGCAACAAATGCCACGCGGAAGACGATTCGCCGATCGATCCGAAATGTTCCTGTCCGGCGTGCCGTCATTACAGCCGCGCCTATATTCGGCATCTGTTCCAATCGAAAGAGATTCTCGGTTGCATGCTGCTGACATGGCATAACATCCAGTATTACGAAGACCTGATGCGCGACATCCGCCAAGCCATCCGCGAAGACCGGCTGGAAGAGTTCGCGAAGGGCGATTTCGTATGACGAAGCTTCCGATAACGGAGGAGCGACGGGGAAACGGGTTGCGGTCGTACGGGGCGGACATCCGCCCGCTGATGGCGCCCGTTCTGGGGAAAACGGGTTTTCTTCAGGCCGATCTGCTCGCCCGTTGGACGGATATTTTCGGCACGGCTCTGGCTCAAGGTGTTTTCCCGGAAAAAGTCGTCTTTTCACGGGATAAAAGCAAAGGCGCCGTCCTGCAGGTCAAAGCGGTTTCGGGGGCTTTCGCGACGGAGATCACGGCGCGGTCGGCAGAAATCCTCGAACGGCTGAACTTTTATTTCGGTTATGCCGCTTTTTCGGGCCTTCGCGTGGCGCAAGGCGCCGTTCCCCCGCCAAAAAAACGACCGGCAAAAGCCTTCCCCGTTTCACCGGAAAGAAAAGCGGCGGCCGAAGAACAGACGGCCGCGATCGGCGACGAAGACTTGCGGCGGGCGCTGATCGAACTCGGCACTTTCGCGGGATTGAAAAAGTGATTTACCCGCTTGTCCGCCGGCAATCTTTCTGATATAACTTTGAAAAATCGTTTATCGGGGTGCATGCTCATGAAAAATTTATTGAAAGCTTTTCTCACCGGCGTCCTGCTGACCGCGTCCGTTCAGGTCCGGGCTTCCATCCTTGACGACATCAAAGGATTCTTTTCGAAGAAGGAAGCCGCCGAACCCGTAGAAAAAAGCGATGCGACAGAGCCCGCCCCCATCAAAAAAGAAAAGAAAATCCCCGATTACGACTTTTCGGAAAAAACGATCGGCGATTCGAGCGCTCCGGTCAAAGTGATTGTCTTCACGTCGCTGACCTGCCCGCATTGCTCTCATTTGCATCTGCAGATCATCCCGAAACTCCGCGAACGCTATATCGACAACGGCAAAGCCGAACTGATCCTGATCGATTTCCCGCTTGAAGCCCGCGCCATGGCGGCGTCTCTGATCGCCCGCTGTCTGCGCGGCGAAGCTTATTTCGCCTTCATCGACACGCTGTTCAAACATCAAAAGCAGTGGAGCGTCGCGCCGAATCTGCAGGAAGCGCTGGCGCCGCACGCAAAACTGGCCGGATTATCGGAAAAGGAAATGATCGCCTGCGCGACGGATCGGGCGGGAACCCGTGAAATGACCCGCATCCGGAACATGTACGCCGCGCGTTACAACCTGCGCGCGACGCCGACGGTGATCGTCCGTTTGGGCAAAAAAACGAAAGAGCTCGTCGGCGTTCCCGATTTCAAGGATTTGGCCGCGGCGATCGAACAGATCAGCGCGCCCGATTATAAGTAAATCATCCGCTTTAAACCTTGACTTTTTCTCGGTTAATTCGTACTCTGCAAAGTCAGACAAGGTGAGCAAGTGTCCGAAAACGAACAACAGCCGTCCGATTTGGATTCATTGTCGGCGCGATTGGACGCCCTGAAACGCAAAAGCCCCGAAAACGGGGGAAACGGCAAAGGTTCAGCGTCGTTCGGCTATTGGCTTTGGGCGGGCTTTAACGTCGTTTCGGATTTGATCGCCGGCGTCGCGTGCGGTTTGGGAATCGGCTACGGTTTGGATCGTTGGCTCGGGACGCGTCCCGCCTTCACCGCGGTGTTTTTGATATTCGGATGCGCAGGCGGACTTTTGAATGCTGTTCGTTTTCTTAACGACAGGCAAAAACAGGAAGAAAGCGGCTCGTCCGGTTCGAAGGAAAGATAAGTTTTGTCCGGTCCGATAGAACAGTTTCAAATCAAACCGATTGTTGCGTTGCCGAAAATCGACGGCGTCGATTTGTCGTTCACGAATTCGTCGCTGTTCATGGTTCTGGCCGTCGTCGTCGCGACGGGATTTTTTCTTTTCGCCATGCGCAAAAAACAACTGATTCCGACGAAACTCCAATCCGCCGCCGAAATGATATACGAGCTGGTAACGGGCATGGTCAACGAAATGATCGGTCCGGCGGGGCGGCCTTACGTACCCTTTGTCTTCACGGTTTTCCTGTTCGTCGTTTTGGGCAACCTGCTCGGTCTTCTGCCCTACAGTTTCACGTATACCAGCCACTTTGCCGCCGTCGGCTGTCTGTCCGTTTTCATCATGCTTGCAACGGCCTTTTTCGGGTTGAAAAAGAAAGGTCTCCGCTGGTTTTCCGTTTTTCTGCCGCACGGCGCGCCGCTGGCTTTGGCGCCGATTTTGGTTCCGATAGAGATCTTTTCGTTCATGTCGAAACCGCTCAGCCTGACGATTCGTTTGTCCGTCAACATGATGGCCGGACACATCATCATGAAGGTCATCGCGGGCTTTGTGCACAGTTTGAGCTTTTGGGGCGGCTGGGTGCCCTTGCTGTTCGTATCCTGCCTGATTTTGTTCGAATTGATGATCGCGACCTTGCAAGCTTACATCTACACCGTTTTGACGTGCGTCTATCTGAACGACGCGGTAGGATCGTCGCATTGATTTGTTTTGTTTGAACGCTTTTATGAAAGGGAAAGAAATGGAAGCAGAATCTATGAAATACGTTGTCGATATCGTGAAATTCATGGCGATCGCCGCTTGCGTGATCAGCATGAAGCCGGCGGCCGAAGGAATCACGAAGATCTGGTTGGCGCTGATCGACACGGTCGGCCGCAATCCCGACGTGAAAAAAGACGTTAACGCGTTCGGTCTGATCGGTTTTGCGACGGTCGAAGCGATCGCTTTGTACGCCTTTTTGATCGCTCTGATCATGTTGTTCCTGTAATTTCGTCATAAAAGGGCTTGCCGATGTTGCCGCAGATGGATCCGACGTGGTTCGCGTCCCAAAGTTTTTGGTTGCTGATCACGTTTTGCGCGATGCTTGTCGTCGTCAGGGTTTGCGTCATGCCGCTGATGCGCGCGACGGTTGACTTGCGGCAAGCCCGTCTTGACGAAGACATAGAAGCAACGGAAAAACTGAAAGCGAAAGCCGAAACGATCATCAAAGAATACGATGCCCGCATTGCCGAAGCGCGAAAGGAAACGCAGGATATCCTCGCCCGCGCGCAACAGGAATCGCAGGCCCTTCTGACCGTTTCCGAACAAGCGTTCAACGACCGCCTGAACGCCCGCATCGCGGACAGCGAAAAGCAACTGGACCGGATACGCGCCGAAGCGTTGGACAACGTTAAACGGATCGCCGCCGACATCACGGGCGCGATGGCTGAAAAAATCGCTGGCGTCACACTTTTGCCGGACGAGATTTCCGCAAGCGTCGCCGAAGCGGCAAAGAAGGAAAAACAGGAATGATTTTTTCAACGGCTTACGCGGCGGAACAAGCGGCACATGCGGCGGAACACCACGGCGTTCTGCAGGATCCGACTTTTTGGGTCGGCGTCGCGTTCTGCCTGACGATCGCTTTTCTGATCAAAACGTCGGGAAAAAGCATATCGCAAGCTTTGCAGGCGCGCGCCGACACAATCGCCCGCCGGCTGGACGAAGCGAAAAAATTGCGGGCGGACGCGGAAAAGCTTCTGACCGACTATACCGGAAAAACGGCGAACCTGAACGAAGAAACGGCTCAAATGATCGCGCGCGCCAATGAAGAGGCCGACCGGCTGAAACAAACGTTGCAGTCCGAATTTGACGCTAAAATGAAAAAGCAGGAAGAAGCCGTCGACATTCGCCTGAAAAGGGCGACGGATGCGGCCGTCCGCGAAATCCGCGACGAAGCGCTGTCCGTTTCCGTCGAAGCGGTTTCCGCCGCTTTGCGCGAAAAGCTTTCGGGGCAAACGGGAGAAGATTTCCTGACATCGGCCATCGATTCCCTGCCCGCTTATCTGCCGGAAAAAGCGCCCTGACACATTTTTTTTGACACTTTCCCGTTTTTGGCGGATAATTCTTTTCCGGATATTCCGAAAGACGGGAGAACGCGATGCAAACCTCTTTATATGACAAGTTTATGGCTGTCGGTTCTGTCAAAAGCCTTTTGACGGGACAAGTCTATACGTCCGACGCCCGTCAAACGCCGTCTGAAAAAGAACGGACGGAATCCGAAAAAACGTCATCGCAAACGACCAAGAAAGAAGCGCTCATTCTTCGCTGATTCGTTCGATTTGCGCGCCGCAAGCCGTTAATTTTTCTTCCAAATGCTCATAACCGCGGTCCAGATGGTAAACGCGGTTGACGGTCGTTGTCCCTTCGGCGGCAAGACCGGCCAGTACCAACCCCATCGACGCCCGCAGATCCGTCGCCATGACTTCGGCGCCGGAAAGCTTTTGCACGCCGCGGATAATGGCGGACGACGGCGCGTGAACGGTGATGTTGGCGCCCATACGCACCAGTTCGGGCACATGCATAAAGCGGTTTTCAAAAATGGATTCCGTGACCAAGGACGCTCCGCCGACCGTCGCTAAAAAAGCCGTCATCTGCGCCTGCACGTCGGTCGGGAAACCGGGGTAAGGCTCGGTCATGATGTCGGTCCCGATCAGATAAGCGTCGCGGGCGTCGGCGATAAAGCCCGTTTCCGTTTCGGTGATGGAAACGCCGCAGTCGATCATGGCGCGCGCGACGGCGGCCAAATGGTTCAGGGACGCACCGACGATTTCGACTCTTCCGCGGGTCGCGGCGGCGGCCAAAGCATAGGAAGCGGCTTCGATACGGTCGGCGACGACGCGATGGACCGCGCCGTGCAAACGCTCCGTTCCGTTGATGACAAGCGTGTTGGAACCGATGCCGGAAATATCGGCGCCCATCTTGACCAGACATTCGACCAGATCCGTAACTTCGGGTTCACAGGCGGCGTTGCGCAAAATCGTCTGACCGTCGGCCAGAGTCGCGGCCATCAGAATATCTTCGGTTCCGCCGACGGTCACTTTCGGGAAAGTGATATCGGCGCCGCGCAAACGGCCTCCGGCGGGGGCGTACGCGATGATATACCCTTCCTTGATCTGGATATCGGCACCCATTTTCTGCAAAGCGGACAAGTGCATATCGACGGGGCGGGTCCCGATGGCGCATCCGCCGGGCAACGACACTTTGGCCTTGCCGTATCGGGCGACCAGAGGACCGAGCACCAGCATGGACGCGCGCATTTTCCGCACGATATCGTAAGGGGCTTTCAAATTAAAAATATGACGGCTGTCAAAGATCAGAGCGCCGCCGTCCTCGTCGGTCATCGTCAGTTTGACGCCGTGTTGCGCCAGCAAAGCCGTCATGGTCGTGATATCGGCCAGCGAAGGCAAATTTTTCAGCGTCAGCGTTTCGTCGGTCAGCAGAGTCGCGGCCATCAAAGGCAAAGCGGCATTTTTAGCGCCGCTGATACGAACTTTTCCGTCGAGCGGTATTCCGCCGTGAATTTTAATTTTATCCATCTGTCGGTCCGTTGATAAAGAGTGATCCTTTTGTATAGCAGGCATCCGAATCCCGCAAGGGGGATTTTAACCGTTTTTATTTTGTTTTTCTTTTTTCAGCCTTTCGCGTTCTTCGACTTGTTTTTTTCGTAAAATCAGGTTCTTACGCAACATTTCGGCCTGTTTTTTTGTTTTATCGTCATTTTTTTGTTCGGTCATGATCGGGAACATCCTTTCGCTGTAAACTAAAGTATCCGAAAAAAAGGACAAACAACAGGATTTTTTTCTTGCAAGGCAAAGATAATTCTTATATACAGACAGAAGCCGCCGCCGTAGCTCAGTGGTAGAGCACTTCCT
>DGGW01000066.1:64634-68549 GCA_002393065.1 Alphaproteobacteria bacterium UBA3864 | reverse complement strand
CACCAGCCCCGCCGGTTTGTGATACCGCCAAACACGGGTATGCTCCTTTTCACCGACCGGCTTTCCGTCAACGGTGATTTTATCCGCGTCCGTGACCAGAAAAGCGGGCGACGTCAGAACGGTGCCGTTGACGGCGATCCGTCCGGCGGCGATATAGCGTTCGGCGTCGCGGCGTGAACAAACACCGGCGCGCGCGACGACTTTGGCGATGCGCTCGCCTTTTTCGACAGTCATGTTTTAAAGTCCTTTTTTATCGTCTTGGGGATAGGAAGCCTGTTGCAAACGAACGGACATCATCACGGGCAACGGCGAACGGATCTGGTATTCGTCGGTTTCAAAATACGTCACGGCGCGCGCCGTGTAAACGGGGCGGTCGGGCGTGTTGATTTCGCTTTCCGAGCGCGTCACGCCGGCAACATCATAACTGGCCTGAACGGCGGGAATGAAATCGGCGGAAACGTTATCCGACGTTCCCGAAGACCTTTCGATCGACGCCAGTTTGAACCGCAAATCGTTGATCAGAGCCTCGTCGTCCAAATTGACGCCTTCGCCCGGAAGGATATTGCCCAAACGGGACGTATCCGCCGTCACGGAAACCGTTTCCGGACGGGCTTCCAACTTCAGCACCGGCGCTTTGACGACGACGTTTTTCTTGCGGTCGGCCTTGTGCGGTTGCTGATCGAGCCAGATTTTCAAATCTTTCGGCAGAACGGCGAAGCGTTCGATCTTGTCCTGAAAGATATCGGCGATCAGCAATTTGACCTGCCGCACCGTCCGCATTTTACCGCGTCCCTGATAGAAAATCGGCGCGTTGGCCAGAGCCGCTTCCGGAAACAGGTCGGCCGCGTATTTGAACGGCGTGAATTTGTCCGCGCGCAACAGGGCGACGGCCCCGGCCGGTCCCATGAAGTGCGCCAGATACAAGTCGGCGGACGTGATCTGACGGCCGAGTTGCTCTTCCAAAATCTTTTTGTTGCTTTTGGCGTATTCGGCGGCCAACAAAGCGGAAATGCGCGGGGAACGCCGCAACGCCAGAATTTCGTCGCGCTCCTGCGCGGACCTGACGCGATAGCGACCGCGCGCGTCGCGATAGATTTTGGACGCGAGCTTGGCATACCCGTATTTATTGCCGTGGAATTTCATTTGCTGAAGCCATGTGTCGGTCGTGAACTGGAACAATCCTTCAGCGCTGGAACTGCCGGCCGAAGCGTTCGCTTCGAAACGGCTTTCATGTCCCGCTTTCGCTAAAAGGTAGTCGAAACTGACACCGCTGATATCGCTGGCTTCGCGAATATAGCGCACGATTTCACGATCGACGCGAAACCCGCCGATCTTATAAACCGTGTTCGTATCAATTGCGACGTCTGCTGTCATCATGGCTTTACAACTTTCTGTTCGGGGTCAGTATAATCTCTTCATCCCGTTTTGAAAAGCGGTTTTTCGCGCTTGCACTTTGACTTAAGGACGTTTAACCTGATTCCATGACTGATTTTTTAGAAGCCGTAATGGAAAAAGCCTTTGAAAACGCTCAAAAAGCGGGAAAAGACGGTGAAATCCCCGTCTGCGCCGCCGTTTTCGACCCTTTGCGACGGGAAATCGTGTCCGTTGCCGTCAACAGGACCGAAAACGACTCGGATCCGACGGCGCACGCGGAAATTCTGGCGATTCGCGAAGCATGCAAAAAAAGAAACGCCCCCCGCTTGCCCGATTGCGACATGTACGTTACGCTCGAACCGTGTCCTATGTGCGCGGCGGCCGTTTCGTTCGCGCGCATCCGCCGTCTGTATTTCGGCGCTTACAGCCCGAAAACGGGCGCCGTCGAACACGGATGCCGGCTGTACGATTCGCCCACCCGCCTTTATGTTCCGGAAGTTTACGGAGGTTTTGGCGAAAAACGGGCGGAGCAATTGCTGAAAACCTTTTTTGAAACATTGAGGACGCCATGACGGAAAAGCCTTTGTTCGTTCCCGTTCCCGATATCGCGGAGCCGCCCGTTGTCCCGCCCGTCCGCCGCCCCGAACCGCTGACGGTGACGGAACTGTCCCGCGCGTTGAAGGGGTTGGTCGAAACGAATTTTTCTTTCGTGCGCGTGCGCGGCGAGATTTCCGGAATGAAGCGCGCGGGATCCGGACATGTTTACTTCGCCCTCAAAGACGACGATTCCGTTCTGGACGCCGTTTGCTGGCGCGGGACGCTGTCCCGCCTGTCCGCCGTGCCGGAGGACGGATTGGACGTCGTTTGCACGGGCAAACTGACCGTTTACGGCGGACGGTCGAAATATCAGCTGACCGTCGAAACGCTTGAAGCGGCCGGCGAAGGCGCTTTGCTGAAAATGCTGGAGGAGCGGAAACGCCGGCTGGAAGCCGAAGGGCTTTTCGCGCCGGAACGCAAGAAAAAGATTCCTTTCCTGCCCGACGTCATCGGCGTCGTAACATCGCCGTCCGGCGCGGTCATCCGCGATATCCTGCACCGTTTGCGCGACCGGTTCCCCTGCCGCGTCCTGTTGTGGCCGGCGCTGATGCAGGGCGAAGGATGCGCCGAACAGGTCGCCGCCGCCGTCAAAGGCTTCAACGACCTGCCGCCCGAAGGTCTGCAAACGCCCTCGGGCTTCATTCCCCGTCCGGACGTTCTGATCGTCGCGCGCGGCGGCGGTTCGTTAGAGGACCTGATGCCGTTCAACGATGAAAAAGTCGTCCGCGCCGTCGCCGCTTCGGACATTCCGGTCATTTCCGCCGTCGGGCACGAAACGGACACAACACTGATCGATTACGCCGCCGATCTGCGCGCGCCGACACCGACGGGCGCCGCCGAAAAAGCCGTTCCCGTTCTGGCGGAACTGCGCGAAACCGTCGCCGACTGCGTTTGCCGGCTGGTCAAAGCGTCCGCCCGTCTGACCGAAGACAGGAAAAACATCCTGACCGGATTGCTTCGCGGTCTGCCGTCGCCCGAACGGATGGCGGAGGAATACACGCAAAAGCTCGACGACCGATCCGAACGCCTCGTCATGGCGTTGAAAGCGTTGCTCGAAACGAAAAGATCCGCGACGGAACGGCTGAAACCGCCGTCGCCCGCGCTGTTGGCGTCGAACGCCGCCGCGACCCTTTACAAAGCGGCTTTTCCGCTGGACGGATTGATGAAGAACGCTCTGGCCGAAAAAAAGGCTGCTTTCGAAACGGCGGCCCGATTGCTTGAAAGCTTTTCGTACGAACGCGTGCTGGAACGCGGTTTCGCCCTTGTTTCCGACAAAAACGGCGCCATCGTTTCATCGGCGTCCGTTGCCGCGGCTTTGCCGGAATTGACAGTTCGTTTCGCGGACGGTAAACTGTCGGCGATTCCGAACGGAACGAAAAAATCAAAACAATCCCGTCGCAAAAACACCGACGGGGACCGGCAGGGATTTTTACCGTTATGATTCGTTTCTTTTTGCTGTTGAGCCTTTTTTCTTTTTCCGCCCGCGCCGAAATGCCGCTCCTGTTTCTGGTCGGCGAAGCCCGACAGGGCGAAACGATTTTCGGACACGCCGATCCGTCGTCCGAACTGACGCTGAACGGAGCGCCCGTACCGCGGCGCGATGACGGCTGGTTCGTTGTCGGAATCGGCAGGAACGACACGGAACCGCTTGAATTTTCTGTCAAATCCGACAAAGGGGATTTTATCCGGAAAATGACCGTTACCGAACGGAAATGGCGCGTCCAAAGGATCGACGGACTGGAAAAGAACAAAGTTTCGCCCTCACCGGAGGAACAAGCCCGGATCGGCAAGGAATTCAAAGCCATCGCCGATGCACGGAAAAAGAAAACGAACGCCGTTTTCCCCCTTTGTTTCACGAAACCGGTCGAAGGCCGGATTTCCAGCGTTTACGGTTCGCAACGGATCCTGAACGGCGAACCGAAATCGCCGCACAACGCCCTGGAT
>DGGW01000066.1:0-64598 GCA_002393065.1 Alphaproteobacteria bacterium UBA3864 | reverse complement strand
CAACGCCCTGGATTACGCCGCAAAAACGGGCACGCCGATCGCGGCGCCCGCCGACGGCGTCGTCACGTTGGCTTACGACGAAATGTTCCTGACGGGAAAAACGGTTCTGATCGATCACGGATTGGGCGTGACGACCAGCTATTCGCATTTGAGCAAAATGTCCGTCAAAGAGGGCGACATTGTCAAACGCGGCGATAAAATCGGCGAAGTCGGCGCGACGGGACGCGCGACCGGACCGCATTTGCATTGGGTCGTTTCCGTTCGCGAAAAGCGCGTCGATCCGCAGGTTTTTCTGGAAAACGCGGCCAAGTTTTGCGATACTGACGACGAAAAACAAGAAAGGAAGCGCTGACGATGAGTAAATTGCTTTTTCTGTTGTCTCTTTTAGCGGTTTCGCCCGCTTCGGCCCAAATATTCTACGACTATAAAAGCGCGTACGATTCGGCGAAGATCGAAAAAAAGACCGAAGCGCGAAAAAGAACTTTCGACGACGATCAGGAATCGCATCCTTTCGAACAGATCGTCGCCAAAGAAATTCAGGAACGCATCCGTCCGGACGCTTCGTTCATCGTCGGCGAACCAGATGAAGTGATTTGTTTCGGCGTTTCGAAAAAAAGCCCGAAAAAACGCATCCCGACGCTCAGCGGTTTCGCGCACATCGGGAACTGCGGATCGCTGAACGAAACGGGCATAAAGGAAGTCCAAAAACAACTTCTGTCCGCCGAAAGTTATGACCTGTCGGTAACGAAAATCGGGAATTGCATTGTCACGCCCCGTTTGTTATTGCGCTTTCGGAAAGGATACGACTTCGTCGATATGATATTGTCGTCGGGCGAAACCTGTCCGGCCGTAACATTCATTTACGGCGGCGACACGCGCGAATTTTACGCCAAGCCCGCGGCCGAATGGCTGCAGAATTTCATTTCCGCCGTTTCAAACGATCTCGAACCCATCGACAAAAACAAAGCGGATGCGGAATCCGCCTTTAAGGCCCGATCCATCAACAAAGAGGAAAAGCCCGCGGAACCCGCCGCGCCCGCCGCTCCTTTGAAATGGGGACGCCGCTTCGCGCCCGCCGCCGAAACCGCGGACGAATCGCAGAACGGCGTACCGCCTCCCCCGCAATGAAAAGGACGGAAACCGGCGGTTGCCTGCCGATCGAAAAAGGACAAAACCGTTTCCGGCACGCTCCGGCCGTCCTGACGAACACGGGACGGAACGCTTTGCGGCTGTTTTTGCGAACGCGCCGGATAACAAAGCTGTTTGTTCCCGCCTTCACCTGCCCCGTCGTGCCGCGCTCCGTTCGCGCCGAAAACGCCGACGTCGTCTTTTACGACCTGAACGAAGACTTTACGCCCGCCCTCGTTTTTCCGAAAAACGCGTATGTCCTGTACAACAACTGGTTCGGCGTTTGCGGCAAAAAAGTCCGCGCGATATCCCACGAAAAACTGATCGTTGACGCGGCGCAGGCTTTTTACGCCGGACCGTGCGGCGAAGCGACCGTTTACAGTCCGCGTAAATTTTTCGGAATCCCCGACGGCGGCGCGCTGGTTTGTTCGCCGTTGCCGTCTTTATCGCTTGAACGCGATTTCTCCTACGATCGGGCGCAACACTTATTGACGGCGGCGGATCTAGGGTCGGACAAGGCTTACGACGCGTTCGCCGAAGACGAAGACGCGCTGAACGATTTGCCCGTTCTGAAAATGTCGCGCTTGACCGAAACGATGCTTTCCGCCGTCGATGAAGAAACCGTCAAACGCAAACGGACGGAAAACTTCGCCGTCCTGAACGCGGCGCTCGGGAAGGAAAACAGCCTTGTTCCGGATTTGGCGAACGACGACGTGCCGATGGTTTATCCTTTTCTGACCGACGATCCGATAAAAGTTCGCGTCAAACTGCTGAAAGCAGGCATCGACACCGCCGTTTACTGGGAAGGGATCGACGAACAAACGGAAAAAGCCCCGATATCCCGTCGTTTCCGCCGCGATATCGTGCCTTTGCCGCTGGATCAGCGGTACGGCCGCGATGACATGGAACGGATCGCCGACGCCGTTTTAAGTTAAGAAACGATATCCCCTTCAAGGGTCGTCGCCGCCGTTTTCGTGATTTTCACGCGCACCGTTTTTCCTTTTTCGGATTGAGGCGCCCGAACGACGACATTTTGCATATAAGGCGTATGGCCGATCAGCGTTCCCGCGCGGTGGCCGTCGGCTTCCAACAAAACATCCGTTTCTCTGTTCAGCATTCGCATATTGAAAGCGGCATGCTGTTCCAATAAAAGAGCCTGCAGTTCCTCCAATCGCTCGCCCTTGACGGATTCGGGGATCTGGTTTTTCATCGCGGCGGCGGGCGTTCCCGGTCGCGGACTGTACTTGAACGAATACGATTGCGCGAACGTCACGCGGCGCACCAAATCGAGCGTTTGCCTGAAATCCTCGTCCGTTTCTTCCGGAAAACCGGTAATGAAATCGGACGACAACGCGATATCGGGACGGGCGGCGCGAAGCTTTTCGACGACGCGTTCGTAATCCGCCGTCGTATAACGGCGGTTCATCTTTTTCAAAATCACGTCCGATCCCGATTGTATCGGCAAATGCAGATACGGCATAACTTTCGGGATATCGCGATGCATGGCGATCATATCGTCCGTAAAATCGGACGGATACGAAGTGACATAGCGGATGCGCTCGATTCCGTCGATTTCGGCGACGGCGGCGACCAAGCGGCTCAAATCGGATTCTTTGCCGTTTTCGTCCTCGCCGTGCCAGGCGTTCACGTTTTGCCCGAGCAGCATCAGATCTTTCGTTCCGGTTTCCGCCAGGACGCGGGCTTCGGCGACGATGTCGGCTAACGGACGGGAATATTCGGCGCCGCGCGTGTACGGCACGACGCAGTAAGAACAGAACCGGTCGCATCCTTCCTGTATCGCCAGGAACGACGAAACGCCGTTCGAACGCGTTTCAGGCAAAGAATCGAATTTTGAAACGGCGGGAAATTCGACGTCGATCAAACGTTTCGCTTTTTTGCGTTCCAGCTTGGCGAGCATTTCGGGCAAACGGTGATACGTCTGCGGTCCCAAAGCGATATCAACGAACTTCGCCCGTTTCATAAACTCGTCGCTTTCGGCCTGAACGACGCATCCCGCGACGACCAGTATCAAATCGCGGCCTTCCTTGCGGCGGGCTTCCTTCAACGGTTTGAAAACGCCCAATTCGGAAAATATCTTTTCCGACGCCTTTTCGCGGATATGACAGGTGTTGAAAATGATCATATCGGCGGCGTCGGGCGTATCGGTTTGCTCATAGCCCAGAGTGCGCATGATATCGGCCATCCGCGCCGAATCATAGACGTTCATCTGGCAACCGAAAGTTTTGACAAAGAGTTTTTTGGTCACGAAAAAATCCGATGCTTATTTTTTATTTTTGGCGGAAAGAATCCCGTACAATTTTTTCAGCACGGGCACTTTTTGGACATTCATGTTTTTTTCGGTCAGCACGGCGGGCTTGAGCAAATCGGCGGCGGCGCGCATTTCGTCGGGCGACAAATCAATGTCGGGTTTCACGATGTTGAGCCAGCTTTTCAGCGCACCCATATCGCCCGCCCCCAGACCAGCGCGCTTGGCGGCTTCAATCAGATGCTCATGCTGGAAAGCGGCGATGTCCCCGTACGCATCGGGAACTTTCCAGCCGCCCCGAACGGCCGTGTTTTCGAACACGATGACGTTTTTGATTTTGGCGAAAACCTGTTCCGCGACGGGGTCGAAGGAAACGCCGACCGGATAGAACCAACGCATCGCGGCCGGTTCCTGCGCCAGATAAAGCCATTTATAAGCTTTCGACATATCTTTCGAAACGCCTTCGCCGCGCCAGTACAGCAAACCGAGCTTGACTTGCGCGGGCGCATAGCCTTTGTGAGCGGCTTTGGCGAAATAAACGACGGCCTGACGGAAATTCGCGCGATCGACGCCTTCGCCTTTGTAGTATTTCGAACCGAGTATGTATTGCGATTCGGGGTCGTCCTCGTCTTCGGCGCAAAGGATGTACTGCACCAACGCGATATCGTTTTTTCCGGCCCGTTCCGCCTGCTCCGCCCAATCACAGGCGGCGCGGGCGCTTCGTCCGAAAAAGATCAACAAACCGGCGATAAAAAGACGGAAAAGCATGACAACACCCGCTCTGCGACAAAATGAAAACGGATACAGTTTACCATTTTCCGATTTCGTCGCCAATCCGAAAAAGCGCGAAAATCACTCTTCGCCTTTTTCAACGTTGTCCATGACTTCGGCCATATCGTGATTGTCATCGCCCAAATCGGACGCGTCTTCCAGAATCAGATCCGATTCCGGAGCGTTGACAAACTCCGCCTCGTCTTCGGCGACATCGACTTCGTCATGCGGCTTGCGGGATCCGCGTTTGACCTTTCCGGCGCCGGACGCCTGCTGACGCAGGAATTCTTCGACCGACAGGGTTTCGCCGCACATCGGGCATTTAATCGGGTCTTTGTTCAGATCGTAGAAGGGTTTTCCGCAGTTCAGACAGACGCGCTTCGTTCCCCATTCCGCTTTAGCCATTACAGTTCTCCTTGAAAAAATTGCTTTGTGATATGATGATGTTATGATTTCTTTTGTCAAATAAAAAAGGCTTGCCGATGAAAAAAATTTCAAATCCCTGCAACGGACTGAAAGGGATTTTTCCCGTTCCGGGCGACAAATCCGTTTCACACCGCGCGCTGATGCTGGGCGCGCTTGCCCGCGGACGGACGGAAATCCGCGGATTGCTGGAGGGCGAAGACGTCCTGCGCACCGCCGACGCGATGCGCGCGCTCGGCGCGTTCGTCGAAAAGCGCGCCGACGGCGTGTGGATTGTCGAAGGCCGGCCTTTGCGCGAACCGGCGGGACCGCTTTACATGGGCAACGCCGGCACGGGCACGCGGCTGTTGGCGGGGCTGGTGTCGTCGTATCCGTTCAAAACGACGTTCACGGGCGACCCGAGCCTGTCGTCGCGTCCGATGAAACGGATCACCGAACCGTTGTCCTTGAACGGCGCCGTTTTTGAAACGACCGGCGGCAAGCTGCCGATGACGGTCTTCGGCACGGGGGCGGCCAAGCCGATCCGCTACCGTCTGCCCGTCGCGTCGGCGCAGGTCAAGTCCGCGATTTTGCTGGCGGGATTGAACGCGGACGGCGAAACGGTCGTTGAAGAACCCGTCCCCTGCCGCGACCATACGGAACGGATGCTCAAAGCGTTCGGCGCCGACATCCGCCGCGACGGGGAAAGCATCGTTTTGCGGGGAAAAGCCGTCCTGACGGGACAAAGCGTCGACGTCCCCGCCGACATTTCTTCGGCGGCGTTTCCGATCGTCGCCGCGCTGATCACGCCGGATTCGGAACTGGTGTTGAAAAACGTCGGGCTGAACCCTCTGCGCGCCGGCATACTGGACGTTCTGGCGGAAATGGGCGCGCGCATCGTTTACGAAAACAGGCGCGAAATATCCGGCGAACCGGTCGCCGATCTGCGCGTGTTCTCGTCGGAACTGCGCGGCGTTTCCGTTCCCGCGGACAAAGCGCCGTCGATGATCGACGAATACCCGATTCTCGCCGTCGCCGCCGCCTTTGCGAAAGGAGAGTCCCGTTTTGACGGACTGGCGGAACTGCGCGTCAAGGAAAGCGACCGTTTCGAAGCGATTTTGCGGGGGCTTTCGGCGAACGGCGCCGCGGTCGAAGCGGACGGCGACTCCCTGATTATCAAGGGATGCGAAAAAAAGCCTTGCGGCGGAGGGGTGATTCGGGCGAAACTGGATCACCGTATCGCCATGTCCTTTATGGTTATGGGGACGGCGTCGCAAAACGGGGTGGTCATCGACGACGACGAAAGCGTTTCGACCAGTTTTCCGGACTTTGCGGCATTGATGAACGAAAGAGGAGCAAACATTCATGATTATCGCGATTGACGGTCCCGCCGCGGCCGGAAAAGGCACCTTGGCGCAAAATCTGGCCAAGCATTTCAAGTACGCTTTTTTGGACACGGGGCGGCTGTACCGCGCCGTCGGATACGCCGTTCTGCAGGCCGGCAAAGATCCGTCCGACGAAGCCGAAGCGACGAAAGCGGCCAAAGCTTTCGACCCGAAAACGATCAACGCGATTTTGAAAAATCCGGCTTTGCGTGATGAAGCGACCGGCAACGCGGCGTCCAAAGTCGCGGTCATCCCCTCCGTCCGCGAGGCTCTGTTGCAATTACAGCGCGACTTTGCTGAACATCCGTTTTTCGAAGACGGCGAACCGGCGAAAGGCGCCGTTCTGGACGGGCGCGACATCGGCACGGTCGTCTGTCCGAAAGCCGACGTGAAGTTTTTCGTGACGGCCTCCGCCGAAGTCCGCGCCGACCGCCGCTTTAAAGAATTGCAGGACGCCGGCAAACCCGCCGATTACGACAAGATCTTAAAGGACATCAAAGAACGCGACGAACGCGATTCCAACCGCGCGACGGCGCCGCTGAAACCCGCCGAAGACGCGTACGTTTTGGACACGTCGAAAATGAACGCCGTTCAGGCGTATCAGGCCGCGCTGGACTTCATCGCGATCGACCACGCGTAAGAACGCGCCGATAAAACGACCGCCGGAGGCAGGACGCTTCCGGCGGTTTTGTTCGGTCACGTTCGCTTTTTACCGCGAACCTTTCTTTTTTGTTTTCGCCTTGTTCAACGCTTTGAGGACGGCGGGGTTCTTTGACATCATCAACGGCGTTTTGCCGTTTTTATCTTTAGCGTTCACGTCCGCGCCCGCTTTGACCAGCATTTCGATGACGGCGGCATCTTCGCGTTCCGCCGCTTCCGCCAACGGCGTTTTGCCGTTTTTATCCTTGGCGTTCACGTCCGCGCCCGCCTTGATCAGCGCTTCGACGGCCGTTTTGCCAAAGCTTCCCCTCATCGCGGTCATCAACAGCGGCCGCCCTTTTTCATCCCTGACGTTCACGTCCGCGCCCGCTTTGATCAACGCGTCGATCATAAAAGGGTTCCGGGCGATCAAGGTTGCGCACATCAGCGGCGTCCATCCGTTTTTATCTTTGGCGTTCACGTCCGCGCCCGCTTTGATCAGCGTTTTGACGACGGCATAGTCCCGACCGTTCATCGCCGCCTTGATCAGCGCAGTTCTTCCGGTTTTATCCGCGGCATCCGTTTCCGCGCCCGCTTTGATCAGCATTTCGGCGACGGCGGGCTTTACATGGTCGGCCGCTTCCATCAACGGCGTTTTTCCGTCCTTATCCTTGGCGTTCACGTTCGCGCCCGCTTTGATCAAAGATTCGACAAAGTCGGGTTTTTCGTTATGTTTCACTTCGTTCATCAACGGCGTCCGCCCGTTCTTATCCGGATTGTTCGTGTTCGCGCCCGTTTTGATCAGCATTTCGGCGATAATCAGATTTCTGCGGTTGACCGCCTCCATCAACGGCGTGTTTCCGTCCTTGTCCGGAAAGTTCGTATCCGCGCCTTCCTTGATCAGCGCCGCAATAACGGCGGAAGAAGCTTTATCTCTGCCGACAGCCTGCATCAGCGGCGTTTTTCCGTTTGCGTCCCGCCCGTTGACGTTCGCGCCATTTTCGATCAGCGTCCGGATTCTGGAAGCTTTCGCATCCTCCACCGCGAATGTCATAAAACGGTCGAAAACCGTCCGGTCCGTATTCGTTCTGAGCAAAATATCGACGGCGGAGGAAAATTTGTTATTCCACATCAATCTTAAAAACGATTCCCCGTCTTTGCCTTGCGCGTACACATCCGCGCCGGATAAGATCAGCTTTTCGACGACGGCAAGATTTTTATTATACTCCTTCGCCGCGATCATCAGCGGCGTCCATCCGTCCTTGTTTTTATGATTTACGTCCGCGCCCGCATTGATCAGCAAATCGACGACGACGAGATTTCCTTTATCCGCCGCCAACATCAGCGACGTGTTTCCCATCGAGCTTTGCGCGTCCACTTTCGCGCCGGCCTGAAGCAACATTTCGATGACGGCAAGATTATTGTTGTATCCCGCCGCATACATCAACGGAGTCAATCCGCCGTGTTCGTTTTGCGCATCCACTTTCGCGCCCGCTTTGATCAGCACATCGACAACAGCCGGATTTTCGACATGTTCCGCCGCGATCATCAGCGGCGTCCGCCCGTATTTGGAAGCGTTCACGTCCGCCCCCGCCCGAATCAAAGACGCGACGTCTTCCGGCGTAACCGCTTTCCAGTTCACGTCGTCAAGACTGTTTGCCGATGCGCCTGAAACGCTGAAAAGAACGAACAAAGCCGCAACAATCATTTTTTTCATTTCACCGCGCCCCCTCTCTGATCAGAACAGCCGAAACTTCGGGAGTTTTTGCCATCATCAACGGCGTTTCCCCGTCGTTGTTTTTGGCGTTCACGTTGCTTCCCGCCTTGATCAACGCTTTTATCACCGAAAGGTTTTTACCTTTCCGGACCGCAATCATCAGCGGCGTCATTCCGTTTTTATCACGAGCGTTCACTTCCGCACCCGTTTCGATCAGCATGCCGATCACGGTCGAATCCCTTTCGGCTTCCACGGCTTTCATCAGCGGCGACTTTCTTTCGTCGTCCCTGGCGTTCACGTTCGCGCCCGCTTTGATCAACAGGTCTATTACGTCCGTCTTCCCGTTTTTTTCCAACACTTCCATCAACGGCGTTCGTCCGTCGTTGCTTCGGACATTGACGTCCGCACCCGCACGAATCAAAGCGTCGATCACAAGAGGATTTCCGCGTCCCAAAGCGCAAACCAGCGGCGTCTTGTCCTTAACGCGGACATTGACGAAGGCGCCGGCTATGACCAGCGTTTCGATGATGTAAGGATCCTCGTGGTCCTTCGCCGCGTACATCAGCGCGGTCCATCCCGTTCGGGACGGAGCGTTCACGTCCGCGCCCGCTTTGATAAGGGTTTCCATATTGGTCAGACTTTCGCTTTCCACCGCGTACATCAGCGCGGTCCGGCCGTCTTTGGCGGACACGTTTACCTTCGCCCCCGCTTTGATCAGGGCTTCGATGACCGTCGGATACACATCCGCCTTCGCCGCCGTCATCAACGGCGTCAGTCCGTCGCGCTTGCTTCGGAAATTCACGTCCGCTCCGGCTTTGATCAGCGCCCCGATGTCGTCAAGATCGCCGTTGACGATCGCGTTCGTCAGCAACTGATTCAGTTTGAAACGAAAATCCTCCGGCGTTTCGGCTTTGTCGGCGATTGATTTGATCAACGCCCCGACAACGGCTTCGTTTCTTTTTTTGGCCGCATAAACCAGCGCCTCTTTTTTCTCTTCGGGCTTCTCTTTCGCCTTGACCGGATCGGATGCAACCTTTTTCCGACCATCTTTCGTTTCGGCAGAATACTTCGAATCGCGCAGTTTCCAAAAGATCGACGTTCCTTTCAAAGAATCGGCGATCCGGAAAGCCGTCATTCCGTCCTTTGCGCGAATGTTGACGTCCGCGCCGGCGTCAAGCAAAGCGATCACTCGGGCAAGATTTTTCCTGATAAAAACAAGAGACTTCATCAGCGGAGTATAACCGTATTCGTCTTGCGCGTTGATATCGGCGCCCGCTTTGATCAACGTTTCGACGACGGCCGACGAAACGGGCGTTTCCCCCGACGCCAGCATCAGCACCGTTTCCCCTTCCCGGAACGGCGGATTATGTTGCCTTTTTCCTTTTTGGACGCGCGCGTTCACGTCCGCGCCGCCCCTGACCAGCGCTTTTACCATGTCAAGCCTGTTGCCGAGAACGGCCGTCATCAGCGGCGTCAGTCCGTTATCGTCCCGTGTTTCCGTATTCGCTCCGGCGTCAAGCAACGTTTCGACGACGGGAACGGGATTCCTGCCGTTCATTGCGTAAATCAGCGGCACGCCTTCTTTGGCGGGAGCGTTCACGTCCGCGCCCGCTTTGATCAAATCTTCCGTATCGGCAAGGTTTCCGGAAACGATTGCGGCAATCAACCGCCGGTTCAATTCGGAACGGGCGTTATCCGGATTTTTTTTCGATTCCGGTTCCGGCGTTTCTTTTTTCGAAAGTTCTTCTTCCTTCGCCCCCGCCCTTTTCAGCATCTCGGCGATCGCCTTGTCTTTCGCGTACGCCAAGGGTGTTTTTCCGTCCTTATCCCTGGCGTTCACGTTCGCGCCCGCTTTGATCAGCAGTTCGACGACATCTTTGTTTTTTTCATCATCCGCGACATACATCAACGGCGTTTTTCCGTTATCGGCGTTGCGGACGTTCGCGTCCGTCGCTCCGGCTCTGACCAACGCGACGACGGTCTGTTTTTTGTCATGCGCGACGGCGAAACGCAACGGCGAGTTTCCCTCTTTGTCGTAGTCGTTCACCTTTGCGCCCGCCGTGATCAACGCGTTGACGGCGTCTTCCGCGTTTTTAGCCGCATACATCAGGGGCGTTTGTCCCTTTTTATCTCTGGCGTTCACGTCCGCACCCGCTTTGATCAGCATGGCCAGACGTTCGGCGGAATACTCCTCCGCGTCGAGAGTTCGCATCAACGCCGTTTTTCCGTCGTTATCCCGAACATTCACGTCCGTTCCGGCTTTGATCAACGCCTCCGCGTTTTTTCCGTACGCATGCATCAGAGGGATTTCCCCGTACCTGTTGCGCGAATGCACCCCCGCGCCCGCCCTGATCAAAGCGTCGATGACGGCGGGAGTCCGGGCGTATTTCGCGGCCCACATCAGCGGTGAATCACCGTTTTTATCCTGCGCTTTCACATCGGCTTTCGCCTTGATCAGCGCTTCGACGACGCCAATATCGTTCCCCGTCGCCCTCATCAGCGGCGTTTCGCCGTTCCCGTCCTGCGCGTTCACGTCGGCTTTCACTTTGATCAGCGTTTTAATGACGGCGGGATCAGTGTGAAATTCAGCGGCGAACATCAACGGCGTTTCACCGTTTTTGTTTCGGGCGTTCACGTCCGCGCCCTCCCGGATCAATGATTCTATTCCGGCAAGAGGGCGATTATTTATCAAAGAAAAAAACAACCGTTCCTGTGCCAGCTTTTTCGCGTCCGAATTTACGCCCGCTTTAATCAGTTCGTCCAGCAGGAGAGACGTTTTGTTTTCCACGGCGATCATCAGCGGCGTCCATCCCTGAACATTTCGGGCGTTTAAATCGGCGCCCGCTTTGATCAGCGTTTTCGCTGCGGGAAGATTTCCGTTTTCGACGGCCCACATCAACGGCGTTTGTTCGATATTCTTATAATACACCGAAGTGTTCGCGTTCGCTCCCGCTTTGAGCAGAGCTTCCGCGACGGCGGGGTTTTTATTTTTTATCAAAGCCAGCATCAGCGGCGTCAATCCTGCCGTTTCCCGCCCTTCCAGCCTTTGGGCGTCCGGATCGATTCCCGCCTTGACGAAAGCTATGACGACAGCAGGATTTTCGTTTTCCTCTGCCGCCACCAGCATCGGCGTCCGCCCTTTGTCATCGCGAACGTCCGTATCCGCGCCCGCCCTGATCAAAGCGTCGATAACGGCGGGTTTTTTGGCTTTTTCGGCCGCTTCCAGCAACGGGTTCGTTTTTTCGTCCACCACCATGTACCACGCGTCCGCATCGGCGCCGGCTTTGATCAGGTCATCGACTTCTTCGACCGTTGCCGAACTCCAGAGCACATTTTCGAAATTTTGCGCTTCGGCGTTTGAAAAACTTAAAAGAATCAATGAAATCGCAAAACAGACTTTTCCCATTTCCGGGTTCTCCGACACATGACAAGGTGCTTTATGGTAAAATCCCTTTCGGTTCAAGTCAACGAGCAAAAAACATTGACGGAACAAGCCTTTTACAGTATAGTTCCGCCATCGGATTTTTTAGGATCGAAATCATGGGAAAAGCCGCACCATCCGCCCTTCCGCCGCAATGGGATTTATCGTCCCTGTACACGTCCGCCGAAGACCCTTCCTTTAAAAAGGATCTGGCGTCCGCGTCGTTGCAGGCGGAGCGCCTGTCTTCACTGTGCGAAGGACGGGTCGCCGACCTGCCGCCGAAGGAATACGGCGAAATGCTGACGGCGTATGACAAACTGAATGTGAAACTGGACAAGCGGAACGCGTATGCGGAACTGCGCTATATGAACGAAACAAACGACGCGAACACCGCCTTTCTTGAAAAAACGGAACGGGAAAACGACGCCGTTTATGACAAAGTCGATTTCTTTGAACGGGAAACGGCGAACCTTTCCGATGAAAAAGTCGCGGAACTGATGACCGACCCCGTCGTGCGGCGCAACGCCGTCTGGATCGACAAGCTCCGGTCGGACAAAGCTCCGGATTTCGATGAAAAAACGAAAAAACAGTTGGAAACGAACACAAAAAAGACGACGGAAGCTCTCCGGCTGTATGACAAGACGAAAAAAGCCCTGCCTTTCGCGTTGGACGGTGAAAAGGTTTCCATCAACAAGCTTTACAACCTGTCTTATTCCGCAAACGCGGATGAACGGATCAAGGCGGGCATCGCTTTGAACGACGGCTATAAAAGCCAAAGCGCCGTGTTCGCGAAAATCGTCAATACGGTAGCCCGGTCGAAACAATACGAAGACGAACAATACGGATACAAAACGCCCGTCGAAGCGCGCAACCGGTCCAATCAAATCGACAACGGCGTTACGGACGCGCTGATTTCCGCCGTTGACAACGCCGCTCCGGATGTCGCCCACCGCTATTACGCGCTGAAAGCCAAATGGATGGGACGGGACAAAATCGATTATTGGGACAGGAACGCGCCCGTCGGCGGCGTCGAACCGCGCCGGTACTCTTTTGACGAAGCAAAAGACATCGTTTTGTCCGCATATCGGGACTTTGATCCGGAAATGGGCGACATCGCGCAAAAATTCTTCGATGAAAAACGTGTTGACGCCCGCCCTGCGCCGAACAAGCAATCCGGCGAATACGCCATGCGGATCATCGACGGCAAATCGTTCGTCAGTATGAACTTCAACGGATCGACCAACGACGTGCTGGCTCTGGCGCACGAATTGGGACACGGCATTCATTACGAACTGTCTAAAAAGAACGGCGCGTTGGGAACGCAAACAGGCGTTACGATGAATGAAACGGCGTCGATTTTCGGTGAAATGCTGGCTTTTGACCGGATGATGCGAAACGAAAAGGATCCGAAACAGCGCTTTGCCCTGCTGTCCGACAAAATGACGCGCGTGATGCTGACCACTTTCCGTCAGGTTGCCATGCACCATTACGAGGAAGACGTTCATAACGGCATCCGCGAAAAAGGCGCTTTGTCCGCCAAAGACATCGGCGCGATCTGGACAAAGGCGCAAAGCGCTTCCATGGGGCCGTGCGTCGTCAATGACGAAAAGTCGTCCTCCGCCTGGGCGGATGTGCCGCATTTGCTCCGCACGCCGTTCTATGTGTACGGATACGCGTTCGGCGAATGCCTGACCACATCGCTGTATCAGGTTTACAAGGACGGCACCGTCAAGGACTTTCCGAAGAAATATAAGGAAATGCTGTCCAAAGGATCGACGGAACGCTGTCCCGACCTGTTAAAACCGTTCGGGTTGGACGTTTCGCATCCCGACTTTTGGAAACAGGGGCTGAAGCTGATGAAAAAGAACGTCGACACGTTGGAAAACCTGACGGACACGCTGGGGATGGACAAGACGAAAAAGAACGCGGTATCGCGCGCGGCCCTGACGGCAAAGACGAAATCGGGAAGATAAAACTTTCCAAACCAACAATTCTCCGGCCAATCTGAAGTGTGATTTTATTTCAGCCGAAGATTTTTTAAGGCGCCCCGTCACAGCGTTCCGAAAACGTTTTTTATGAATTGTTCCGGTATATCGTTTTCGGATAAATTCAACAAAACGGGTTCGCGGTTTAATTTTATCAAAAAGTTTCTAACTTCGGAACAATTCTTTACATCATTGATCACGATATAAACATCAACGCTTCGGTCCGCGGGGCGTTTATCCTTCGCATTCTCAAAAAGCGTGCAATCCATGAAGTCGAGCTCTTTTTTCCGTTCATCATAGACATACACGGATGCCGGTCTGTTTTGTTTTTCGGCTTTTTCTTTTATCAGCTTTTCGACATCATCGCAGTTTTTAACGATAAAGCCTTTCGGCGCAGAATACTTGCAATCGGGATAGGATGAACAGCTGTAAAATATTGCTTTTGTTTCATCCTTTCTTTGTTTGCGTTCCATTTCCCTACCGCACCATGGGCAAGTAGCCAGCAAGGCGTTGTCGGAATCAAAGATATTGTCTTTGCCGATAGCGTCTTGAATCTCAAAAAAGAACCACGACGGCATAAATTTCGGAACAAGCAGATAACATCCTTTTTTAGCCCGCGTCAGAGCGACATAAAACAACCGCCGTTCTTCCGCCAAAGAATACTCCTCTTTTTCCGGCAACAAAAACGAAATCGCGGGATCATCATCCATCAGAGACGGGAAACCCGTCATTCTGCAGGCTGTATTGAAAACGACGACATAATCGTATTCCAGCCCCTTTGACCTATGTGCCGTCCGAACTTCGATATTTTTGGAAAACTTTCGCCGCAAAGCCTTTTCAACGTCCGAAAGACTGGAAACGTCTTCGCCCAAACAATCAAAATATTTGTTAAAATCGCTATTGTTTCTGACGATGATAAGAAAATTATCCTTGTCCGGCTGGTTTAAAATATCGAACAGACAGTTCAATCGATCTACGTCCTTTTCTCTTCCCCGGCTTTCAAATTCATGATAGCGGACGGCCTTCAGGAACGTACTTTTATCGGAACGAATTGTCTTTCTTAACTGCCGGTCGTTTTTTTGAATAAACTTTCCGGCAATATCGATCAACGGCGCGCCGTTTCGGAATGTTTGCTGAACACGGTATGTTTTGAAATTCGGAAAATACCTCCCGAAATTTGAAAAGAAACCAAGATCTGCCCCTTTGAAACGATAAATCGCCTGCCAATCATCGCCGACGCAACAGATTTTCGCGTTCGTTTTTTTCTGAATTGCGGAAATCAGTTCATAATCAAGTTCGTCAATATCCTGATATTCGTCAATGATGATGTATTTGTACCGAAGCTCCGCGTCGGCGATTTTCGCCGGCGCTTTTATCAGCATATCCGCAAAATCAATACCGTTCTCTTCCCCTTGCCGTCTTTCGTATTCCTTCATAACGCAATAGACGATTCTGTAAAATTCTTTCACCCTTTCCATTTCGCGTTTTTCCAAATCGCGAAGAGCGTTTTTATGAATTTTAGGAATATCCTGCGATGTGTGTTTATTGCTTTTTAAAAGCTCTATACACCGTTGAACAAAATTTTGAAATGATTCTAATTTTTTTGTTTTAATCAGTTTTTTAATATACCTTATTCTTTCATCGCGGGTCATTCCCCGGCTTGTATCCACGCCGAATTCTTCCAATTTCGTTTTCAATTTATCGATCAGCGTGTCGTCTTTAAAATCGGATAAAAACAACTCGATCAGTTTGACATTGTTTTTTCTATATTCCGCCAGCTTCTGTTTCTTGTCTTCGATATAATCCCTTTCCCCCTTTTCATCCAGCCATCTGGCCCGTTCATTTCCGTAACTGTCGAATTCAATGCCCCAATGTTCGATCCAAACGGCGTGTTTCGGATCAGTTCCGTCCCCCAAAGGCACATAAAAATCCGGTTTCATCGGATATGCATCAGGATAACAAGATTTAAACCATTTCTCGTAAACATAGGGGATGTGATGCGTAAACAGGAAATTCGCGATCACGGCCTCCGCCGGACTTTTGACACGTTCACCGTTTAACGTCTCGCAATCATCTTCCAACGCTTCAACTTTTTTTTCAACGGACAAATCGTCAAAGCCTTTCGGAAACATTTCCATCGTGCGTTCATTATCGGTATACATATATCGCACGATGAAATCAAAAATCCGGCAGATTAAATCTTCGCTTTTTTTATCATCGAGAAAATCTTTAAATATCCGGCGTATCATATCTTCAGTTTTTTCTACAGGGCAGGATTCTTTTAAAAACTTCAAGCCCACACTGTGATAGTCGTAAGCTATTTTTTGCGTATTCCCGAAAATATCTATGATTTTACCGTTCATTTCGTCAGCGTTTTTCTTATTGAAATAAATCGGTAAAATTTCTTCCAGTTTCGCTTTGCCGGACCTGACCAGATAAACGATTTTTCCCAAAGCCGTCGTCGTTTTGCCGCACCCCGCCCCCGCGACGATCAAAGACGCGTCGTCATCATTGTAAATCGCGGCCCATTGTTCGTCGGTCAAAGGACTATTCAGCTCTTTTTCTACTACTTTCCGCCAATGTCTTTCCTCTTCCTGCCGACGCCTTTTTTCTTCCCATTGTTGTTGCTCGCGAAGTTCCCGAGCCTTTCGCTCCTCTTCCTGCCGACGTCTCAGTTCTTCCTGACGACGCCTTTCCTCTTCACGCCATTGTTGCTCACGGAGTTCCCGGGCCTTTTGCTCCTCTTCCCGCCGACGTCTCAGCGCTTCTTGACTGCGTCTTTCCTTTTCCCGTCGTTGTTGCTCAAAATGTTTCCAAGCCTTTCGCTCCTCTTCCTGACGGAGCCTTTCCTCTTCTTGACGTTGTTGTTTCAGAAGTTCTTGATCTTTCCGTTCATATAAATCTCCATACTTAAAAGCCTCTGGGAAAAAAAACTTTTTTTCTCCAACGCCAAAGCTAACCTCTATGCGTTTTCCATCACAAGATTTTATTTTTCCTTCTCCAAAAACTTTATGATAAACCGTTTTGCCTATAATATCCTTCCATTCCATCTTATACTTCCCATCCTTTAATGAAATTGATTTGTAATAGCACTTTTATTCGTATTGTTTTTCAGTTCGGCGTCAATAATTTTTGAGCAGGGAGTATTGCCGTATTTGATTTCTTTAATAGAACCTACGTATTCCCTATTTTCAAATTTGACTAAATTCCATTCATTCCTGATTTCCCCGAAAGACTCCTTATACAGGCAATCATATCCGTCCTGTTCCCAAGAAACTTTAATCAATGAGTGAGCGGCAGGCTGACAAGCTCCGCTTAAAGCGCATAATGTTGCAATTAAAACGTATTTTTTCATTCTCTGAACTCTCCTATAAAACCTCGTACAGAACAAAACCCACCTTGAAAAAAGGTGGGCGGAGTGTTCAGAAACCGTTCAATAGTAAAGACGGCTCGGCGTTTTTCGCGCATAGCCTTATAGACGCCGACACCCGCCCTTTACGGTTGGGAAATCGGCGCATAATTTATGAGTCGCCATACACCATGCGACTACTATTGAAAGGGTTTCTGACGCCCTTGTCTTCGCTTCCGAAGACAATAAGAGTTTATCAAACTTCCGATAAAAAAGAAAGGAAATATCCGTCTTGCAAAAAAACGGGCCGTTCCGATACAATCTTTCCCGAAAGGAGCGATTTTCATGCCCGTATGTTTTCCCGCCGTCGCCGACGAACGGACCGCCCGAATGATCATCGGATCGATGCCGGGGGAGGCGTCGCTGAAGGCGCACCAGTATTACGCCCATCCGCGCAACGCTTTCTGGAAAATCGCCGCGGAACTGTTCGGGGCGACGTACCCGTTCGAAAGCTACGACGCAAAATTGTCCCTTCTGTTGAAAAACGGCGTCGGTCTATGGGACGTGTTCGCGTCCTGCGACCGCGACGGCAGCCTTGATTCCGACATCCGCAACGCCGTCGCCAACGATTTCGAATCTTTTCTGAAACTTCATCCGAACATCACGGCGTTGTATTTCAACGGCAACAAAGCGTATCAAAGCTTTATGACGGCGTTTAAAAACAAAGCTTTCGTTCAAAAACTGACGCTTGTTCCCCTGCCGTCGACGTCGCCCGCGAACGCGCGGCTGACTTTCGCCGACAAAATAAAAGCGTGGAAAGCGATAAAACCGGCATAAAATCCTTGCAAAAAAGGCGTTTTTCCTCTATAAGGGCTGAACGGAACCGCGGACGCGGGCGATTCCGTACAGGTCTTGATCCGCGCAGACCTCCGGATCCAACCGGAAGGCATGAATAAAGTTTTTGAAGGAAGTTTTTAAATGAGTACAAAAAATCCGGCCGCCGAAATCCCGGCCATGAAAGAAAATTTCGCCGATCTGTTCAATGAAATCTACGGCGAAGACAACGGATTGGAAGGATCCGTCGTCAAAGGAACGATCGTCGCTCTGTCCGACGATTTCGTCACGATTGACGTCGGTCTGAAATCCGAAGGCCGCATCGCGCGCCGCGAATTCGGCTTCAACGCCGAAATGAAAGTCGGCGACAAAGTCGATGTCTTCATCGACCGCTACGAAGACAAGGACGGCATGGTCGTTCTGTCCCGTGAAAAAGCCCGCCGCGAAGAAGCCTGGAACGAATTGGAAAAAGCGCTGAACAACAACGAACGCGTCAACGGCGTCATCTTCGGCCGCGTCAAAGGCGGCTTCACCGTCGACCTGTCGGGCGCCATCGCGTTCTTGCCCGGTTCGCAGGTCGATATCCGCCCCGTGCGCGACGTCACCCCGCTGATGGGCAACCCGCAGCCGTTCCAGATTTTGAAAATGGACCGCGCCCGCGGAAACATCGTCGTTTCCCGCCGCGCCGTTCTGGAGGAAACCCGCGTCGAACAGCGTTCCGAACTGATCAAGAACCTGTCCGAAGGGCAGATCCTTGACGGCGTCGTCAAGAACATCACCGATTACGGCGCATTCATCGATTTGGGCGGCGTCGACGGCCTGTTGCACGTGACCGACATTTCTTGGAAGCGCGTCAACCACCCGTCCGAAGTCCTGACCATCGGTCAGCCCGTCAAGGTGCAGATCATCCGCTTCAACCCCGAAACGCAGCGCATCAGCCTCGGCATGAAACAGCTCGAAGCCGATCCGTGGACGGGCGTCGAAGCCAAGTATCCGATCGGCATGAAGCTGACCGGCCGCGTGACGAACATCACCGATTACGGCGCGTTCATCGAACTGGAACAGGGCGTCGAAGGCCTTGTCCACGTTTCCGAAATGAGCTGGACCAAGAAAAACGTCCATCCGGGCAAGATCGTTTCCACGTCGCAGGAAGTCGAAGTGCAGGTGTTGGAAGTCGATTCTCAGAAACGCCGCATTTCTCTGGGTCTGAAACAGTGCCTGGCCAATCCGTGGGAATCCTTCGCCGAATCGCATCCGGCGGGATCCGTCATCGAAGGCGAAATCCGCAACATCACGGAATTCGGCCTGTTTGTCGGCCTGAACGGCGACATCGACGGCATGGTCCACCTGTCCGACCTGTCTTGGGACAAAGCCGGCGAAGAAGCCGTCAAGGACTACAAGAAGGGCGACGTCGTCAAAGCGAAAGTGTTGGATGTCGATGTTGAAAAAGAACGCATCTCTCTGGGCATCAAACAGCTGACCTCCGATCCGTTCGAAGGCGCGACGCAGGAAGTCAAGAAAGGCGCCGTCGTTACGGCCGTCGTTTCCGCGATCGCCGACAACGGCATCGAAGTCGACATCAACGGCGCGAAAGGCTTTATCCGCAAAGCCGATCTGTCCCGCGACCGTTTGGAACAGCGTCCGGAACGCTTCGCCGTCGGCGACAAAGTCGATGCGAAGGTCACCGCGATTGACGCCAAGACGCGCAAGATCTCCTTGTCCGTCAAAGCGCGCGAAATCGACGAGGAAAAAGAAGCTCTGTCCGAATACGGTTCGACCGATTCGGGTGCTTCTCTGGGCGATATTCTGGGCGCCGCGATTGCCAAGAAAGAAGCCGAAAAGAAGTAATACTTCCTTATGTTTCGGAAAAGGGGAAAGCTTTCGGGTTTTCCCCTTTTTTACGGAAAGCCGTCGGCTAATCTCTACTAAACCTCTTGATTTTCGGGAAAAAAAACTCTAAACTTTTTCCGTTAGCAGAATTATCTGCCATGACCGTTTTCGTTTACTGAACAACATGGCTTGGTTAAATGCATTTGTGAGAGGAAAAACATGAAAGAATTATCACTTCCCGCTTCCATCGTCATCGGTTGCGCTTTGCTGGCCGGCTCGCACGTTTATGTCATGAAAGGTTGCCCGTGCAAAGGCGCGGACAAGGACATATCGGCCGAAATCGCCGCGTTCGTTCGCAACAACCCCGAAATGTTCGCCGCGAAACCTGCCGAACCCGCCGCCGAACCCCAGCGCCCCGAACCGCCGGCCGAAGCGCCTGCCGCTTTGATCAAACAGATTTTGAAGGACAAAACGAATCACGTCCTCGGCAACAAAAAAGGCAAATATGTGATCATCGAATTCTTCGATTATCAGTGCGGCTGGTGCAAACGCACGAACAACGAAATGCTTGCCAAGCTGAAAGACGCGCCGAACATTCGTTGGATCCTGATGGACAACCCCATTTTCGGACCGGATTCCGAACGGATCGCCCGCTACGGCATGGCCGCGCAGAAGCAGGGCAAGTTCAAAGAATTCTTTGAAATCGCCGAAACGACCGAAGACAAGCTGGACGAAGAAGGCTTGATCGCCATCGGTGAAAAGCTTGGTCTGAACATCGAAAAACTGAAAGCCGACGCCAACAATCAGGCTGCGAAAGATAAGATCGCCGCCAACAGAAAGATTTCGTCTTCTCTGAATCTGAACGGCGTTCCGATGTTGATCGTCGACGGCAAGATTCATCCGGGCGCCCTGATCGGCGAAGGTTTGGATGAAGCCGTCAAGGCGTCCAACGAAAAATAATTTTACCGAATAATGAAAAAGCCCGCTTCGGCGGGCTTTTTTTTATCCGTCTTCAACGACAGTTGAACAACGATAACGCGGCGACGCAGGCCGTTTCCGCGCGCAAGATTCGCGGGCCGAGGTCCAGCCCGACCGTGTTCGGCGTTTGAGCGATAACGCCCCTTTCCCTTTCTGAAAAGCCGCCTTCCGGACCGACCAGAAAAGCGGCGCGGGACAACGTTTTAAACAACTCGCCCGCTTTGGCGCCGCGTCCCGTTTCATCCAAATGGAACAGCACGGGGGCGTCGTCGCCCTGCCGCGCCAGAACATCCGCTAAGGCGACCGGTTCGCCGATTTCCGGAACGTCCAGACGGCGGCACTGTTCGCACGCTTCGATCGCGATGGCGCGCAAACGGTCGGTATTGACACGCTTGACGGCGGTGTATTCCGTTATGACTGGAACGATGCGCGTCGCGCCCAGTTCCGTCGCTTTTTCGACGACCCAATCAATGCAGTCGCGCTTGAGCGGCGAAAAATATAAAACGATTTCCGCGCGGGGCGGTTGTTCCCGCAGTTGCCGGCATATCTGAATTTCCGCCGCTTTCTTGGACAATCGGGACAACACGGCCGAAAATTCGCCGTTTTCGCCGTCAAAGACGTATAACTCCGCCCCGATTTCTGCGCGTAAGACGTCACGCAAATAATGCGCCTGTCCTTCCGTCAGCGAAACCGTTTGACCGACGGCCAGCGGCGTTTGCACAAAAAGTCTGATCTGCATCAGTCGTCCGTCCCGTGAACCAAATACGGCTCGACATCGAAATCGTCGATCTGTTCCGGCTTCATGTATTCGTCCGCGTATTCGCGATAAACGCCCGACGTCAGCAGCAGGTTGAACAGGTCCGGATCCAAATGACCGCTTTTGGCCATATCGGACATGATCGCGACGATTTGCGACAGCGTTTTGATTTTTTTATACGGGCGGTCGGTCGAAGACAAAGCTTCAAAAACATCGGCAACGCCCAAAATTCTGGCGGGAACGGACATTTGATCGCGTTTCAGGTGGTTCGGGAATCCCGTCCCGTCCATGTGTTCGTGATGACAGGCGGCATATTCGACGACGTTTTTGATCGATTCCGGGAAGGGAATCGACTGCAGCATTTCTATCGTTTTATCGACGTGAGCGTTGATGACTTTGGCTTCTTCCGCCGTCAGAGTCCCCTGAATGACGGACAAGTTATGGATTTCGCCGCGGTTGTAGCCGCCGAAGATATGATCGGGGCGGTCTTCCAGCAACGGTTCCTTCGGATTTGTTTTCGGGGGAAGACGGTCGCCCAACCGGCGCTTTTCGTCCCAGGACAAACCGAGAGTCTTGTCGAAATGGCGATAATACGTTTTTTGCGCGATTTTCTGGATCCGACCAATATCGTCTTCCGCCAAACCGGTATAGCCGACGTTCGATTCGGCCAAAAACGCGAAATCGTCCTCCAGCTTTTTGATTTTGGCGTTGAATTCCGCCAGCAGGTCTTTCTGATCGCCGACACCGGCCAGCCGCTTTTTCAGGTAATCTATATGGGCGTCGCGCCATAAAATTTCGAAACGGGCACGGATTTCATGGATTCTGTTTGTGATACATTCCAGCTTTGTCGCCTTATCCAGCACGTATTCGGGCGTTACGACCTTTCCGCTGTCGTGCAACCACGACGCCAAATGGAAAGCGTACCAATCGTTATCGGTCAGCTCGAAATCGCCGAACGCGCCCTCCGAATCCATGACGGCGGCCATCGCGAGCATACGGGCGATGACGGGGACGCGCTGGCAATGGGCGCCCGAATACGGCGACTTTTCGTCGATGGCGCGGGCGATGATTTCCAAAAAGGATTCCAACACGTTGCGTTGCGATTTCAGCAATTGGCTGTTATCGACGGCGACGGCGGCCTGTGACGCCAGCGCTTCGACCAGCTTTTGAACGGACGGCAGGAACGGGATGGTTTCGCCTTCGGGCGAACGGGCGTTGATCAGTTGCAAAACGGCGATGACGGGACCGGAACGGGATTTCAGCGGAACGGTCAGAAAGGACATCGACCGATATCCCGACTTTTCATCAAACTTTTTCGTGCCGGAAAAATCGAATTTTTCGGTATCGTAAGCGTCTTTGACGTTGACGACTTCCTCGGTCAGCGCGGCGTAGGTGGCGATGTTGGACATATTCGGTTCGCCGGTGTCCGGATGGTACAGATAAAGCGGAGGGAACGGGATTTCCTTTTTTTCGGCCGTACCGCCCATCTTCACGCCGAGCTTGTCGTTTTGAACGATGGAAAAAATCAGGCGATTGTGTTCGCCGTCTTTCAGATAAAGGGTTCCGCCTTCGGCGTTGGTGAACTCCCGCGCGGCCGTCAGTATTTTTTCCAACAGCACGTCCGTATCCTGTTCCGCCGACATGTCAATGCCGATTTGGAACAGTCTGTTTAATTCCGCCGCCGTCAAAGTCACGGATTCCGATGATATGATCTCGGCCACGAAAAAAATCCTCCCCCGTTATCGCCGCTGCCCAGTATAAAGCGTCCTTCCGGCCAAGTCAAAACGCTTTTGGCGTCAAAACCGTTTTAACTCCGTTTAAACCTTTTTTGTGTTAAATTTCTTTAACTTAACCTGTTTGAAGGAGGTTCCGCCATGGCTTTGTTCCCCAAAAAAAATGACGAGGCCGAACCCGATAAAACCGAGACGCGGAAAAATTTTCTGTCGCCTTACGAAACGTTTTTAGCCGCCGTTTTCGGTGTTTGCCTGTCGTCTTTACTGTATTTTTCGTTCACGGCCGGACGCTTTTATTCGTACAAGATTCCGATTTCCCTGATAGAAATGCAGCCCGTTTCCGTTTTCTGGACGGCCTGTCTGCTGTTTTTGGCGGCGACGACGGCCGCTTTTCTGCAAAGGACGTATTTAACGCCGAATAAACGCAACATCCGTTCTAACCGGGCGATAAGCTGCGATTACTTCTTTTCGCTTCTGGCGGCGATGACGCTGGCGATTTATTCGTGTTGCGTCGTCATTTTGTACGTCAGAATGAAAATCGTTCCCAGCGAAGTCTTTTTCATCCTGTTTTTATTCTGTTGCGGAATGCTGCCGCGGCTGACGGCGCGAACAAGCCCCGTCGCCCACACGTTTACGGCGGCCGCGTCCGTCATCGTCATCACGCTGACGGGGTTCTGCATCGGATTGGCCGTCGGCAAGATCGAACCGAAAAAAGCGGCGACGGTCAACGGCGAACAATTCGTTCTGGCCGTTTCGCAGGACGGGACCCGCATTCTGGCGGGATACGACTTTTATTCGCAAAAAGCGAACGGCCGCGTTATGATTTTACCGCAAACGTCCCCCGTTTTCGAAAACACGATCTTCATTCCGTTGGTAAGGAAATATAAATGACAGAAACTCTCTCTCCCGCAGACGCCGTCGTCTTTTTGATCGAACAAGCGAAAAAGAACGGCGCGGATGGCGCCGAATCCCGCGGCGTTTCCAGCTTGTCCGTTTCGGCGGGGTGTCGTTTGGGCAAAACGGAATCGTTGGAACAATCGCAAACGGCCGCCGCCGATCTGCGCGTTTTTGTCGGACACAGACAGGCCGTCGTCGCTTCGTCCGTTCTGGACACGGCGACTTTGTCCGATTTGGCGAAGCACGCCGTCGAAATGGCGAAAGCCGTTCCGGAAGACCCGTTTTGCGGACTGGCCGATCCGTCCGAACAGGCGCGGGAATTTAAAGACATGGACTTGTGCGATCCGGTCGATCGCTCGACGGACGAACTGCTGACCGCCGCCTTAAAAGCCGAAGACGCCGCTTTGAACGTCAAAGGCGTCACCAATTCGGACGGCGCGGAAGCCGCTTTTGAACGCTCGTTCGTCACCACGGCTTCGACGACGGGATTTTCACGGCGCTTCGAACGGTCGTCATGCGGTTTTTCCGTCTCCGTCGTCGCCGGAACGGATGAAAAGGAAGTCGATTACGATTATTCCTCCGCCGTTTATTTTTCAGATCTGGACACGCCGGAAAACATCGGACGGAACGCGGCGAACCGCGCCGTGCGCCGACTGGGCGCGAAGAAAATCGAATCCGAAACGATGGACGTCGTTTTCGAACCCAGACTTTCACGGGGACTCGTCGGCGCTCTGACATCCGCGATCAACGGTGCGGCCGTCGCGCGCGGCACGTCGTTTTTAAAGGATTCCCTGAACACGCAAATTTTCCCAGAAACGTTATCCGTCATTGAACGCCCCTTCGTCCGGCGCGGCCCGGCGTCGCGGTCGTGCGACGCGGAAGGAATCCCGACCGCAGAACGCGCGCTTGTCGACAACGGCGTTTTAACGACGTGGCTGCTGGACCTGCGCTCGGCGCGGCAGTTGGGGCTCAAACCGACGGGACATGCTTCCCGGGGACTGGGCGGAACACCGCATCCCTCCCCGTCCAATTTGTTTTTGGAAGGCGGTTCGGTTTCGCCCGACGAACTGATCGCCGACATCAAACGCGGGCTGTACGTCACCAACCTGTTCGGACAAGGCGTCAATCTGATCAACGGCGATTACAGCCGCGGCGCGGCGGGATTCCTGATCGAAAACAGCAAAATCACAACGCCGGTTTCCGAAGTCACGGTCGCCGGAAATTTAACGGAAATGTTTAAAAATATGTGGGCCGCGAACGACATCGACCCGCGGCTTCACGCCGTCAACGCGCCGACTTTGCGGTTGAGGGGAATGTCCGTCGCCGGCAAATAAGCCCTCAATAATGCGGCGGCGGCGTTTCCTCGGACAACGGCTTGACGCCCGCGTTGTCCGAAAGGCGGATCAGGACTTCCAGATCGCGTTCCAGCCGGTCGACAGTGCGCGCCTGCGCTGCGACAATATCGTTCAGGTCCCTGATCGTGCGTTCGTGTTCGGCGACGATCGTTTCCAATTCGACAAAGCGTTCTTCAATCTCGTTCGGGGTCATTCCGTCCTCCTCTTTCCGACCGTTTTACCCCTTTCGGAAAAAAAGGACAAGCCGTCACTTGTACGAAAAAGCAAAAGGATTTATACTCCGCGCGTGTTTTCCGATTTTCGGGTGTGCTTTTAATGTCTTTATTCAAATTCCTGCGAGGGGAAGCCGCTTCCCTGCTCCTGTCCGCCGCCGCCGTTTTCGGCGAAAAGCCGCTGTATCTGCAGGCCGGCGGAAAAATCAGCGTCGTTTTGCTGACGGCGTGCGCGCTGCCGACTTATCTGCTGATCCGCAAGGCGGTTTCTTACGCCGCGTCGTTCAAGACGGTCGGACGCAGACCGCTTGCCGACGTCGTTTATCTTTGCCTGTTCTTCGTTTTCCTGTTCGTCCCGATGATGAAAATCAACAAAGCCGACCGGTCGCAGCAGGAAAACCGCATGCTGGCGCCGTTTCCCGCCCTGTTTGAGAACGGAACGCTCAACACGAAATTCGGCGAAGGGTTCAACAGCTGGTTTTCCGACCGCTTCGCCCTGCGGCGCAATCTGATTCATCTGCACGCGCGCTTGAAGACCTTCGACCGATATGTGTCGAACAACAAGGCTTTCACCGGCCGCGACGGGTGGCAGTTCACCGCGACGGAAACGCGGCAGAAGAAATTCAAACCGGCGGAATTGGACGCCGTCCGGCAGGGGATCGAAAAATACAAGGCGTTCTGCCGCGAAAACAAAATCAAGTGCTATATCGAAATCGTCCCGCGCAAGATCGACTTCGCGAAAAACCAGATTTTCAAAGTCAAAAGCCCCGACGTCGCGCTGACCGTCATCGACGCCGTCAAAGACGTTTTCCCGATCGTTTTCCCGTATGACGAGATGCAAAAGGCCGACGAAAAGGATTTCGTCTATTTCAAAACCGACCACCATTGGACGGAATGGGGCGCGTATGCCGGCTATCGGGCCTTGATGCGGGAAATGGCGAAGGATTTTCCCGCTCTCGTTCCCGTTTCCGAAGACGACTACGACGTTTTTTACACGGACAACGTCCGCGCGGAGGTCGAACGGAAATTCTGGAAAGGGCAGACCTGCAAACAACTGAACCTGCCCGAAAAGAAATGCGTCGATCCGGCGACGAAGTATAAGAACTACACGTTCAAAAACGAAAAGGACGTCACTTCCGTCCTTTACAGGGACGCCGACAAGATTTTCAAATATCCGAAGGCGAAAAACAAACTGAAGGCCATGCTCATCGGCAATTCGTTCACCGAAAACTTCGCGTCGTTTTTCGCGTACACGTTCAGGGAAACGAAGAAGATCCGGTGCAACACGCCCCGGAACGACGAACTCGCCCTGTCGCGGTTCAAAGACGAGATCCTCGACTTCAAACCCGACGTTCTGGTATTCCTGTTCGAATCCCTTTACACCGAAAAGCTGACCACTTTAAAGGACTGACCCGATGCTGTTTTCGTCCGTATCCTTTCTGTTCATGTTCCTGCCGCTGGTGTGCGCGGCGTACCTGCTGGTCCGCAGGGAGCTGAAAAACGATGTCCTTCTGGCGGCGAGCATCCTGTTTTACGCGTGGGGCGAACCGCGCTATCTGGCCGTCATGCTGACGACGATTTTGATCAATTACGCCGGCGCGGTGCTGATCGACCGGTACCGTTCGCGCGGCAAGCTGATCTTGGCGCTGTCCGTCGTCGCCGATTTGAGTTTTCTGTTCTACTTCAAGTATTTCAACTTCGTCCTGACGAACGTCAATTCGTTGTTCCACGCGGGCTTCGAACCGCTAAACGTCGTGATGCCGATCGGGATATCGTTCTACACGTTCCAGGCGATGTCGTATCTGGTCGACGTGTACCGCGGCGAAACGCCCGTTCAGAAAAGCGTGTATAAGCTGGCGCTGTACGTTTCGCTGTTTCCGCAGCTGATCGCGGGGCCGATCGTCAAATACCGCGACGTCGCCGACCAGATCGACGGACGGGAGGAAAGCTTCGACAAAGTCGCTTACGGCGCGAAACGCTTTACGGTCGGTCTGGCAAAGAAGATGCTGATCGCGAACACGCTCGGCGCCGTCGCCGACAAGATTTTCGGCCAACCGGTTTTGCTGTTCGACACGCCGACGGCGTGGATCGGGGCGTTCGCCTACGCGTTCCAACTCTACTACGATTTCAGCGGGTATTCGGACATGGCGATCGGGCTCGGGTCGATTTTCGGATTCAGGTTTCTGGAAAACTTCAACTACCCGTATATTTCCAAATCGATCACGGAATTCTGGCGGCGCTGGCACATTTCTTTGTCGACGTGGTTCAAGGAATATCTGTACATTCCCCTCGGCGGCAATCGCGTGAGCAAGCGGCGCAACCTGTTCAACCTGTTCGTCGTGTTTCTGGCGACGGGCGTCTGGCACGGGGCGGCATGGAACTTCGTCGTGTGGGGCTTGTGGCACGGGTTGTTCATCATCGTCGAGAAAGCGACCGGCTTTGCGAAGAAGGAAGGCGGACGGGCTTTCACGGCCTTAAAGCACGTCTACACGATCGCCGTGTTTTTGTTCGGGTGGATATTGTTCCGCGCGGACACGGTGCGCTACGCTTCGCAGTACGTCCGCCGGATGTTCGGTGTGTTCCGCAAAAGCGACGTCGCGTTCGACCTGTCCTACTATGTGGACAGAATCGAGATTCTGGCCTTTATCGCGGCGTTCGTCTGCGCGATGCCCGTGTTTAAGAATATGCTGACCGTTCCGCCCGAACGCAAAGTCTTATACGCGCTCGTCAATGTCTGGATGATCCTGCTGTTCGTCCTGTCAGCGGCGTTCGTCGCGGCGTCAACGTATAATCCGTTCATTTATTTCAGATTTTAACAAGGAGCTTTTTTCATGTCCGAAGTCGTCGATTTGTTTTGTTCTCTGGCCGCAATTCCGTCGCCGTCGCTCGGCGAAGACGCCGTCGCCGAAGCGATCGTTTACTTTTGCCGCGACAACGGGATAAAATGCCGCCGCGACGCGTTCGGGAACGTCCGAGCGTCCGTTCCCGCGACGGATAAAACGAAAAAGCCGCTGATGCTGTCCGCGCACATGGACGTCGTCGGCGACGCGTCCCCCGTTAACATTGTTTTTTCGGACGACAAAATCGAAACGGACAAGAAACGCACGCTCGGCGCCGACGATAAAACGGGCATCGCGATCGCGCTGACGGCGGCGAAGCGGTTGGCGGCGGACAAAACTTTCCCGCACGGCGGATTGGAAATGACCTTCACCCGCGACGAGGAAAGCGGTATGTCCGGTGCGCGCGCGCTTGACCTGTCCGACGTCGAAGCCGAACACATCCTTGTTCTGGACGGCGAAACGCTCGGCGAATTTCAGGTCGCCGGCGCGGGATACACGAACCTTGCCGTCGCCGTCGAAAACACGAAAGGCGGCCATTCCGGCAACGACATCGCCGACACGACGCGCGTCAACGCCGTCAAACTGCTGGCGGAAATCATGGCGGAAATCCCGCAGGGCGTTTTCGACCGCGACGAAACGGGCGTCGTCACCTCGATCAATGCGGGCGCCGTCGCGGGCGGCGGTCTGCGCAACAAAACCTACGACGAACCCTTCATGAGATCCGCCGTTTCGGACGGCATGACGAACATGATCAACACCAGCGCGTACGCGGCGTATTCGATCCGCAGTTCGGATAAAGCGTCGGAAATGCGGCTTCGCGGTCAAATCGTCGGAATCATCGAAAAATACAAGGCTCTCTATGCCGGACGGGCGGCCGTATCCGCCGTCTTTTCCGAAAAAGTCCCGCCGTTCGAACGCGCGGAGGACAAGACGCTTGAAACCGTCGCGCGCCGCGCTTTCGAAAACGTCGGCCTGCCGTTCAAAGTCACGTCGTTCCACGCGGCGGCGGAAACGCACCTGTACGCTCACATGACGAACAAAAACGGCGTCGCGTTCAAACCCGTCCTGATCGGCGTCGCGACGATCCGCGACATGCATTCGGCGAACGAAAGCGTCGTCGCCTCTTCGATCGACGGCGGTTTGAAACTGGTCGAATCGTTGATCCGCGAATACAACCGATAACGCTTTTTTAACGCCGGCGGTTTATGCTGAATAATCCGGAAGAAGGATTATTCGCATGACAAACGAACAAACGAACGAACTGCTGCACAGTCTGCGCCATTGGGTTTTCGATCTGGACGACACGCTTTATCCGCCGTCGCCCGAAGTTTACGACCAGATGGCGAAACGGATTCAGTCGTATATCATGCGCATGCTTGACGTCGACAAGGAAACGGCGTGGTACATCCAGAAAAGCTACTACAAGAAATACGGCGCGACCGTTCACGGATTGATGATCGAACACCAAATCGACCCGTCCGATTTCACGCGTTACGTCCACCGGCTTGATTTGTCGTCGCTAAAGCCCGATCCCGAAATGCAAAAGCTTTTGGCGGCCTTGCCGGGAAAACGGTACGTATTCACGAACGGCGCGCACGAACACGCCGCCCGCGTGCTTGAACAAATCGGGCTGGACAAGGTGATCAACGGCATCTTCGCGATCGACGAAGCGGGCTATGTTCCGAAGCCGGCGCCGCAGACGTATGAAAAAATGCTGGCGACTTTCGAAATCGACCGTGCGAAAAGCATGATGTTCGACGACAATCAGGCCAACGTCCTTGCCGCGAAAAAAGAAGGGATGTTCGCGACATGGATTTCGTCAAACGTCGCGAATAACAAATACTGCGCCGTCGATGAAAAAGACTTCTGCGATTTTCAGACGACCGACGTCAAAACGTTCCTGACGCCTTATTTTATGCCGTCCGGAAATTGAATCTCTTTCCACGATTTGCCGTCGAACAGCAGATCCTTCGCGTGGACGCGGCCGTTTTTATCGACCGCCAAAACGATTTCCGCCTTGCGCGAACGGTCACGCAGCAGGCGTTCAAGCGGCAAAGCTTTCTTTTCCGGCACATAAAAGCGGCTGATGCCGTCGTCGAAACGGCCGTAATGGTTTTTGCCCGCGATGAACAGCCCGCAGTTTTCCGGTTTCGCAAACGACAGTTTGGAATCATCGACGCAGAAATACATCGTTTGACCGAACCCGCTCAGCCCCGTTGCGGCAGGATACTGCGTTTGTATGCGCAAATAATGACCGGACAACAAATCGCGCGGATCGTATCCGCCGACGGGCATGATCACGGTTTGGGCGTTATGAAGCGTTTGCTGAACGGAAACGAGCCACAACAGCAGGACGACGATCGGAATATAAAGCAGAATCTTGTTTTTCATTGTTTTTTCTCCGCCTTCAAACGCCTGTCGGCTTTATGCCAGCCGTAAGCGATTCCCAAAATAAACAATCCCGTCAAGATCAGTCCGCCGCCCGTTTCAAGCAGCGACCCGAACAGTTCGAAATACGCCGCTATCACGCGCAGGCAGGCGACGAAAGCCATCACGCGCGCAAAACCGAACCTCTTCGTTTCCACGCCCGCGAACAATAACGCGATCAGAATCCCCGTCTGTCCGAAAAACAACAGGAACGACTTCGGTATCGATACGAAACAGGCGTAAAGGATGCACACGGCGTAAACGGATTTATAGGCTTTTCCGGACAGGAAGGAATAGCCCGCGGCACCTGCCGCCAGCACAAAGCACAGCGCCGCATCCGCCCCCGTCGGGGAAAGACGTTCCGAAAACATCAGCGGGATCATGGCGAAAACGATTGCCGCTTTTCGGAGCGGCGCGACGAAAAGCTCCGCCTTCCGCACCTGCGTCAGCGCGCCGAACAGGAACAGCGCCGCCGCGGAATATGTTACGGGCGTATTGAAATGACGGCCCAGAAAACGCGCGAACTCCCTGCCCCACGGCGACAGCATAAAAGCGAAAAAGAAAACGAATTCCCAAACGGCGGTCAGGATCATTTTTTGCGTCTGCAGCAACGGGAAAAAAGCCAGAAACGACCAGAACAACATCGGTTTGTACGCGTCCGAATGCAGATGATAAATCTGCCCGATCAAACCTATCGCCGCCAAAAAGAGCAACATTTCCGCCGTCAAAAGTCCTTCGAAAACCAGCTTTTTCGACCGGAACGCGTCGGCGGCGTAAGCCGTTCCCGTCAGCAGGGCGAACAGAACCGTCAGTTTGAACGAATCCGGAATATCCTGCCAGTTGGCGGCGACAAGGGCGACAATTCCCGTCCCGATGGCGAAAACGCCGAGCAAAATCAGCGCGCCGATCGGCGACAACAAAGATTTTCTGTCCCGTTCGAACGCAACGACGGCGGCGCCCTGTTCCGCCGTCAAAATCCCGTTTTCGACCCAATCGTTGATTTTTTGCGATAACGACATATCGGATTTCCTTAATGTAACCGTTTCGGAAATGGTAGCATAACGGGGCTTCTTTTGAAACTTTTTAATTGAAAAGGCGTTCTTTTTATCGTACCGTTTTCTTGCTTTTTTATTTCATCAGGAGGAGTACTCAATGAAAAAAGTATTGGTTTGTTGCGGTTTGGCTCTGGCGTTCATGGCTTCCGAAGCGAAAGCCGACAGCGTCGGTTGCGGTCTGGGCGCCATCGTTTGGAAAGGTCAGAGCGGTCTCGTTCCGCAGGTTCTGGCCGCTACGACGAACGGCACGTTCGGCAGCCAGACGTTCGGCATCACGACGGGAACCTCCGGTTGCCGTCAGAACGACACGATCTCCGGCGGCACGGGCAAGCTGGTGTTCTCGTTTCTGGAAAACAATCTGGAACAGTTCGCCGTTGACGCTTCCCGCGGACACGGCGAAACGATCGACACGATCGCTTCCATCGTCGGCACGTCGTCCGAAAAGGTCGGTCTGATCGCCCGCGCCAACTTCAGCGAGCTGTTTTCCACTTCCGACGCCGACGCGGCTTCCGTCGCGACGAAGATGGTCAACCTGTTGGGTTGATCGTCCGGATATACGGCTCGGGTTCTGCCGTCTTCGCTTTCCGGTGAAGGCGGCAGAGTTTTTTTTGCGGCAAAAGAAACGCGGGGAACGGTTCTTTTAAAACTTTATGATTGAAAAATCCGTCTTTTTATCGTACCTTTTTCTTGCTTTTTTATTTATTAAGAGGAGCTCTCAATGAAAAAAGTATTGGTTTGTTGCGGTTTGGCTTTGGCGTTCATGGCTTCCGAAGCGAAGGCCGACAGCGTCGGCTGCGGTTTGGGCGCCATCGTTTGGAAAGGCCAGAGCGGCATCGTTCCGCAGACCTTGGCGGTTACGACGAACGGCACGTTCTACAGCCAGACGTTCGGCATCACGACGGGAACCTCCGGTTGCCGTCAGAACGACACGATCTCCGGCGGCACGGGCAAGCTGGTGTTCTCGTTCCTGGAAAACAACTTGGAACAGTTCGCCGTTGACGCTTCCCGCGGACACGGCGAAACGATCGACACGATCGCTTCCATCGTCGGCACGTCTTCCGAAAAGGTCGGTTTGATCGCCCGCGCCAACTTCGGCGAACTGTTTGCGAATTCCGACGCCGACGCGGCTTCCGTCGCGACGAAGATGGTCAACCTGCTGGGCTGATCGTCCGTGCGTTTCGGATTACTGATAGGGCTCTGTCTTCTTTGCTTCGCGGCAAAGGCGGCAGAGCCTTTTCATTTGACCGAAGCGCAAATCAAAGACTTCGCCGCCGACCCCGCGTGGGCGCGGCTGATGCACTTTCATAAAAAAGAAAGCACCGTCGATTCCAAAGAGTTTTTCATCGCGCCCGACGGCAAAACGAACCTCGTTTCCGAACTGAAGGCCACCGCGGAATTGTTCAACAAAGACCCGTCAAAAGCTTGTCTGTTCGCCGGCCGTTATTTATGGTTAAAGCGCAAACTCGGGCTTTCCCTGCCCGCCCCCGAATGTCCCGAATACGATAAATTCAGAAAGGAAATCGGTCTGACGCGCGTCGCGCTGATTTACACGACGTCGTATCTGGGCAATCCCGCTTCGTTTTTCGGCCATACGTTGTTGCGGCTCGATTCGCAACGGGATGCGACGTTACTGTCTTACGCGCTGAACTACGGCGCCGTGACCGGCAACGACACCGACATTCTGTACGCGATAAAAGGTCTCTCCGGCGGATACCCCGGCGTGTTTTCCGTTTACCCGTATTACGACACGGTCAACCTGTACAACAATATGGAAAACCGCGATATCTGGGAATACAGGCTGAACATGACGCAGGAAGAATCCGACCTGTTCATCGCCCATGTGTGGGAGCTCGGCCACAACACGGCGCAATACTATTTCGCGACCGAAAACTGTTCGTACATGGTGATGGAAACGCTGAACCTGTTGCGCCCCGAAACGGATTGGACGGAACAGCTGCCTTTCCTTTTCACGTTGCCGGCGGACACGGTGCGCATCGTCCTGAAACAAAAAGGCTTGGCGGGCGACATCGTTTACCGTCCGAGCAGGCAAACGAAAATCCGAAACGCGTTCGCCCATCTGTCCGACGCCGAACGCGACGCGCTTTACAAGCTGATCGACGATCCGAACGCCGCGATCGACCTGCCCGACGAACGCAAAGCCGCCGTTCTGGAAACGGCTTACGAGTATCTGCAATACCGTTTCATCAAGAAAAAGGTCGATCTGAAAACACTGCGCGACAGTACCATCGCCTTGTTGAAAGCGCGCAACGCCCTGCCCGCGAAAAGCGTTCTGCCGCCCGTTCCCGTGCCGTCCGTCCGTCCCGACCAGAGCCACAAACCGTCCGCCGTCACTGTCAGCGCCGGACATGGCAATCACAAGAACTTCGTCGAATTGACGTGGCGTCCCGTTCTGCACACCCTTCTGGACGAAAGCGAAGGCTTCATTCCGTTCAACGCCATCAACTATCTGGCGGGAACGGCTCGTTACGACGAAGACGGCAAGCTGTCTTTGCGCCGGTTGGATTTTGTCGATCTGATGTCGCCGGCCCCCGCGGAACAGCTGTTCCATCCCGTCGCGTTCAAAGTCAAATTCGGATTCGACCGCTTTTTCTATTCGCCGTCCGGCAAAGAACTGCCCGTTTTTGACGTTTCCGGCGGTGCGGGCGGCGCCGTGATGATCGGAAAGCATATTGACGCTTATCTGATCATGACCGCCACGATCAAAGCCGGAAAACGTTCCGTCGCGGGATTGGGATTCGAAGTCGGCCTTGCCGCCGATTTCGGCAAAGTCAGAACAACGCTTTCCGTCCGTCCGGAAGCGATGACGCGCAAAGACGCCAGATTAACGGTTTATGACGCGGGACTGTCCGTATCCCTTTCGCGGGATTGGTCGTGGGTAACGGCGTATTCGTTTCAGGACGGCAAAAAATATGATAATAAAACGATCACGTCCGGATTGCAGTACCGGTTCTGACGTCAGAAATCGACGACGGCGATTTTCCGTCCCATATAATCCAAATTTCGCAAGCCTTTTTCGTCTTCTTTAAAATCGGCGACGTTCTGAACGGCCAATGCGAAATCGGCAAAAATCAAAACGACTTCGGCGTACGGGAAATTCTGTTTGCCCGACGAATCGCGCAACGGCAGAACGCGTCCGTCCGACAAAAACACGGACCGCCCCTTGTCGTCGATCGTCCGGCCGTAATGCATGGATTCGACCTTCAGAACACGGTTGACGGGAACGGCGCCGTAACGATGCGGTTCGCTGTTGAAGATCATATACGGTTCTTTGGTTTCGTCCGGCGCGGTAATGATGTCCGGTTCCCCGTCTTCTTCGGTCCGGGTCGCCAAAGGCGGCATCGTTTCTTTCAGGAAAGACGCCAGATCCGTCCAACGGCACGGCTTGCCGCTTTCGACGGTCAGACACGAACGGAAGTACGGCGATCCGTCGCTGTCAGGCAAAAACGACAGGAACGTTTCGGCGTCGTCGATCCGGTCAACCGGCATCAGAAAATAAAAAGGCCCCGTATGAATCAGCAATCCCAGAACGGCCTTTGCGTCGGGCAGTTGAGAAACGGACAGGACGGGGATCTTCTTGCCGTTTCGCGTAATCATCCCGCTACGCGCGTCGTCGACCGACAAAAAGAACGCTTCTTCGACGGAGGACAGCGGCAAAGCGCATCGCGTTTCGCCCGCCCAGTAAATCAATTGTTTGTCAAAAATGTATTTTTTAGGCAATACGAAACGAAGGATGAAACCATTGTCAAAGGTCGCATTGATCCGTCCGCCGCACCGTTCGATGGCTTCCGCGGCGCGGATCAATCCGCCGGGGGCGTTGCCGCCCGAAGCGACGGGATGGAACAGATAGTCGAGCAGATCCTCTTTTTCCAAAGCCGTTCCCGTCGATATCCAACCGGCGTTGCGAACGACGCTGCGGATCTTTTCATACAGGAATATCGCACCGTTGTCGGAAAAAGTGCAGAACAGATTGGACCCGTCGTCGCGAACGTCAAACGTCATCGCAACGCCGTCTTTGGCTTTGTCGGGCAAAGCGTACTCCAGCGAATTTTCGATGGCACAACTCAACACGTCTTTCAGCACGCTCAAAACGCCGATATCGACGGGCGTATCGGGAATATTCATCGTCAACGTGTATTTTTTGACCAGATCGGAAGCTTTGGCGACGACGAAACCGTCGACGAACGTACGGATTTCATCCAACGGCTTCATCTGCATCCGGCCGAACGTGCCGCACAGGCGTTGCGCGGCGACGATGCTTTTTTCCGTTCCGTCCGGCATCAAAATATCGACCAGATCGCGGCGAAGCGAATACATATCCTGCGGCCATCCGGACGCGCGCAGTTCCGCCAGGGTTTTGGCGATGCCCTGCTTTTCGGCGTCGAGCTTGCGTTCCGTTTGCTCCAGTTTGGCGGAAAGGGCCTGAACGTCGAAACCGGTCTGGCGCAATTTATTGTTCAATTCGGCGTTCAGTCCTTCGATACTGGCTTTTTCCTCCGTCGCTTTGGCATAGGAAACGCGCAGTTCGGACAAATGGTCCAGAACTTCGTCATAATCGGATTTCAGTTTTGAAAACTCGTTTTCGGACTGTTCGACTTCCGTTTTATACGCTTCGAATTCGGCGTTTTTACGAACGACGGTTTCGCGTTCGGCGTTTAATTCCGCCTCCAGCAACGCGATTTGTTCCTTGAGTTCGCGAAGCTCTTTATTTCTGTTTTCCAGAACGGCGGTGTTTTCCAAATGTTTGCGGTGGTAGGCGTCCAGCTTTTCCTTCAACGTGTCGATGTTTTCGCCGCTGTGCGCCAGCTTTTTTTCCAACGCGGCGATATCGCGGTCTTTTTTAGCCAGTTGAGCCTGCTTGTCGGAATCGGCTTTTTCCAATTCCTGCTTCAGCTTATTGACCTTTTTTTCCTGCGCCGCCCACAGCTTGCGCAGATTTGTCAGGCCTTTTGCTTCTTTTTCCGAGGGCTCCGCCATACCGTTCATCCGTTGTGCAAGAAAGTCAGACTAAAGTAAGTATCGTCCGAATCGACTTTCGCCGTCAATCCGTTTTCCGCGGCAAAAGCGGCGGAAAGCATCGCCGGCGCCGCTTTCGGCGTCGGTTTTTCCAGCGTTCCCTTCAAAAAAGCGACCGCGTCGTTATCGCTTTTTACGACGGGGCCTTCGGCGCGGACGCCGATGCCGGACGAAGACGCCGTGATCGTTATCGAGCCGCCGCGAATCAGCGTTTCGGCACCGATCTGCGCCCCCAGCAGAAACAGTCGGCAAAACGGCAAAGGCAAATCTTCGTCCGTTTTCCAAACGCAGGACAAACGCACGGATCTGTTTTCAACGGATTTCAAATAATCTTCCGTTATCTTTTTCGCGGCGGTCAAATCCGTTATCGGGCCGTCCGATCCGAACGCCGCACGGAAAAAGCGCAATCTGGCCAGCAACGTTTCCGCGTTCGCCGTCGCCAACGCCAACGTTTCCTCATCGGCGCCGCCGAAATCGGCCAACAAAGACAAGCTGTTCGACACGGCGCTCATCACACCGGCCAAATCATGACTGAATCGCGTAACGATCGTTTCCGTAAAAAATAAATCCGTCACAGTAAAAATCCCGTGTTTCAATCCATCCCTTTTTCGTGTATACTCTATTTAAGTTAAATAATGTTTACCGAAAGGACAGGAAAATGTCCGATTTTTCCGTAAAAATGCCCGTTTCGGCGGCGGACAGGCTACCCGTCGAAAGGCAGAGGACGCCCGTTTCCCGTTCGGCGTCATCCGCCGATACCGCCCCGAACAATCGCATCTACGGACGGGAAGTTCCCTTTGCAACGGATCGATCGGAATTTGTCGAAGCTGACGGACGCCGGTATTATTTGAACGCGCCGCGCGGAACGTATCTGAACATTTTGGTTTGAAAGGACAGACATAATGAAAATCAAAAGCGACGAACGCGGATACACCATGATGGAAATCATCGCCTTTATCGGATTTCTGGCCGTTTTGGGCGGCGGCGTTTTTTCAATGATAAGGAACGCGACGAACCAGATGAAAACTCAACAATCCGTCGCGCAGGTCCAAAGAATTTTAAAAAACGCCCGCGCCGTTTTCGCGTCCGATCAAACGAGACCGAGCACCGAAACATCGCAAATGACGCCGACATATTTGTTGAAATTGGGAGTTTACGACCAGACGGACGCGAATGACGAAAAAGCTTTCACGCCGTATGGAACAGAAATGGTTTTCGCTTTATGCAACCCCGGCGATGCGAGCCCGTGCGACGGTTCTTCGCCTTATCCGTATTTCTCCCTGACTTACAAGGGCATTCCGCCTCGCATTTGTAACGATTTGCTGGCCGGCGATTGGGGATCCGACCCGTCGTCCGGTTTGAAACAGATCCAAACGAATTCGACCGTTTTCACCTGGGAAGGAAAAGCGCCGGCGAAATTGTTGCTGCCGTCGATGACCGATTCCATCGCGGTTTGCGCCCCCAGCGAAAATACGATTACCTGGTCTTATTATCTTTAACGCCGGCCGTTCTGCGGACGATCGGCGTTTCGCCTTCCCACAGCGATGTGCCGGACCCCAGGTCCGTAACATTCAGCCGCAAGTAGTATTCGTGGCGTTCTTTTCCGCGCACATGACCGATTCGGTGCGTAATCGATCCCGACACGATCAATTTCGGCGCGGGGTTCTTCGATGCCAAACCGACAACCCTGACTTTTCGCGTAACGGCCAGAGCCGATTTGATATCGGCGACGATTTCGTCCGTTTTAAAGGTTTCTTTCGTTTTATTGACGATACGTCCCGTCGTTACGACATACTTGTCCCCGGAAGGATTGTCCAAAGCGCCGGAACGGATCATATTGTTGACGACCGTATTGGCGGAACGGCGCAAATCGCTTGAAGCGTATCCTTTCTTTTCTTCACCGGCGGAAGATTGAACGTTTTCGGGCACCGAAACGGAAGAGGAAGAAGCAGACGGAGAATGCGTTTTTTTCGTTTCTTCCTTGACCGGCACATCCTGCCGAACGGGCGCGGTCACCTTGACTTCGGAACGGATACAGCCCGTCATCGCCGGCAACAAAACAAGCATAAGCATTTTTTTCATAGCGAAAGCCCCTTACAGATTCCTCCGGTTTCTTATTCCGGATAAGATTATGGCTCAACTTTATTAAAGAGTTGTTTATGTCGCCAAAAAGGGCGCGCCCCTTTACGGGGGACACGCCCTTTATCCTTCAAGACATTCTCCGGTTTAATTCAGCGTCGGCGGATGATCGGTTTATCGACCGGCTTTTCTTCGCCGGAAACAGGCTTTGACGTCCCGCCGAAAGACAAAACGCCGGAAGCGGGTTTTGTTGAAGGTTCATCGACGTCAGCATACCACGGAGATCCTTCAATGACGGTCCTGCGATGAATCGTTTCCTGTTTTTTCTTCAACGCGTCGGCCCTGGCCTCTTCTTCGGCCTTCAGACGGGCTTCCTCGGCGGCTTTGGCCTCGGCTTCGGCTTTCAGACGCGCTTCTTCCTCGGCTCTGACTTTCGCCATTTTTTCTTCCTCCGCCTGCTGATACTTTTTAATCATATCGTCCGCCGTTTCTTTTTCCTTTTTGACGGCATCCAAGGTCAACTTCGTTTCTGTTTGCAACAAACTGCGTTCGGCTTCGTTCATTGGCATTTCGGCCCGTTCGTCAAAGCCTTTCAGTTTATTCAACAGTTCCATTCCCGTTTGGACGCACTGCGCCAGATCTTCTATTCGGGAATACTCCGTTTTCAACCGGATGATCTCTTTCAAAATCGAATTGCCTTCCGTCAGCGCCGCATAGACGTGGCCTTTGACGCCTTTCAGCAACGCCGCATTGTAATTTTCGTCGATTTCCTGTTTTTTGTTAATCAGAACGGTCGTGATTTTCTCACGAAAATCCTGCAACTTTTCAATGGACACGTCGTCCGACGCCAACGCCGCGCGGATATCGTCCTGTAAAGCTTTGGCTTCTTTTCGAATCAGGAGCAACTGTTCCGTATATCGGGCGGCCTGGAAAACGTCCTGATATTCCTGCAACGCCTCAATCCTTTTATCGAGAGCGTCAAGCTCGTTCGAGAAAGAAGCCTCTTCGCCGACCAGCTTGTTGCGCTGGAATTGTTTTCGCACGGCGGCTTTTTTGGCGCGGGCTTCCCGCGCGTTCTCCTGCGCTTCTTTTTTACGGGCTTTGTCCTCTTCGTTTTTAACGATGAAACCGCGCGCCGTTTCGGCAACGTTTTCCGTCAGTTCGAGGTCCTTGCCGGCCTGTTTGTTCAACTGCAGCCTGAAATCGGGAGCGTTGAAGGCCTTAAGCGAAAAAGACCAGTCCGCCGTAAAGCTTCCGTCCGTCAGGTTGAATGCGGCCGTTCCGATATCCGTCCGTTCCTGTTCGTACGTCAGTTGCGTTTTCGCCGACTTCAGCGTGCCGTTTTCGAAAACAAGGTTCGACAGCAGTTTCGAAACCGGCGTCCGGCCCCGCATGACGGTATCCGAAAGAAGACCGATGTTTTCGGGCGACGCCGTTTTAAAGATTTCGGGGAAAGTCTTGTATGAAAACCCCGTAATAAGCGCCGATCTGAATCCGGCGAATCCGGTCCCTTCGAACGAACGCATAACGTCGAACGGCGTGCGTCCCGTCCCGACGCCGTTCAGATATATAGAACCGCCGTCCATCTGGCTGACATCGAACAGTTCGGAATTGAACGCCCTTTTCGGAATGGTGATTTCAGACAGGTTCATTTGCCCTTCGACGCGATAATCGCTGTTTTCCGGAGATATTTTCGCCGAAAAAGTCAAAGTCGCGCCGTTGACGACGGCGGAATACAGTTTCGCTTCCGCGAAAGATGGCGTCAGTTCGATCAAACCGCTGGCGTTGAAGAATTCGCTTCGGCCGTAAGACATTCTGTCTGCGGTGATATCTATTTTGGCGTCATAGTTCCCCAAAAACGACAAATTGAAATTGTTTCTGGAAAAACTGATCTTTTCCAAATCGACCAAAGCCCCGTCCTTTTGAAAGACGTTTTCCGTCAGCACCGTTTCCTCGCCCGCGACGATGCTGTCCGTCAGCGACGGGAAGACTTTTTTCAAGTTCACGAACGAAAACGCAAGAGACGCCTGAACATTGGGACGGTCGCCGCCGAGCGCCCAAACGGCGTTTCCCTGCATTTCCGCAGCGTCGGGAATGACGAGGGACAGATTGTCGACTTTAATAAAACTCTTTCCAAAAGAAATATTCGCGGACGCTTCCACATTGCCCGGTTTCGGCGAAAGCGGTCTGTATTTTTTCGTAAACAGCGAAACGAAGTGCCTGAAATCGCCGTCGGCGCCGGACAATCTGATTTGCCCCGTCTTCTCACCGCCGGATTCAGAAAAATCACCCGCCGCTTTAAGCGTCATATCACCGGAAAGCACCTCCGCCGCATAAGTAAATTTATCAGCCGTACCGTTGATCTTTCCCCGCAACGTCAGATCCGTAAAATCGTTCAAGCTCTGAAGCGGCCATGAAAAACCGCTCTGATGCAAAAATTCGTTTTGACGCGAAGAGGTCAAAGAAATATTCATCGGCATAAACGTCAAATCGCTGCCCAAATGTTCCAAAACGCCCGATAAAGCGATTGTCCCGTTCCACAAATCATCCGACGACAGATTGTTCAAAACCAAACGGCCTTGCTGGACCGAAAAGTCCAAAGCCGCGTTTTTCGCCTGAAAATCGGTAAAGTCGACAAGATCGGCCGCAATGTTCATGGACAATTCCATTTTGTTCAACGGATTCAGTTTGTCGGACAACATACGGACGCGGGCGGCAAACGTTTTGTCCTTCCGTTCGGCCACAAACGCCGACACGAGCTTGTCCGCTTCCGGGAAATACGCTTTCGCGTCGAAATTCCGGACGTTCGCTTTGACGGCGATCCGGGGACGGGAACCGTAACGAACGGCCGCGGATCCCGTGATTTCCGCCCTGTCCGGATACAACCGGATATCCTTCAGGACAACGCCGTCTTCCGAAAGAGTCAAATTCACCGATCCCTTGAAGAGGTGCCAAATATCGGCGGGACGGTTGTCGAGAACGGGATAGCCGACCCAGTTTAAAAAATCGCCGATATTGTTGCTTTCCGCCGACAAAAGAACATTGAACAGCGGTTTATCGCCCGACACCTGCAAAGAACCGTCCGCTTTCACATCCGTTTCGCCGGGGAACCGTATTTTGGAGTCCGTCAGCCGGAGCCCGTTGTCCGACGTTTCGATTTTGATTTCGCCCTGACGTAACAGAACCTTTCTGTATTCGACGGAATCAAGCAGCAGATTCACCGTCACCTTATCTTTGGAGCGCGGGTTGTGAAACTCTTCGAACACTTTGACGAAATCGGGCGCCGCCGCGACGAAGGGATCTGCCATAAGCTTTGAAAAAGCGAAGGACGCTTCCGTTTCGGAAGGAAGCAAATGTTCGGCGATTTTCGTTTCCGTCTTGACCTGATCGACGTTGACGGCCACCGACGGATTGCTCGGGTCGCGCAAAATCAGCTCTTCCTCAAGAACGACTTCTTCCTTTTTTTCCATCAGATCGACGGCTTCGTCGGCCGAAAGGAATCTGGTTTTGACCGATCCGGAGGCCGCGGATTGCCCGTATTTGAAAACGAAATCGGAAAGGACGCGTTCCCGTCTTTGCGAATTTTCGGCGATCTTCATCGACCCGACCAACGGCATAAAAACGGAATCGGGAAGCTTTTCCTTTGAAAACAACGAAAAAAGAGCTGCGGTTTTGCGGACTTCGAACGACATCGAACCGGTCAGATCGCCCTTCGTTTCGGGGTCAAGACTGTATTTCCCGACGAAAGACATGGTCGATTCGGACGGCGCGTGCGTGATGCGCATCGTGACGTTCGGCGACGATCCGGCGTCGAATTTATCAATTCTCATGGAAAACCCGACGGTCGCGATCGACGTGCCGGCAATGCCGTCAAAATAGAAAGGCCCGCGCGCCGAGTCGGCCAAAAGTTCGGCGTTGATATTGTTCCAACGAACCGTCGCGGAGTATTTGTCCGGATGGATCTCAGCCTTGCCTTTGCTGATCATCAGGTTTTCGAAGCCCAGCGCTTCGTTTTTCACGCGCCGTTCGAAAAAAGCGATCTGCCAGTTCCACTTGCCGTCGTTCAACCGTTCGAAGTTAAAAACGGGCGAATGCAGAACGACTTTGCGCGCCCGGATCCGCCGTTTGAAGATTTGCGCCCGATCCAGCTGGATTTCCATGGAATCCGCTTTCATCATCAGGATGGCTTCGGCGCCGGGAACGTTGGAAAGCGTCGGTTGTTCGATTCTGACCAACGGAACGGTCCCGCCGACGAATTGAGGTTTGCCGGTGAAACGCAGGGCAAGTCCCGTTTGCGTTTTGATTTCTTTTTCAACGGCCTGAACGTATCCGTCCCAATCCAGATTGGACGGCATAATGAAATATATGCCGGCACCGACGACAACGACCAGCGATGAAAGAAGAATAATCAGCTTTTTCACGACAAACCTCCCTGCCGGTTATCGGGTCTTCGTTCCGAACAGACGGTCGCCCGCGTCCCCCAGACCGGGCAGGATATACCCGTGTTCGTTCAGTCTTTCGTCCAATGACGCGATATAGACCGGAATATTCGGATGCGCTTTAAAGAAACATTCGACGCCTTCCGGCGCGGCAACCAAAGCCAAAAAGACGATCTTGTTTTCGGGCACGCCTTTTTTCATCAGCGTGTCGATGGCGGCGGCGGCCGAATTGCCCGTTGCCAGCATCGGATCGACCAGAATGAACAACCGGTCGTCGACGGGCGGCAGCTTGACCAGATATTCGACCGGCTTCAGCGTTTCGGGATCGCGATACAGACCGATATGCCCGACGCGGGCGGAAGGCACCAGTTGCAACAAACCGTCGGCCATGCCGATACCGGCGCGCAGGATGGGAACGACCGCCAGTTTCTTTCCCGCGATGACGGGCGCTTTCATAACGCACAACGGCGTTTTGATATCCTCGTACGTCAACGGCAGATCCCGCGTAACTTCATATCCCATCAGCAACGCTATCTCCTTGAGCAATTCGCGGAACGTGCGCGTCGATGTCGTTTCGTCGCGCATCAGCGTCAGCTTATGCTGAATCAACGGATGATTCAAAATATGCAGATTCGGATAGCGGGTTTTATCGTACATGGTTTCCTTCCTTATAAAAATACGGATTACTTCTCTTTATAAAATAGGAGCGGATGAAAACCAACATAATTTTTTACGCGGTTTTCCTTTTTTGGCGCGAACGGGGCCGTGTCTGAATTTTGAGGATTGTTCTTGACGAAAGTTTTGAAAGTGTTTTAGTCTGTAACACATTTATGATAAAGGCAACTTTTATGACAGAACTTGATAAAATGCTGGAGATGGCCCGCAAAGCGATGGAGCAGGCGTACGCGCCTTATTCCCGTTTCAAAGTCGGCGCCGTCATCCGATCCGACAGCGGCCGGTTATACGCCGGATGCAACGTCGAAAACGCGTCGTACCCCGTCGGGTCGTGCGCCGAACAAGGTGCCATTTCGGCCATGATTTTGGGCGGCGACACGAAAATAGCCGATATCGTCGTCATGGGCGACGGTGAAAATCTGGTTTCGCCGTGCGGCGCCTGCCGTCAGCGGATTCGCGAATTTTCAACCCCTGAAACGCGGGTTTTGATTTGCGACAGGAACGGCGTTCGCAAAACAATGACTCTCGCCGAACTTCTACCGGTCTCGTTCGGCCCCGAGAATTTATCTTAAACGACTTTTCAGATCGGAAATTTCACACGAGGACATCATGCAAAACAACATCAAACAGGTTGCGGATCAAATCAAAAGCAAAATCGGAAATTATCAACCGAAAATCGGCATTATTTTGGGCAGCGGCCTGGGCGGTATCGCGGAAGCCATCGACAATCCCGTCATCATTCCTTACGAAGACATCGAAGGATTCCCTCATTCCACCGTTTCCGGCCATGCGGGCCGTCTGGTCGTCGGCAAACTGAACGGCATCGACGTGCTGTGCATGCAGGGACGCGTCCATTATTACGAAGGCCACAGCCCCGCGGCGCTGGCGCTGGTCATCCGCTCCTATCGGGCTTTGGGCATCGAAACGATGATTCTGACCAACGCGGCCGGATCGCTGAAGATCGACATGGGGCCGGGCAGCCTGATGATCATTTCCGATCATATCAATTTGTCCGGATTCAACCCGCTGATCGGACCGAACGACGAAACCGTCGGTCCCCGTTTCCCCGACATGACGTACGCTTACGACCGTGATCTGCGCAAAAAGCTGTTGACCGTCGCCGAATCCGAAAGCATCAACCTGCGTTCGGGCGTCTATCTGATGACGTCGGGACCGAACTTTGAAACGCCGGCGGAAATCCGGATGTTCAAAATGATCGGCGCGGACGCCGTCGGCATGTCCACCGTTTCCGAAACCCTTTGCGCCGTCCATTGCGGCATGAAAGTCGTCGGCGTATCCGTCATCACGAACTACGGCGCCGGCATGGTGCAGGAAAAGCAAACCCACGAAGAAACCCTCGCGCAGGCCGACGAAGCCGGCAAGAAACTGCAGCGCATCATCACTCGTTTTGTAAAGGAGATCTAAATCCATGACCGACTTATCCACAAAAGATATCGCCGCCAAAGCCATGTCCCTGATGGACCTGACCAGCTTGAACGATAACGATACCGAAGAAAAAATCGTCAAACTTTGTGCGCAGGCCCACGGCGATTTCGGACACACGGCCGCCGTTTGCGTCTGGCCGCGCTTTGTCGCGACGGCGAAAAGGGAATTGGAAGGAACGGGCGTCGACATCGCGACGGTCGTCAACTTCCCGCACGGCGGAACGGATATCGACGCGACGGTCGCCGAAACGAAACAGGCGATCGCCGACGGCGCCGATGAAATCGACGTCGTTCTGCCGTACAAGTCTTTCATGGCCGGCGACAAGGAAATCTGCCGTCAACTGCTGAAAGCCACCCGCGAAGCCTGCAAAGGCCACGTGTTGAAAGTCATCATCGAAAGCGGCGAACTGGAACACGCGCAGACCATCACCGAAGCGTCCCGTCTGTCGATCGAATGCGGCGCCGACTTCATCAAAACGTCGACGGGCAAAACGCCGGTTTCCGCGACTCTCGAAGCGGCGAACTGTATGCTCGAAGCGATTCGCGAATCGGGCAAACCCGTCGGATTCAAAGCGTCCGGCGGCGTCCGCACGACGGAACAGGCGGCGGATTATCTGGCTCTGGCCGACAAAATCATGGGACCGAAATGGGCGACGAAAAAAACGTTCCGTTTCGGCGCTTCCGGATTGCGCGGCGCCCTGCTCGCGTCGATGGGATACGAAGCCGAATAATTGCCGTTAAGGAAAGTCATGCTCCCGCAGGAAGTCATCAAACATAAACGCGACGAAAAAAAACTGACGACGGAGGAAATCGAATTCTTCGTCAAAGGTGTGACCGATTGGTCGATTCCCGAAGGTCAGATCGCCGCGTTCACGATGGCGATTTTCCTGCGCGGCATGGATACGGATGAAACCGTCGCGCTGACAAAAGCGATGGCGGAATCGGGCGAAACGCTGGATTGGACGAACACCGGACTGGACGGTCCCGTTCTGGACAAGCATTCGACCGGCGGGATCGGCGATTCCGTCAGCATGATTCTGGCGCCGGCCGTCGCAGCGTGCGGCGGTTACGTCCCGATGATATCGGGCCGCGGACTGGGATATACGGGCGGAACGGTCGACAAGATCGAATCGATCCCCGGTTATCAGATCGCGCCTTCGCCCGAAAAATTTAAAGAAATCACCAAAAAAGTCGGTTGCGCGATTATCGGGCAGACCGGCGATTTGGCTTTGGCGGACAAAAGAATCTATGCCGTCCGCGACGCTGCGGCGACGATCGAGTCGGTCCCGCTGATTACGGCGTCCGTCCTGTCGAAAAAGCTGGCGGAAGGATTGGACGGGCTGGTCATCGAACTGACCTGCGGCAACGGCGCGTTCATGACCGATATCGAATCGGCGAAAGCTTTGGCGAAACTGCTTGTCGAAGTGTCCGCCGGCGTCGGCGTTCCCGCCCGCGCCGTCATTACCGATATGAATCAGGTGTTGGGCAGTGCCGTCGGCAACGCCGTCGAAGTTCTTCAGGCCGTCGATTTCCTGACCGGCAAAAAGCAAAATCCCCGCTTGAAAGAGGCCGTCCTGACCATCGGGTCCGAACTGTTACCCCTCAAAGGTCTGGCGGCCGACGCCGATGACGCGCGTCAAAAGCTGGAACGGGCGTTTGCTTCGGGCGAAGCCGCGGAACGTTTTGCCCGAATGGTCGCGGAATCGGGCGGACCGGCGGACTTCACGAACGATCCGGAAAAGCATTTGCCGCGGGCGGCCGTCGTTCGTCCCGTCTTTGCCGGAACGGAGGGATACGTCGCTTCGATCGACGCGAAAGCCGTCGGCGAATCGCTGGCGATTTTGGGCGGGCAGCGTCGCGACGCGGGACAACTCATTGATTACGCGGTCGGCTACACGGACTTCATCGCCGTCGGCGAATACGCGGACAAAGACCGTCCGATCGCCGTCGTGCGCGCCGAAACCGAAGACTCTTTCGCGCAAGTCGAACAGGCTTTGCGCTCGGCAATCGTCCTGACTGACGAAAAACCGGAAAAAGCGGCGGCCGTAACTTACGGAACGGTTGCCGGAACATCATTTTGAACGGACAAAGAAAAGGAAGGAAAAGATGAAACGGGCTATTATTTTAATGTTGGATTCTTTCGGCGTCGGCGAAGCGCCGGATGCCGCGGCGTTCGGCGATACGGGCGCGTCCACGCTGGGACACATCGCGCAGGCTTGCGCCGAAGGCAAAGCCGAAAACAACCGCACGGGCGTTCTGAAAGTCCCGAATATGGTCAAGCTCGGTTTGGGCGAATTGTATAAGCAATGCAACGGCGAATACGCGCCGAACCTGCAGATCCCCGTTTCGGAAATCACGGGCGTTTACGGGTATTCCAAAGAAGTCAGCAAAGGCAAAGACACGACCTCCGGCCATTGGGAAATGGCGGGCGTTCCCGTAACCTACAATTGGGGATACTTCAAACCCGATTACCCGAGCTTCCCGCAGGAACTGCTGGACGAATTTATCAAAGAAGCGAAAATCCCCGGCGTCATCGGCAACAAAGCCGCTTCCGGCACGGTCATTTTGGAAGAACTCGGCGAAGAAAGCGTCAGAACGGGCAAACCGATCGTTTACACGTCCGCCGACAGCGTTTTCCAGATCTGCGCGCATGAAAAATATTTCGGGCTGGAACGGCTGTACGAAATCTGCCACATCGCCCGCGAACTGCTGAACAAGCACGCGGACAAATACGGCGTCGTCGCCCGCGTCATCGCGCGTCCGTTCGACGGCGAAACGGCGGCGACGTTCAAGCGCACCGGCGGACGCCACGACTACTCCGTCCTGCCGCCCGCGCCGACCGTTCTGGACAAGATGAAAGCCGCCGGCGGCAACGTCATTTCCATCGGCAAGATCAGCGACATCTTCGCCGCGCAGGGCATCACGCAGGCGGTCAAAGCCGTCGGTCTGCCGGAAATTTTCGACCGCACGCTCGAACAGGTCAAAACGGCGCCCGACAATTCGATCATTTTCCCGAACTTCGTCGATTTCGATATGTACTACGGCCACCGCCGCGACGTGTCGGGATACGCCGCCGGACTGGAATACTTCGATTCCCGTCTGCCCGAACTGATGGCCGAACTGCGCGAAGGCGACATCGTGTTCATCACGGCCGACCACGGATGCGACCCGACGTTCCGCGGCACGGACCACACGCGCGAACACGTTCCCGTCATCATGTTCGGCAAAGGCGTTGAACCGCGATTCATCGGCCGACGCGACACGTATTCCGACATCGGTCAGACGATCGCCGAATATTTCGGGTTGGAACCGTTCGAAAACGGCAAATCGTTCCTGAAAAAATAATCCGTTATTTTGCGGGAGGGCGTTCCTTTGCGAATGCCCTCCTCTCTTTTCATCCGGAGCTTTCTTCATGTCGACACAGGACATCATCCGCAAAAAGCGCGACGGAGGCGAGCTGTCGCCCGACGATATCGCGACGTTCATCAGGGGCATCGACGACTGGTCGATCGGCGACGGACAGATCGCCGCTTTGCTGATGGCGTGCCAGATCAACGGCATGAGCGAAAACGAAGTCGTCCGCTGGGTCGAAGAATCCGTTAAAACGGGAATGGTTTTCAACTGGGACGCGGAAGATTTTTCGGGCCCTGTCGCGGCATTGCACGCTTTGCCCGGCGTCGGCGACAAGATCGAGATCCTCGCGGCGCCCGTTCTGGCGGCGTGCGGATTGTACGTGCCGATGATCTGCGACCGGATGCAATACCATACGGGCGGAACGCTCGACAAGCTGGAAAGCATCATGGGATACGATTCGCGCCCGTCGCACGGCCGTTTCCGTAAAGCTTTGCGCGAAGCCGGATGCGCGTTCATGTCGTCGACCGACCAGTTCGCACCCGTCGCCATCCGTATTCAGGACATTCGCGACATCACGGCGACGCTGGCCAGTCTGCCGCTGATGGTCGCATCCATGCTGACGAAAAAAGTCGTCAGCGGCATCAAAAAGCTGACCGTCGATCTGAAAGTCGGTTCTGGTTCTTTTACCAAAACGAAAGAAGAAGCCGACCGGTATCGCGAATTGCTGGACCTTTGCGCGCCGCGGTTCGGAATCGAAACGGCGTACACATATTCCGACATGGACCGCGTTGTCGGGCAAAACATCGGAACGGCGCTTGAAATATACGAGATATGGGCTTATCTGACGGGGGCTCTGGGACCGCGCGACGCCGATCTGCACGAACTCGTCCGCCGCGTGTGCGGATGCGCGCTGATCCAAAACGGTCTGGCAAAGGATCAGTCTGAAGCTTACGCAAAAGTCGATGACGCCGTATCAAGCGGTCGCGCGGCGGAACGGTTCGGTATCATGCTGTCCGTTTTCGGCGTTTCGCCGGCGTTCATGCGCAATCCGTCCCCCTTCCTGAACGCGGCGCCCGTCGTCAAACCCGTTTATCCCGACACGGACGGCACGGTCGAATCAATGAATATGCGCTGGATCGGTCTGACGGTCTTGCAAATGGGCGCGGGGCGTATGTATCAGGAAGAGAAAATCGACTTTTCCGCCGGTTTCACGAACGTCTGCAAACCGGGAATGTACGTGTCGAAGCAAATCCCTCTGGCGTTCGTTCACGCCTGCGACGAAGAAACGGCCGACGAAGCCATCGCTCACCTGAAAGGCGCCATCGTCATCGCCGAAGCGTAAGCCTGTTTTTCCCTGACGATTTTTTCCGCTTCTTCAAACGAAGACGCGTTGCATAACGTTGCGACCTTCTTTTTAACGGCGGGCGAAGCGTCCATGATCGTCGTTCCCGTTTCGGAACACAGCGAAAACAGAACGGAAAGAGATTGCCACAAACGGTAAATCTCCGTCAGCGGCGATTCGCCCAATATCCCGCGCACGGAACGCTCTTTTATCGTCGGGTCGAGCAGCTTCATCCTTTGCGCGAAAAATTCGATGTCGATCATCCCGCCGGCGGCGTATTTGACGTCCCATACCGTTTCCGCCGTTTTCGTTTCGGCGATTTTTGCGCGCATTTCCGCAACGTCGCGAATGATTTTCTCACGATCGTCCGGCGCGTTCAGAACGGCGGATATTTCCCGTTCGCCGACGGAACCGATCAGCACTCGCGCTTTGGTCAGCGCCATCTTCTCCCATGTCCATGCCTGACCGTCATAGTATTTTCTGAACGCTTCCAACGACACGGCGGCAGGGCCCGCAACACCGGACGGGCGAAGGCGCATATCGATCGGCCACAGAACGCCTTCCCGCGTATCGGCTGAAATCGCGCTGACGATTCTTTGCGCCAAACGGGCATAGTAAACGGAGGGAGGCAAAGCTTTTCTGCCGTCGGAAAAGGCGTCCGGCGGCGCGTCGTACAAAAACAGCAAATCCAGATCGGATCCGAAATTCATTTCCCGACTGCCGGCTTTTCCCATCGCGACCAGCGAAAAAGCGCCGTCGGGCATTTTTCCCGCCGTTCGCGCGAAATCGGATTCGACGAAGGGGATCAACGCTTTCAACGCCGCCTGCAAAATATCGGACAGAGCCTCTCCGACACGTTCGGCGTCCGTCAGTCCGCGCAGGAACCACACGGCCGCCTGAAAACGCTTTTCACGGGAAAAAACGCGGACGACGTCCATGGCTTGCTCCAACCCGTCAGCCTGACGAACGGCGGCGAAAGCCTCCGCTTCCAGCCCGTCGGCGGACGGAAAAGCGGTAAAGAAACCGGGGGATAGAACGGCGTCCAGCAAATTCGGGCGATGCGCCAGCTCCGAAGCAAAGGATGACGCCGTTCCGAACAATTCGGCGCACAAATCCAGCAAAGCCGGACGGGAACGGAACAACGAAAACAACTGGACGCCCGACGGAAGCCCGCGCAGAAAATCGTCGAAACGGGCGAACGCCGTATCCGGATTCGGCGTTTTCGACAACGCTTTGAACAACGCCGGCAACAATTCGGACAACAGCTCCCGCGCCTGATCCGACCGGACGGCGCGATAACGACCCGACATCCATCCGCGCACGGAATCGGCGATAAACGCCAAATCGGCGAAACCTTTCTCCGTCAAAAGCGCCGCCGTTTGTTCCGGCAGGTCCGTTCCGCCGAACGACAGCGTTTCGCCGTCGGCGGTTTCCGTTTCGAACAAGCCGTCATACGCTTCGGAAACGGTTTTTCTGTACGCGTTCAAATCCCGTTCGAAATCCTCTTCGGCCCGTCCCGTCAGACGCGCGATATACGCCAATCCTTCCGCCGTTTTCGGTAACGATTGCGTTTGTTCGTCTTCGACCATTTGCAAACGGTGCTCCAGAGTGCGCAGAAAAACGTAAGCTTCCGACAAGTTCCCTTTCTGCTCCCCGTCGATACGGCCGGCCGATACCAAAGCGTTCAGCGCCGGCAAAGTCGCCCGCGAACGCAGGGACGGGTCCCGCCCGCCCCACAACAGCTGCTGAAGCTGCGTAAAAAACTCGATTTCCCGTATTCCGCCGCGTCCGATCTTCACGTTCCAACCGGCCAGACCTTCCTCCGGCGAACGCGCGCCGAGCGAACGCTTGATGGCGTTGATCTGGCTCAAAGCGTAAAAATCGGTCGTTTTGCGCCAAACGAAGGGGGATATTTCTTTCAGGAAAGCCTCTCCCGCTTCCTTATCGCCGGCGACGGGGCGGGCTTTGATAAAAGCGGCGCGTTCCCAGTTTTGCGCGAAGCTTTCGTAATAACACGCGGCGGCGACCGTCGATAACGCGACCGGCGTCGATCCCGGATCGGGACGCAAACGCAAATCCGTCCGGAAAACATACCCGAAAGCTGTTTTTTCCTCCATCATCGCGATCAGATTGCGCGTCAGGCGGACGCAAAAAGAATCAATGTCGCGCCGTCCCGCGTACGGCGTTTTTTCCGCGTCGAACAAAACGATCAGGTCGATGTCGGAAGAATAATTCAGTTCGCGAGCCCCGAGCTTACCCATCGCCAAAACGATCAAACCGCAACCGCGTTCCGGATGCGCCGTATCTTTCAGACATAAATCGCCCTTTTGCGCCGCCGAGCGCAACAGCGACGCGAGCGCCGTTTTCAGACAGGTTTCCGCCAGCAATGACAGGGCGCGCGTAACTTTCTCAAGTCCCCAATCGCCGTTCAGATCCGCCGCGCCGATCAGCAAAGCGGCCTTTCGTTTCAGGCGGCGCAGTTCGACGGCGACCGTTTCGGGATCGTCGGACGGATACAAACGGCGGAAAGCGTCCAGAATCAACGCCGCGTAAGTCTTGTCCCATCCGTCGCGCAACGCTTTCGCAAAGAAGTCTTCTTCGGCGTTCAACACGCGGTTCAGATAAGGGGTGAACCTGTTTTGCCAAAGCGTTTCGATTTCGGCTCTATCACACATAAAATTATGGACGAATCTTCACGATTAAATTATCCTGTTTTCAGATAGTACGGAGTTTTTTTATGAAGCGCAAGTTTTTCAAATTTTTTGCGATCGCTTTTCTGACGCTGTCGTTTGCGTTTCTGTGCTGTATCGGCGCGCTGTTGTTCCGGTTAAGGATGGGGCCCGTATCGCTGAACCGTTTTCTACCCGTCCTGTCGCAAAAAGCGATGCAAAGCGTTGACGGCCTGACTTTATCGATCGGCGACGCCCGACTGGTTTGGGACAAATGGTCCAGCCCCGTCCATATCGAAATTTCCGAACTGCACGCTTCCAAAAAAGATGCTTTCGCGGCGGACGTCCCGCGAGCGACGGTCGTTTTCCGCCTTTTATCGTTATTGCGCGGCAAAGTGGCGCCGCGCCGTCTGGCCGTTTTCGATCCGAAGGTCGACATCGTTTTAAACGCCGGTTCCGAGCAGGAAAGCGACGAAGAAAAAACATCCGCCGAAACGGGAGAAGAGCCTTTGCTGCCGACGATCGCCGACATCTTCAGACGCCACACCGAGCCGACACGTTTTCAAATTCTGAATGCCCGCATCGGAATCACCGATCGGGCCAACAATTCGAAATTCAATTTCCCGTCTTTTTCGATTTCCTATGTCCGCCGTTTCGGACGTTACAAAGTCACCGCCGATTTCACCGCCGAAACGGCCGGTCGCCCCGTTCATGCCGCCTTGTCGGCGCGATGGCGGTCTCACACGGCGTTCGTTCCGATAAAACTGCTGATCAGCGACGTCGATTTGAAAAAGCTGCGCGGCGCGGAAAAATATCCTTTGCTGAACGGCGTGTCCGTCCCGCTGACTTTGGCGCTGTCCCTGCAAATCGACACGCGCCCCTTCCGGTATCCGTCGGACAAGTTTCAATGGCACGACATCCTCCGTCAGGCCTCTTTCACTCTGACGGGGACGGAAGGCGACATCGTTCTGCCGCGGGATATCGGCGGATATTATGACGTCGCCTCTTTCAAAATCGACGGAGAATGGAACAAACGCGACAAAACGCTCTCCCTGCCCGCCATCGCCGTTGATTTAAGACGCGGCGCGAAACTTCGCGGGAATTTCAAAGTCGATAACGTCAACGCCGCTCTGACCAAAAAGAATCCGGCGTTGCTGAACGCCGTTTTGACGGCAACGGCCGAAAACTTTTCCATTGATCAGGCGCGCGATTATTGGCCGAGAAGCAGTATTCCAGACGTTTACGACTGGGTCGTCGGCAACGTTAAAGAAGGCGTCGTTCCGAACGCGTCGCTGTATATGGCGTTCGGCGACGACGGGACGGGGTTCGGCGTAACAAAGCTTGACATAACGCACGGTCTTCGGAACGTCGCCCTGACCTACATGGACGGCATGCCCGTCGTAACGGACGCCGACGGTAAAATCGACTATTCTTTAAAGGATATCGTCATCAGTATTTATTCCGCGAAATCCGCCGGTCTCGTATCCCGTCACGCGCGGGCGGCTTTTACGGGGCTGGATCGTCCCGTCCCCTATTTCGACCTGTCCGTTCCGCTGGAAGTCGCCGATTTGTCCGACGCGATGTCCGTCGTTTTATCGCCGGGGCTCGGTCTGACACGCCAAACGACGCAAATCGGGCCCGAAAACCTGTCCGGACCGGCGACGGGATTGTTAAAGCTGACCTTCCCGCTCAAAGACGATTTAAAACCGGAAGATGTCGCGTTCTCGGTCGACGCGAAAACCGACAAGGCCGCGTTTAAAGGCTATCCTTTCGACTTCATCGCCCTGCAGGATGTCGACGCCGATCTTTCCGTCAACGAAAAAGGACTGACACTGACGGCCGACGCTCTGGCGCGGGAAGGCGCCGTTCACGCCGAACTGTTTCAGGACTTCACCGGTCAGAAAGACGTTTCGACGGATCTGGCCGTAACGGGACAAGTCACCGACGCCGCGCGAAAGGATATAGGCGTCGATTACGCCGCTACGCCGTACGTTGTCGGAACGGTTCCGGTGCGCTTTCTTTTACGCCTGTTCAGAAACGGGACGGGTGAAGCGTCGGCCGACGCCGATCTTACTCCCGCCGCGCTCGATTTCCCCATGATCAACTGGGTGAAAAAAGCGGAAACCGGCGGAACGGCGCGCCTGAAAATGACGTTCGAAAACAACGCCCTTAAAGCCATACCGGACATTACCGTTTCGGACAAAGCCGGAAACATCGTCAAAACGTCCATGGATTTCGCTCCCGACGGAAATATCGCCCGCATCAACGTTCCCGTTCTGGTCGCCGGTAAAACCGATCTGAAAGCCCGCATCCGTTTCAATGTCAAAGGAAAAAACCGGATTGACGCAAACGGATTGTCGCTGGATCTATCGCAACTGATAAAAAAGCAAGAAAAAAGCGGGGACGAAACCGGAAAAGAAATCAATAGCGACAAGGACGAACCGAATAAAAACGCCGATGAACCGCTTTACGTCATCAACGCCGTTTTCAACAAAGTCTGGTTGTCGGATTCCGCCGCCGAAGACAATGCTTTCGCGGCCGTTTTGAAGGGCGGCGCGCCGCAACGAATCGACGCGACGGGAAAAATCGGCGAAAAACGCACGCCGTTCCGTTTCAAGTTTTATCCCGATCCGAAAAACAACGAATCCGCCTTCGCTTTCACGTCCGACGACGCCGGTTCTCTGATGAAACTGCTGGGATCCATGTCAACCGTCAAAGGCGGAAAAATTAAAATCAAAGGGCAATACAACACCGAAAAGGGCGCTTCCGGATTGCTCGAAATCGAAGATTTCAGATTGGCAGAACAGCCGCTTTTAACGCGTCTGTTGCGTCTGACGTCGTTCACGGGGCTGATCGACACGCTGACGGGGAAAGGACTGCACTTCGAAAAAGCGGAAGCGCAATTCGCCCATAACAACGGGATATTAACCGTAAACGACGGATTGGTGGCGGGGTCGTCGCTGGGCATCACGCTGGAAGGAAGTTATAACGGTCAAAAAAGCTTTTTGGACCTGACCGGAACGATGATGCCTTTTTACGGCGTGAACGGGTTGGTCGGCAAAGTCCCCCTTGTCGGGAAAATGCTGACGGGCGAAAAAGGCGGCGGGCTGATCGGCGTTTCTTATAAAATCGAAGGCGTCCTGCCGACGCCGGAAATATCCGTCAATCCGTTGTCGGCCGTCGCCCCCGGCGTCATCCGAAAACTGGTACCGAATATTTTTTAAAAAAAGTTCTTGCATATCGTTTTTATTTATATATAATCGCAACTGTTCAAAGGGAGTGCGGGTGTAGCTCAGGGGTAGAGCGCAACCTTGCCAAGGTTGATGTCGTGGGTTCGATTCCCATCGCCCGCTCCAATTTCAAGGCTTTTGACCGATCGGTCGAAAGCTTTTTTATTGTTTTGACGATTAACAAATCAATGATTTCCAAATCCCTTTTAAATCTCTATCCGGCGGCGATCAATCCGTCATCGGTCCTTGTCATTCCTCCGCTGTTTCGCCTGCCACAACTTTTTCCAACAGCAAAACGATTTCGTCGCGTCCCTTTTCCCGCGCGTAATCCAAAGCCGTTTTGCCTTTTTTGTCGACAGCGTTGACGTTCGCACCGGCTTTAAGAAGCAGTTTGACGATATCGGGGGTCTCCCACTTGGCCGCACGCATCAATGCCGTTCTTCCCTCATTGTCTTTTTCGTTGATTTTCGCTCCCGCGTTTAACAAAGCCTCTATTATGTCGCAGTTTCCGTCGTGGCAAGCGGTTATCATCAAAGGAGTTCTTCCTTTACCGTCTTTTGCGTTGACGTTTGCGCCCGCTTTGATCAACGCCTGCGCGATTTTGAAATTTTTCGCTTCCAACGCCGCCTGCAAAGGCGTTCCGCGGTCTTCGCCTTCAGGATTGATTTTTGCCTCGATATCCGCGCCGGCTTTGACCAACATTTTGATCACGGCGGGATAAGCGCTGTTGACAGCGGCGCAAATCAGCGGGGTTATCGAATTGCCCTCCGCCCCCGCGTTGACGTCCGCGCCGGCATCGATGATGCGCCGCACGACATCGGCGGAAGAACGGGCTGCGCCGATCAGCATCGTCGCCCTATTTCGTCGCGAACGTTCATGTCGGCGAACGGAAGTTCCTTCGGATCGGATTCAAAAAACTCTCTCCAGTTTTTCACTTTCGCTTTTTTGGTCATTTCATATTCCTTTCATAACGGTCGAACGATATTTTCCCTTGTATCACCCGCCCGCGACAAAACCTGACGCTTGATTCGAACACCGTAAAAATCATTCCAGCGGCAAGTCCGCCCCGCCGCCGGAAAAAGATTAGGAATTATTCTTCGCCCGCCCACTCTTTCAAGGCATCAAGAACCATTCCTTTTTTCTTTTCGTATGTTATTGTTCCCATACGATTCTTTTCCGCCTGAAACTCATTTCTCAATTTCAGAGGCAATTCGACCATATCAATCGCAATCGCTGAAGCGTTTTTGTAGACGACGTATCCTTCTTCTTCCAAAAATTCCTTCATTGCCTCTATTGAATCGGGAGAAAGTTTTTCACCTTTCTTTCCCAGTTCTTGGATAAGTTTTTCAATCTTTTTGGAAAGTATTCCACCTCTGATTTCATATCCTCTTTGAATACTTTTGTATTTATCCAACAACGCTTCAACGGCGTTTTTTATCTGACGATGCGTTAAATCATCAATCGAATCCAACACTTCGCGCACTTCCTGATCATCCAAATCCATCGGATGTTCAAAAGATTGAATAATGTCCAACAACGTATTTTTCATTTCGGTTCCCTTTCATAATGATTGAATGATATCTTCCTTATATCATGTATCTGCGACAAAACCTGACGCTTGATTCGAACACCGTAAAAATCATTCCGGCGGCAAGTCCGTCCCGCCGCCGGAAAAAGATTTAGTTATTCTGAAGGAACGCCTCCTCTATTAAATTCTTACAATCCTTTGTGATTTGAGGAATGATTTTTTCGTTCAAACAATCCAAAGAAAGCGGAGTATTTGAAGAAAACTCAAATTTATTTTTTGAAAATACAATATTTTCTGATAAATCCTTTTCATCAGATTTATCTATAAATTCTTCTTTTTTACCCTTAAAAATTTTTTCAAGTGTTATATTATTCTTTGTTTCTTTTGCAACAAAGGCTCCTCCAATGCGAAAAGCTTCGCAATCCAAGACAAGCAAAACAGGCTTTTGTGAATTTTCATTCTCAATTTTTATATCAAATTCTGGAAATGGATCTTCTCCATACGTTGGTATCCAATGTATCTTTGAAATTTCGATTTCCCTATCTTTCAAAACAGGACAAACCGCTTTTTCAAAAACATATGCGGCCAGCATGATTGCATCCGGCACGGTTGTTTCTATTTTACCTTTTGCCGTATAACAGTTAATCTCGTCTTTTGCATTTTCTATAAAAGACTTGTTTTCATCATATTCACAATCTTCATTGTAAACTTTTTTAAAAGTTTCTCTGTTTGCAATATAGAGATTGTATGTTTCGATCGCTTTTCCTAATTCTTCATTAGAGAAAATTTCAGAATTTTTCGTGTTTTCCATTTTCTTACCCTTCAGTTTCGAACACTTTACGCCATAACGAGGACAGGAATCTCCTGTAATCCCCATTCCCTTGATGTTGTGTCATTTTTTTACTGAGTTTCGGCATAAAATGACACCACAAAACCCTATGCCATATTTTTCGACATCCGTCGTTCTCTTCGATTTTCTGAGCCGATATGCGATTGGTTGATAAAACAACGCACATCAGAGAATTGTTTTTCTGACAATCTTCACATTTCAAATCCCTGTTTGTTGGGAAAACACAACGTTTTTCATTTTTCTGGCAGGGATTATATCCCATCTTCTTTAAAGCTGTTAGCTGATAACATGGAAGTTCATTGTGCAAATCTGCACCGAATTTGATTTCAATAACGATACCGTGTTTTTTCTTGTCACTTCCCCAAATCAAAAGATTGTCTATTTCCTTGCGATTTTTCACATCATTGCCGGCACTGATATCAGAAGTTTCGGATGTGGCTTCCTCGGCTTTTTTTTCTTCTTTACCTTCAGAATCCGTTTCATCGTCTTCTTCATTTTGTGAATTTTTTTTACCCGAATATTCCCATATGCTTTCAATCGGAGTGTGTTCAGTCGGTAATATCTTTTTAAATTCTTCCGGAAAATTTGCTACTTCGGCGAGCGTTTCTATAAACAACCGGCAGGCTTGCTGATCTTCTTGTAAAAACCACCCTAACGCCGTCGTATATTGCGGTTCTTTCATTCCGACTTGCACGGCTTCAAAAAGAGGGCTTTCAAAAAATATATTGTTTTCCAGATCTCCTAAAATCGGGTGATTTTCTCGGAATTCTTTATCAAAACTGTATGAGTTATCGACTTTCAAGCCGTTAATCGCATCAATCGCTTGAAGAAATTCTTTTTTCTTTGTTCTGTTTTCTTCTTCTTTTTTTTCAAAAGATTTGGCGACTTGAACAACGATGTTAAGATCAGAATCAGTATCGATATCCAGATTATTAATAATCCGAACAGCTTTCGATAAATCCGCTTTCATTTTTTCATTCCTTAAATCGTCAGGTTTTGACGCCCGACAGTGTTAATCTTAAAACAATCGGCCGCCGGAGGATTTTCCCCTTGGCGACCGGGAGTTCACAAACCGCACAAACACGGCATGATGCTTTTGGCAAAATGCTTGAACATAACACCATCTCCCGGTCGTATGGATCGGGAGATTTTGTTTTGTTGACGATGCGGAATCTCTGAACCGCACCGGTTTGTGCAAGGGATTGTGAAGTCCCTGTCAGAAAAGCTGACGGAAACAGTATGGCAGATTAACCCGTCAAATACAAACGAAAGTTTACTGCCACCGCTGCCGTTCGGCTTTCGCGACGCGCCGCCAAAAGTCCGCGGGTTGTACGACTTCCACCTGCTTTCCCCACGTCGCCAGATGCCATGCCATTTCCAGCGTGCCGCCCGCTCGGAATTTCACGGTCAGCGTGCCGTCTTCGTTCTCAAAGATTTCCTGTCCGGGGTGGAAGATGAACTTTTTGGCTTCGGGCGCGGCCTTCGCGCTGAATTTCCATTCGACGTCGTACGGTTCTTCGCGATACACGCCGAAAGAGTCTTTCGTATATTCGTTCATATCGAAATCGACGCCTTCAAACGCCTCGTCCGTCATGATGGCGGAACGAATGTTCGACAGCAAGAACTGATGGATCGCGTCGCCGAAATAACCGTCCCAGTGGCGCGCCAGCAGATATTGCGCCCGATCGCTGTACAAAATGCCGTAAGGTTCGAGCGCGCCTTCGCTGATTTTCCCGCTCTTTTTATTGTAATATTCGATATTGAGGACTTTCTTTTCCCTGATCGCCCGACGAATCGTTCTGACGATTTCGGGATCGATTTGAGCCTTGATTCCCGGCCGGAAGACGTTCCTTTCGGAAAATTCCAGATTGTTCAGATCCCGCTCTTTGTTTCCGAGTGCCCGAACGAGTTTCGCGCGGATCTTTGTCAGACGGTCGCCGTCCGCTTCCCTGTTCTGTTGCGCCATCAAATCGGCAAGGTTGTTCAGCAGGAGAATATCTTCGTCGTCTATCTCCAAAGATTTGGGCAGATCTTCGCCGCCGAGGATTTTCCATGTTTTCCTGCCGTTTTTCGAAGATTCTTCCAAACCGTTGGAATACACTTCCTGAAAACAGCCGATCAGGCGATCCGCCGTCCGTTTCGAGCATTTCATGATTTGGCAGATCTCGTCCTTCGTCAGCCCCCGTCCGAACATTCTGACGGCCAGATCCAACACTCTGGCGAAGCGGACGTAAGTCCCCTGCTCCGCTTTATCTTCCTTGTTTTGCATCATTACCCCCTAATTCAATCGCCGCCGCTGACGGTCATCAGAAAACGCATCGTGCCGATGTGTCTGCCGATTTTATCGTCCGCCTCCGCCGACGGCAATCGTTTCTGCAGTTCCCTGATCTGTTCGATGATCAGCCCGAACAAAATCTCCCTTTTGTCGGTCATTTTTCCGCCTTTGTCGAGCAGGTAGAGGAAAATCGCCCTCTTTTCGTGCCGACAGGCGTAATCCAAAGCCGTCCACCCTTCTTCGTCGGTCATGTTCACGTCGCCGTTCAGGTCTTCGATCAGCCAATGCACGGCACCCCACGCGTCGTTTTTAGCCGCCAGAGGCACCAGCGCATCGACCGGATCGGCCGCGTCGAAAACGACGCCGCGCTTTTGAGCCAACTGCATAAACGACAGGTCGTCCGATTCAACGCAGGCGCGCGCCAACGTGTATCCCTGTTCGTCGCACACGGACAGATCCGCCCCGCCCTTTTCGACCAAAGCCAGAAAAGAACGCCTGCAATGACGGGCGCAGGCCGTCATCAGCGGGGGGATCCCGAACACATCCGTTGAAAAGTCCGTGTTCACGTCCGCTTTAAGCGTCGCGACGACGCACAAAACGGCGTTACAGATATCGGCGCGATTGATCAGAACGGCATGGTGGAAAGCGATCGCGCGCAGTTCCTGCGGCAAAGCGAAAAAACCGCTTACGAGTGCCCGCACGTCGCGCACGCAGAGTTCCGCAAAGAAAAGGCTGTTTTTATACGCCTTCACCGTGTCGTCGGAAAAGAGATCCGCCAGCTCGGAATCCACCCGCGCCCGCTCTCTTTTCACCCCTTCGGGCAGGAAGCTTTCCGTCATGTCAAACATGGTCATCCTTTCAGCCGTCAGATCTTTTTCGCGAAGTCCGTCAGCTTTTTGATCTCGCTTTTGATTTCCAGATCGACGACGCCGGACGGTTCCTTTTCGCGCAGTGCCTTGATCCTCTCAACGATCGGAACGAAAGCGGCCGCGGATAATTCGGTCGGATACGCGCCTTTGTCGATCAGGTACAGGATGTTGTCGTTCGCCCCGAACATACACGCGTAATACATCGCCGTGCGGCCGTCCGCATCGACCGCGTTCACGTCGCCGTGCAGATCTTCGATCAGCCAGCGCAAAACGGCGACCGAGCCTTCCGCCCCCGCCAGAGGTATTACGGCATCGACGGGATCGCTTAAATCAAAGACGACGCCGTGCTTTTTCGCCCACTTCATAAAAGCCAGATTATGCGAAAACACGCACGCGTACGCCAAGCCGCGTCCTTTAGCGTCTTTGACGGACAGGGACGCCCCGCCCTTTTCGACCAAAGAAACAAAAGCGTTTTTGGCTTTGTTAAAGCACGCCATCATCAGCGGCGGCGTGCCGTATTCGGGATCGCAAAAGTCGGTGCCGATGTTCATTTTCGCTTTCTTCGCCGCTTTAAGGAAGGCTTCGACGATATCGGAATCATCGGTCAGAACGGCGTGATGGAACGCAACCGCGTGGAACTTTTCGGGCAGAGCCGCAAAGCCTGCCGGAATGTCCCACACCATACGACGTGCCACCCGTTCGCAGAAATCCGTTTCCAGATAGTCTTCCAATTCATTCGGGAAAAACGCCGCCAATTCGTTTAAAAGCGTTCCGATTTCCTCAACGGCTTCCATCGGCGTGTTCATATAATCCGCCTGTTCGTCGGTAACGGTGTTCATATCAATCATTTTCTTTCTCCTTTTTCGATTGTTGATAAGGATATTCTAAAACAGTGATGCGTCAGGAGCTGACGTTTGCTAAAGCAGTTTCAAAATTCCCCGCCAATTAAAAACGTCTTTGTTTTTCAGAACGATGTCCCGCGCCGTTTCGTCATTCGCGTTCGTCGCCGTCTTGTCCGCCCCGTGCTTTAAAAGCCAGCGGATCGCTTTGATGTTGAACGCCTCCGCCGCAACGACGATCGGCGGTTCACCGTCACCGTTTTTCGCATTGATGTCCGCCCCCAGTTCAAACAATAAATCGAGACGTTCTTTAACGTCCTTTTTGCTCTTGCACGCGTTCCGGATAACGGGTGCGTCGGAAACGTCCGTTTTGCCGCAATCGCAAAGAAAGCGCAAAATACTCAAATCGTTCGCGGCGGATAAAAGCAGGTCTTTGCTTTCCGCCCTGCCGAAAATCTGCGGGAAGTTGTTCAGGACGTATTTCACCCTTTCCAATTGTCCTTTCGCACAATTTTCCAACAGCGTTTTAACACCCGTTTGAATGTTCTTTTCGGTGATTTGACCGTTAATCGGACGGGCAAAGCCCACACATTTAAAGTCGTTAACCGCATGGCGCGTGTATTCTTTCAGAGGTTGAAACAACTCCGCCAACCTGTTTCGCGTTTCAAGGGGAATTATTTTCTTTCCCGTCTGCGGTTTGTATTGAGCGACAAGCCGCGCTTGTTCGAACAGCGTGTCGGTGTCGGGAAAAACGCGGGAATATATGTCAAATTCTTTTTCCTCGTTGTTCCAGCCGTACACTTTAACGTCCTTGCTTCCCATCGGGCATTGCAACATCTTATACAGAAAGACGTTCTTTTTCCGATCACACCATTGACCGTTCGCGTAAAGCGTGATCAACCCCCCGAAACGAAGTTCGAATTTTCCTTTTAAAATACTCGTTGTTCCGCCGCCGTCATGCGAATAAATTTCAGGGGTCGCGTCGATCGCGTCCTTCAACGCGATGAATTCATCGATATGGTCGAAAAGGTAAGTGTAGTATTCGCGATGATATTCCTTAAAATCAACACACATTTTAAAATCCTCCTTTTAGTTGGTGTTTAACGTGCGCAACAAGCGAAGCCAAATCCGCACGATTCGTGTTTAATATACAGCAGGTGTGCGTCAAAAGATGACGCATTCTTAAACAGGTCGCTTAAAAGTAAGATTGCGAAAGACTTCTTTGTCCGTTTCGCCGATCAGAGTGCCGAATCCTTCCAAGAAAGGCAGATAATCGCTTTCACAGATGAACGCAGGATCGACGCCGAACAGTTCCGCCAGTTTTTTACTTAAATAAGCGCAATATTCCGCGATATTTTCTTTTGGTTGATTCGCCCGAATCAAAATATCCGTTTTCATCGGCATTTTTGACACGAACAGGCATCCGGTCAAAAACCGACATAAAGATAATATTTGTCTGACTTGTCTTTCCGAAATATCCGATTTCTTCCGCACCGAAATCGAAAAACCGAATTCGCCGGTTGATTTTGATAACGAAAATATTTCCTCATCAGAAACTTTTTTCACACAGGAATGGATTTCGGTATAAGTCGGAGAAAGCATTTTCAAACTATATGCCGATATATCGTCCGGCGAAGGGGTGGGTGCTTCCGTGAATTCAAACGGCGTAAAACCGCTTTTTTCCAGAACAGGGAATATTTTTTCGACGAACGCCTGCGTCGGTAATTCAATAGATGAAAAACAGGGATTAATCATCCTTTCATCGATGCGATGTCTGATAGAACGGGGACGGTCGGGACGTATCACTCCGATTTTTCGCATTGCCGCTAAAAAATCCTGTTTATGGCCTCCCTTGGTAAAGAGATGGACGATTTCATGCACGATAATATGTGCAAGTTCTATTCCCTCATCCGAATAAAGACTGTTTATTTCGATAGCACGAGGTTTTCCCAAACGACAAAAACCGCCGTATCGCGGCTTTAACTTTTT
>DGGW01000001.1:15181-28792 GCA_002393065.1 Alphaproteobacteria bacterium UBA3864 | reverse complement strand
CTTGAGGAATCAAGGCTTTTTTATTGTCCGGTCGTTTGAACAATCCTTTCTTTATTTTTCTTCAACCGCTTCGGGGGCACCGCCGTCTTTTGTTTTGTCTTTCGTTCATATATTAGAAACGCTCTCTGCCATAAAACAGAGAGCGTTTTTTCAGTGATCACATCAATATTATTTCACAACTTTTTGCACGTCTTCCGTTATATCATCGCCGCCGCACACGACCATGCCTTTTGAGATCACCATATCATATCCCTTAGCCTTTGCCGTCGCGCTGATGGTTTCCGTTATGCTTTTATCAACGACTTGCAAACTCGACCGATATTCCGTTGCAATCGCTTCCTTTTTCTGTGCAAACTCGGCATTATATTCCTTCAAAAGTTTATCTTTTGAGTCTTTTGCTTTTCGACATCCGCCCGCACGGTCTTCAACCATTCGTCCAAAGCCATCATTCTTGCTTGCTGTTCTTTTTTCAACGCCTGAACCTGCTCGGATTTAGTCACAACGGCAGGAATATCGACTATTGCTATTTTTTGGCCGGTCTTTCCGGTTTTAATTCCCGATACTACCGCTATCGACAATGCTAAAAGCGCCAACACCAATGACAATATTTTTTTCATAACCTTTTTCCTTTTCTTACAGTTCACCGGTAGAACCGGATTCATTCGCATTTTCGGTTACAGATATGGAAACCGCCGTATTAATCGCATCAAAGACATTTTCCGTATTTAATAAATCGCCTTTTATGTTTGTAATGTCCGCATTTCCGCCGTCGTTGACAACATTGGAAATATAATCGGACACTGTCGGAACCGCATACAAGGACATATCCGTTTTGTCAATCGCCTTCTCTCCGAAGTGAGCCTTTTCCACTGTTGCTTCGGAAGCTTCCGTTATCGCGATTTTCATACTGGAATTGTAATTTTTATTTCCGATGCGAACATCCTTCGCATGCCTCAAAACATATTTGGAAGACACATCTATACTTCCGCCCGCGTTGACGCCTATGTGCAAGGGGAGTTCCTGCGAATGTATTTGAGCGGTTGCGTAATAATCCGGCGCAAAGCTACCGTTGTCTATGACAATCCTTTTATCGTTGGTTTGAATGACGCCGTTTTTAATGTCGGCGGTCACCTCGACATTTGCCGCGCTTGTGATGATGTTTAAGGTATCGACTTCCACATATCCGATTTTGATATCGTTTTGCGACTGAATATCTATTTCGTTGCCTTTTATCGTGTTGTAATTTATGGAATCAATTTTTGTATTGACATTGACAAGATTCGTCGCCGCTAAATCTATGCTGTGATTTTGGGGTAAATCCAAATTAAGCGATTTATTTCTTTCGCCGATGGAATCGCCCGCTTTCAAATTAATCTCTTTTGCCGCGACGTTCATATCGTTGTTACCGGCGCCGTTCTTTATGGATTTCGTTGTTTGAATATCAAGTTTGTTCGCGAAATCCGAGGTGTTCCCTCCGATATTTCCGATATTCAGATCGAATGACGATCGCACCGTCATTTCTATGGAGGCGTTTCCGCTCGTCGTCAAGGTCGTAAAACCGGCGGCGGAATCCGACGCCAAAGTTTGCGTTTCGATTTCGTTGACGACGACATCGCCCGTCGTCGTTATATTCGTTGTTCCGGTCGTCGTTAACGTCGTGATTTCAGCGTTTTCCGCCTCCAGCGTCAGTTGCGATGCGCTTATTTCATTGATGACGGCGTTTTTCCGCATGACGGACATACGGAAAAAACCGACTTTCTGACAAGCGCCGGCGCGGGATTGAGAATGGCTTTGTTCGATTTTTTAACGGCAAGGGTTTACGTCGGCTTTCCGTTGACGAACAGAAAATGTTACGAACAATCAAAAGCGACCGTTCACTTCGATTTGATTGTTTCAGTGTTTTAAAGAACTTTTAATGACGGTCGTTTCGACCGGATTTCCAATTCCGGAAAACGGTTGAAATCGCTTTGTCTTTGGCGGAAAAGGCCGGCAACGCCGAAGTCGTCAAAATACTGACGAAATAAACAAAAAAGCAGGTAAGCAATCTCTTTGAAAAAGGGCGTCATGCGATCCCGTTGCAACAAAGATTCTTCGGTTTCGGTAACGCGATAAATCAGCAGCCAATCAGGTTTGATGTGGCATTCCCGATAATCTTTCCAGTTTTCTTTAAGAAAATGGTCTTTGAATTTTCCTGGCAACGGTTCTGAATTAGCCAACTTTTGCAAAACCAACTCAAACGTTTTAATGTCGGGATGTTTCTTTAACAGGCTAGAAAAGATTATGTCGAAGGGACCGAAACGTCGCCCGTAGGATATCTGGAAGGGATTTTCGTTCTGGAAGGGTACGGACGCCGCGGATATGCAAAAAAGCTCCTCTCGCGCTGTGAAAAATGGTCGAAAGAAAAGCGTTGCACGGAGTTTGCCGGCGATTGCGAGCTTGAAAACGACGAAAGTCTGACTTTTCATATCGCGACGGGATTCGAAGAAGCGAACCGTGTCATCTGCTTTAAGAAGGAAATTTGATTTAAAGCCTTAAATACTGCTCTGAAGGCATTGCCGGTTTTAAGAACCGACACTGTAAACTCTTTCGGCTGAGCGGCTTTAATCTCTGTCGCTCCAAAGACTGAAATCCGTTTTTTTGACATCCGATATGTCGCAATCAGGATACGTTTTGTTAAAACGATCGAGATGTTTTCGGGCTTCATCCGTTTGATACCACGCGACGATTTTTTTGTAGGTCTCTTTAACGGCGGCGACTTTTTCGCTGCCGGATTTGGCAGGGACATTCAGATGCAGGTTTTGCAAAACGAATTTGTCCCAAATCGGCATGGAGTCGTCGACGGTCGCCAGCATTTTACTGGCGAAAGAGGCTTCGCCCCTTTTCGTTTCCGCATAAAGCCCGTCTAAAATGTCGTCAAACGTTACATCAGGCTTTGATTTAATTTCTTCAAACAGCTGAAAGTACGCTTCTTTCCATTCCGCATTCCGGCGCACTCTGTAAAAGCCGCTGAACATCCGTTGAAATTCCGTATCCGTCGATACGTTCGTTTCCTTGAAACGTTTTTGAACGGCTTTGTATTTTTCGATGGATTTTTGAAGGTTGTTCATTTTTTCTCTTAACGCTTTTGATTATGTTACCCGATAATAAGGTCAGACTTCAAAGACTTCGTTGTCATCATGCAGGACGGCGTTGTCGAACGGGTCTTTGAATCGTTCGGGGTAAAAAGTGTGAATAGGAACGACCTTTTTCGGCGCGAATTTTTCGACAAATCCTTTCAAAGCCGGAATGCCGGCGTGTCCTGACGTGCGCAGATCGACGCGCCGGACGCCTGCTCGAAGAAACCGCTCCGACTTTGGCGAAAACACATGATACCGTTAAATGAAGTTTAACCGTAAGCTTTTGCCGCCTTTAGTTTATACAGAGCCGCGGGGGAAAGCCCGTTTTTCTGTTCCGGCAAGGATTGCGAAGCGGCTCTGGCGTTGCTTCTGTATCTGTCTTTTGCTTCGATTATTTGGAAAGCTCTCTTTAAAGAATTTAAATTTTTCAAAGCTTCTTTCGCTTCCAACAATTCTTTCCCGCCCTTATCCGCGACTGCGACACCTAAGGACGTGTGCGCGGCCGTAAGGAGCGCACCGGTGCCCAGCATTGCTCCGCCAAACGTGGAACCGTATGACAAAACGGAAGCGCAAAATTGCGGATCAATGCCGTGAACGGAACTCCAGAAAGACGCACCGGCCGCCATCCCCGTTGTTATTACGGCGCCGACGATACCCGCGGCCAGATACGGATGGGCGCTCATAAAAGCGTCTTTCGCTTTCTGTTTCAGTGTCTTTTTCTGATCTTTTCCGGCGCTTTGATCCTGTTTCCTTTTTTCGGAGCTCTGATTCAGTTTTCGTTCCAAACCGTTGAATTTCACGTCAAGACGCGCCATTAACGTATCGCGCTTTTTCAAGTCTTCCGTCCGTTCCTTCAAAACGCGGTGATAGGTTTCGCCAAAGTAAGGGGAATCCTTTAAATTACGTTCCCAGGTTTCCCATTGCGAACGCTCCCCTTCGCTTGTGATAAAAGCCGCATTTTTCAAATACGCGTTTAAAGCTTCGTAGGTTTGTTCCTTAGACAAGGCGATGCGTTCTTTTCTGAAATCGACATTTAAAGCCATTATTTTGACCTCCGCTTAAGATTTTGTCTAAATTATATACAAAAAAATCATGGGAGTCAACAGTAGCCCGTCATTGATGATGCCTTCTTAAAAAACGTACGGCTCTGTACGGTAAACAACAAAACCGTTTCCGATGCTTTTACGCCGTTGCCGCGATCCGCATCCCGGACAAAATGATTCCGTATGACAAGAAATGACGTATCCGTCTGTTATTGATAAAAACAGCAGTGATGAGAGGATACGAAAATGAGCGATATTGATTTTGAAAAAGGCAAATTGGCGGAATATGTGTGCAACGCGATCGCTTCGGCGAAACGCAAAAAGGAAATCGAAAACCTGTACGAATGGTTCGAGGATCAGGGATGCGAGATTTTCGATTTGGAATATGTCGAAATCGGCGGGAACAGGCATCGCCGCCGCCGCGACGAGGAAGAAATTTCCGAAGCCGAACGTATTAAACAGATTCAGATGTTTTTTAAAAACGCCGTCAGTCATTTGCGCGGAAAATATTTAAAAAGGAAACTGACGCCGTCCGACTGCGAAAGAACGCTTAACTTTATCGCCAAAGCGACAAAACTGACGCCCTGTGAAACGGAATATCTGGGGCTTGTCGTGCGTTACTATATGAATCGCGACGTCGAAAATTTCATCGACAATGTTTCCAACACGCACCGATTTGTAAAGGACAGGAACTGCTGCCGTTTTTTGTCGGAAAAGTTTTCGTTGAACCTGTTGCAACAGGCTCAGCACAGGATGAACGACCTCGGCCTGACGGACGACGATGACGAAAGCTATTCGTGTTTAAGCGGTTTCACCAAAAAGCTTTTGAACCGGCATCCGAAAACGTTCGACCAGTTCCAGAAAATCTTTCTGGGACGCCGGCAAACCGCTTCGCTGAAGTGGGAGGATTTCGACTATATCGAAAAGCGCGACGAGCTTTGCTCTTTGTTGAAAGCCGCCGTCGAACGCAAGGAAAAAGGCATCAACATCATCTTTTACGGTATTCCGGGAACGGGAAAGACCGAATTTGCCCGCACTCTGGCGCGACAGGCGGGCGTCGCCCTGTATTCCGTCGCCGAAAACGGAGACAGGGACGATGCGTCCTACCGCACGCCGGCGTTGATGTTCGCACAAAATCTCGCCGCCCGTCAAAACGGCGTCTGTCTGTTGCTGGACGAAGCGGAAGACGTCTTTTACGGCATCGGCAGAAGGGATATGACGAAAAGCGGGCTGAACGATGTGCTGGAAAGAAACGAAACGCCGGTCATCTGGACGACAAACCGGACTTTCGATATGGATTCCGCTTTTCTGCGCCGTTTTTCCTATTCGATTCACTTTGAATTGCCCGACGAAAAACATTCCGTCCGCATCTGGCAGAAGGCTTTGCGCAAAAACAAACTGCCCGCAAGTGAAAAAGTCGCCAAAGAACTTTGCGCCGAATATGCCGTTCCGCCGGCTTTTATGGCGAATGCGGTCAGGAACGAACGCCTGATCGGCGGAGGCATCGAAACGGTCAAGTCCTCGCTGAACAATATGCGCGAACTCTGCACGGGCGAAAAAAAGAAAAAAGCCGCGCCGAAACCGGCCGTGCCGTTCGATCCCGCCTTGTTGAACACGGACACCGATCTGGAAAAACTTGCCGGACGCGTCAAAGACCTGAACCTGAAAACGTTTTCTTTGTGCCTGTACGGCGCGCCGGGGACGGGAAAGTCCGCTTACGCCGTCTGGCTGGCGGAACAGATCGGCCGGCCGGTGATCAAGAAAAAAAGTTCAGATTTATTGAGTATGTGGGTGGGCGGAACGGAAGAGAACATCCGGCTGGCGTTCGCCGAAGCCGCCGCGAAAAACGCCGTCCTGATCTTCGACGAAGCGGACAGCTTCTTGCAGGACAGACGGAGCGCCACAAGGTCGTGGGAAACGACGCAGGTCAACGAAATGCTGACGCAAATGGAAAGCGCGGAACATCCGTTCGTCTGCACGACGAACCTGCTCGACCGGCTGGATCAGGCGTCCCTGCGCCGATTCACGTTCAAAGTCAAATACGACTTTATGACGCCGGAACAGCGCACAAAAGCCTTTGAAACGTTTTTCGGATTTAAAGACGTGTCCCTGACAAAAGCGGAAAACCTGACGCCCGCGGATTTCGCGCTGGTGCATAAAAAAGCGACCATTTTAGGCGTTCTGAACGACAAAACGGAACTGCTGAAAATGCTGATGAGCGAACAGACGATCAAAGCCCCGCCGAAATTCAAGATAGGATTTTAACTTCGTTGCAATCACAAAGAACTTTTCGTCCGTCAGTTTTTGTCATATCCTTGTATTAAAATTAAAACGGAGTGTGTAAAATGGCGTATGAAAAAACGGAAAAGCTGTTGGAACTGGCGACGATGATGCAGGCAAACCGCGAAGGCGTTTCGTTAAACGATATCGTCAATAAATTCGGCGTGTCGCGCCGCACGGCGGAACGAATGCGCGACATGATCAAGCTCCAATTCCCGCAGACGCAGGAAAAAATGGATATTGACGGTTTCAAGCGTTGGTATATTCCGCAAGGCACTTTGCGCGATTTCATTCAGTTTTCGGCGGAAGAAGTCGCTTTGTTGGAAACGTTGAAAACGCTGTTGAAAAAGAATAATATGGCGGACAAGACCGAAACGCTGGAACGCCTGACCGATAAAATCAAAGCCAACGTCGACGCCAAAGTATTAAGACGCCTTGACATAGACGCCGAAGCGTTGATGATGGCGGAAGGCTTTGTCTGCCGTCCGGGGCCGAAGCTGAAAATCAATCCCGAACACGTTTCCGTCATCCGAAACGCCATTCTCGGCTTTCACAAAATCCAGATTTCCTACGTCAGCCGGTCGAGCGGAAAAACCTGCCGCAACACGCTTGAACCCTACGGTTTTCTGTACGGAGAACGTAAACACTACTTAATTGCTCGACATTCAGGAAAATACGACGACGGCAAGCCGCGCAGTTTCATTCTGAACAACATCAAATCCGTTGAAATCCTGCCTGAAACGTTCGTTATGGATGAAAATTTCAGTTTGCGGGAATACGCGGAAGAATCTTTCGGCTCTTATCACGAACCGCCGTTTGATGTCGAATGGCGGTTTGATGCCGACGTCGCCGACGAAGCGGCGCAATACGTCTTTCACCCCAAACAAGAAACCGTTAGAAACGAAGATGGCACTCTGACCGTTAAATTCCGCGCCGGCGGACGGCTGGAAATGGATTGGCACCTCTACACCTGGGGAAAGCACGTTACGGTCGTCAAGCCCGAAAACTGGCGCGAAATGGTCGACAACGCCTGTTGATGTTTGCATCCGTCATAAATTGACATACCGATAAATTAAAATAAAACCGTTTTATTTATCGGAGGATTATTTATGACGACACATCTTTCAACCGGATTTAAAGCACTTGATATTTTTGCCGGAGGCCTGAACGGCGGGGAACTTGTTTTGATCGGCGGACGCCCCGGAATGGGGATAACGTCTTTTGCACTGAATTTAGCTGTTCATATCGCGCAACAGGAAAAAAATGTTCTTTACTTCAATTTTAAAGATAAGGCGGAGTATCTTGACTGCCGTTTCCTGACTGTTTTTGCCCGCAACAAGATAAAAAACACTTTACCGATTCATTTTTACAGAGGCTTTTATCCTCCTTTGGAAAGTATCCGCAAAACGATCGGCGATTTTTCCGACGGGATTGCCGCAATCATTATTGATTACCTGCAAGTGATCGAGGGCGAAAAACGTTCTTTGATGCTGCAACGGTTGAAAGAAATCGCAAAAGGATTTGACGCTCCCGTCATTGTCCTGACTCACCTGACACGCGCGCCGGAAAACAGAAAGAACAAGCGTCCGCGCCTGAACGATATTCGGGATTACAAAGACTTGTCCGCCGTCGACAAAGTCCTGTTTTTGTATCGGGAAAATTATTATCTGAATTTCGATTATCCCGAACAGCGCGCAAACGAAACGGACGAAGCCTTCAGCGACAGAATTAACGAATGGGAGAAACGGCTTTCAAGCACGGAAAAGGATTGCGAAATCATCGTCGCGAAAAATCCGTCCGGCGATTGCGGAACGGTCAATTTACACTTTGAGAAAATGACAGGATTCTTTTCGGAATGGGAAAACTGCGTTGATAGCTCGAGATTTTTTATTGACAAAATACTTGACAAAAAAAGATGATTGTACTATTTGTACGAAGTTTCGAACGGATTAAGGAGTCATCACAATGGGCAAATTACGACAGGCTTTTGAAAAAAACGATGTGCAGAAAGATTTTCTGGGCCGATTGTTTTCTTCGCCGATCGTTCGTGGTTTCTATAAAAATGAAAATCCCGCCGTTGATGTCGGACTGGTTGGCAGTAAGTACGAACAACGCCGGATGACCGCTCTGATCAACAAAATCGCCAACAGTTCTCCGATGGGACGGGAAATTCTGGAAGACGCCGCTAAAGCGGGATTTTCGTTCGGGTTTGAACGTCAATCAAGCAGTTACGGTTTTTGCGATGCCGAACACAAAACGATTCGCCTTAATCCTCGCACGTCGGATGCCCAGCTCGTTGCGACTCTGGCGCACGAAGCCCGCCACGCTCAGCAGCATACTCGCGGCGTTCCGACCAAATTCTGCACGTTTGATGTCGCGACCGAGCTTAAATTGCGCCGCGCGACCGAAGCCGATGCACAGGCCTCCGCCGTTCAGGTCGCTTTGGAGATCCGTGCCGCGACGAAGGACGATTCCGTTTGGAAGGCTTTTGCAAAAACGAACGAAAAAATCGCGCGAAACATTGAAGAACCAGATAAACTTAAACCGCTGGATGCCGTTGTTGCCGATCGCGATGCGACGATGCGCGACGCTTTTAAAGGCTGGTTCAAAAATACCGGCATGATCGACAACTATGAAAGAGGATATTTATACACCCATTTAGCTCATGCCGGCAGTTTGTACGATCCGGCCAAACTTGCCGACTACTTTGCTGAAAAACCGTTTGAAGGATCGAAATCCTCTGCCGAAATCGTTGCCACGGTCTGCATGAATGGCGACGGAAAAAGCTATTTCGCAAACGATCCCCATATCCTTGACCGCGAACCGGAAATGTGCGGCCTTTGCAAGGAAACGCGCAACATGGCCGACGCTTTCTTTCGCGAACGGGAAAAAGTGACTGGAAAGCCCGCCGACACAAGCTATAAAGGCTTACCCAGCCGCGGAACCCTGTTCGGACAGATGATGATGAACCTGATGCTGATGCCGCGCGAAATCAAAACGCCGACGGACAGAAAAGCGCCGACGCCGGCACTGACCGCCGCATTGAACAGATTGCGTCAGGGGCGCTGATCGGTTAAGCTTTTCATATCGACAAGGCTTGCTACAGTGCTTTTCAAAAGTCCGGCCGTCCATTTCAGAATCAGCGCGCCGCCCAGAACGCCGATCAGCGCGTCAAAGTAAACGGTGTTCGCAAACCGGCCGGCGATCAGCGCCGCGATCGCCAGAACGGACGTCAGGATGTCCGCAAGGATATGATAGTACGCCGCTTTGAAGTTGGTGTCTTTGTCGTGATCGTGATGATGACCGCTTTCCATGATGAAGATGCACACGGCGTTGACGACCAGTCCGATGACGGCTACGAGAAGCGCTTCGTCGAACCGGATCTGAACGGGACGGAGCAGGCGTTGCGCGGCTTCGACGATGATCCACACGCCGGTCAACCCTAAAAACAGCGCGCTGGTGTACGCCGCCAGCGTGCCGATCTTGTTCGTTCCGTTCGGGAATTTGTCCGAACCGGCGCAAAGACGGGTTAGGACGTAGGCCGCGTATGTCAGCCCGAACGCCAAAGCGTGTGTCCCCATGTGCCACCCGTCCGCCAGCAGCGACATGGAGTTGGTTTTGTATCCGTACGCGATTTCCGCCGCCATCATCGCGACGGTGAAGAGGATGACCGAAAGGGTCTTTTTTTCGTTTTCGCTGTGCGCGCCGTGCGTATGGATCATGGTTTGCCCCCCGTGAATTCCGTTAAATGTTTGAGGTACTTTTTTATGAACCGTTTTCCGAACGCGATTTCCTTCGCGCTGAATCGTTCAAAGAAAGCTTCGTCGTTTTTGCGCCATTGTTCGTGCAGTTCCTCGTGAGCGTCGAAAACGCGTTTTCCCAAATCGGTCAGGCGGTAGTAGATCTCTTTTTTGTTCGCCTCGTCCGTATAGGCTTCCGCCGCGCCTTTTTTCAGGATCTTTTTTATCATTTTGCTGACGCCGCCGCGCGTTAGGTTCATCGCCGCGGCCAGCTTCGTCACGTTCGGGGATTCCGTTTTGCCGATGTTTTCGATGCAATGCATTTCCGTAACGGTGTAATCGGACAACACCGGATCGGCCCGATTTTTGTAAAGGTCATCCGCTTCTTTCAACGCGACCGTCAGCGACGAAAGCAAATGGCTGAAATCGTTTTGCACCGGACTCCCCCTTATTGTTTCCTTGTCAACAATAATTAGTCCTGTTTTGTCTCCTTGTCAACAAAAAAATCGAGGTGTTGACTTTAACGGCGGACAGGGTAAAATTTTTCAGGTCGCAAAACAGGAAAGGAAAACGAAAATGGCGCAAAAAGAAGTCCTTGTCAGAAGCCGCAGCGTTTGGAACGGTGTTGAACTGGCTCCGGCCGATCTGAAAAATCCGGAAGTCAGCGTTGTCAGGATAACGATCCCCGTCGGCGAAAAACTGCCGATGCACAAACATCCGCTGATCAACGTCGCTTATGTCCTGAAAGGGGTGCTGACCGTTCATATGGAGGACGGCGCCTCAAAGACCGTCCGCGCGGGCGAAGCGCTCGTCGAAGTCGTCGATGCGTGGCATTACGGCGAAAATACGGGAAACGAACCGGTCGAACTGGTCGTCACTTATGTCGGCGAAGCGGGGGCGGTTCTGACGGAAAACAAATAAGAAAAATTTTTGACAAAAACGAAAATTTTGTATATAATTCCCCCATGTTTATTTCAGATATGAGGATTCTCTTCGATGGGCAAATTACGGGACGCGTTTGAAAACAAGGAAACGGAACAGGAAGAAACATCCTTTTTGGGAAAGCTTTTTTCCTCCCCGCTGATCCGCGGCTTTTACAAAGAGGAAAAGCCGGTCATCGACGTCAAACTGGACGGGAATAAAAACGAACAGCTCCGCATGACGGCCCTGATCAACGAGATCGCGAACAATTCGCCTTCCGGCCGCAAGATTTTGGAAGACGCAGCCAAAGCCGGATATTCTTTCGGTTTCGCGACACAGCCGGGCAGTTACGGCTTTTGCAGCGAAGAGGATAAGATCATTCGCCTGAACCCGATGAAAAAGGACGCGAAGCTTATCGCCACGCTGGCCTACGAATCCCGCCACGCCCAACAGCATCTGCGGGGCATTCCGACGGAGTTTTGCACGTTCGACGTGGCGACCGAACTGAAGCTGCGCCGCGCGACCGAAGCCGACGCGCAGGCCGCCGCCGCTCAGGTCGCTTTGGAAATCCGCGCCGCGACTCAAAGCGATAAAGTGTGGCGGGCGTTCGAACAGTCGGATCCCGATATCACCAGAAGCGTTGATAAACCGTCCGTTTTCAAACCGGTTTCCTACGTTGTCGAAAACAGTGAAAAAACGATGCAGGCCGCGTTCACCGGATGGTTCAACAACTGGCGGATCATCGACGCGTACGAACAGGGATACCTGTACGGTCATCTGATGCAGGCCGGACGCTACAGCGACCCTGCGGAAGCCAAAAAGTTTTTTGAGGAAAAACCTTTCAGCGGTCACAAAACGTCGGCCGAGGTTTTGCAGATGGTCTGCGTTTCCGACAAAGGAACGTGCTATTTCGCGGACGATTTGGACATTATGGACCGGAACACAAGAATGTGCGGCCTGTGCAAGGAAACCCGCACCGCCGCGGATATGTTCTTCCGCGAACGGGAAAAGGTTACGGGCCAAAAGCCGGATACCAGCTATCAGGACCTGCCGAACCGCGGCGGATTGTTCAAGGCTTTGGAAATGGCAATGCAGGGAATGATGGACGTTAAAGCCTCCAAATCCCCGACGGATAAAAAAGCGCCGCCGCCGTCGCTGGCCGCCGCTTTGAGAAGGTTGCATCAGGGACGATAAGCGCCTCTTTAAACCGGATTTTGCGATACGGGCGGATGAAAAACAGACTGATAAAAAACGAAGGTCAGGTTTTCACTCCGCCTTTTATCGTGAACAATATGCTGGATTTCATGGATTACCGTGGGGAGAAGATCCTCGGTAAGCATGTCCTTGAAAACAGCTGCGGGCAGGGGGCGTTCCTGATCCCGATCGTTCAAAGGTACGCCGCCGCTTTTATTGAAAAGAACGGGAACAAGCCGGCGGAACTGGCCGCCGATCTGGGAAAATACATTCACGGCATCGAAAAGGACGAAAACAATCACGCCCGCTGTATCGAAGCGCTGAACGTCGCCGTTTCCGGGCTGGGCGCGACCGTAAAGTGGGATGTGTCGAACGGCGACGCGCTGGAGCTTTCCGAACGCTACTTTTCACGCATGGATTACGTGGTCGGCAATCCCCCGTACGTGCGGGTACACAACCTTGACGCCGCTTACGACGCGGTGAAGCGGTACGCTTTTTGCGCGTCGGGCATGACGGACCTGTACCTCGTGTTTTTTGAAATCGGGCTGAAAACGTTGAACAAAACCGGAAAGATGTGCCTGATCACACCAAGCTCTTTTTTGAAAAGCGAAGCGGGCGCGGCGTTCAGAAAGGATATTTCCCGTTCCCGAAACCTGACGGCCGTTATTGATCTGGGACACGCTCAACCGTTTGAAAAAGCGGCGACGTACACGGCGATCACGTTGTTCGACAACGCCGTTCGGGACGGTTTTCTGAAATATTACGGATACGACGAACGGACGAACGAAAACGTGTTCGTCGACACGCTCGCTTACGACGACCTGTTCATCGGCGGAAAGATGTTTTTGGAAACGAAAGAGCGGCTGAAAACGCTTAAGGAAATCGACGCGCATTATAAAAACGCGGCGCGGGGGAAAATCAGCGTGAAAAACGGCTTCGCGACGTTGGCCGACAAGGTTTTCATCGGCGCTTTCCCGTTTGACGAAATGCAGATCCCCGTTCTGAAAGCGTCGACGGGGAAGCGGAGCCGCTGCCTGTTCCCGTATACGGCGGACGGGCGGTCTTTGACCGAGGCCGAAATCAGGGAAAGTTATCCCGCCGCTTACGACTATCTGCTGTCGAAAAAGGACGTCCTGAACGACAGGGCGATTGAAAAAAACGGAGCGTGGCATCTGTTCGGGCGGTCGCAGGCGCTGAAGGACGTCAAACGCGACAAAGTCGCCGTCAATCAGCTGATCAGGGATAAAGACTCGCTGAAAATCAATGTCGTTCCGCGCGGGTGCGGCGTTTACGGCGGGCTTTACGTCGTTTCGGACG
>DGGW01000001.1:0-15139 GCA_002393065.1 Alphaproteobacteria bacterium UBA3864 | reverse complement strand
CGTCGTTTCGGACGAAAGGGCGGAAGACATCGCGGCGGTGTTGAAAAGCGATGAATTCGTCGGGTACGTCAAATCGCTGAAAAACTATAAAAGCGGCGGATATTACACGTATTCGTCGGAAGATTTGGAAAAATTCCTGCTTTATAAACTTGATGCGGGGGCGAAAAAAAACGCCGGATGAACCGGCGTTTTTCGTATCGTCATCCTTCCGCGCGGACGTGCGCCCATCGGGACGCAAGACGTAAAATCTCGCCCATCGCCTCTTTTTCAAAGAACGTGTGGTCGCGTCCCCAGACGACTTTGGATTCCGTTTTCTGGCCGTGGTAGAACATCGTCTTGTCCGACAGCAGATAGCCGCGGAACGGCACGGTCGTGTCCTTCGCCCCGTGGACGAGAACGAATTCCGGCCGCGACTGCGACGGATGCTTTTCGACTTCCTCAACGTCCATCAGACAGCCCGCGACGATCATCGCGCCGCCGAGCGTGCGCCACGACCCGTCTTCGCGCCGGTCGGACAGCGCGTCGCTTTCGGCAAGCAGCTGTTCAGCCAGCATCGCGCCCTGCGACACGCCGAAAATATACGTGTTTTCGGGGCCGATGCCATGATACGCCATCCGTTCGCGCACATACGCGACGACTCTTTCCGCCGCCGGTTTGTAGGCGTCGTACATTTCGCGGATCTTGCGGCGCGCCTTTTCGGACAGCTTCGACGGATGCACCGTGAACCAGAAGTCTTTCCAATGGTCCGGCATCGCGAACCATTGGCGGGCTTCCTCGTTGCCGAACATCGCTTCGAATCCGTCCGGCACGTAAAAGACCGCGTGCGGCATCACGTCCTGCAGCGCTTCGACGAACCACGCGTTCGTGTTGCCGGTGCCGCCCATGCCGTGCAGATACACGACCAGTTGGCGCGGCTGTTTGCCTGAACGGGGAAAGCGGACGGCGCCGCTCTGTAAAGGTTCTTTGAAATCCGTCATGCGCGCAGCTCCGCTCCGGTGTGTTTCGCGACCGATCCGACGACGCGGCGGCAAACGCTTTCGATTTCCTCGTCCGTCAGCGTTTTTTCGACCGGCTGGATCGTCAGCTGGACGGCGATCGACTTTTTGCCTTCGGGCAGGCGGTCGCCCTGATAAACGTCGAACACGCCGACGTCGGTGATCAGCGCCTTGTCCGTGTTTTTGACGGCGGAAACGATCTTGTCCGCGTCGACGTCCGCGGGCGCGATGAAGGCCAGATCGCGGCGGATCGGCGTGAACGCCGACAGCTTCAGCGCTTTCATGCCTTTGCCCGCTTTGGTTTTCGGCGCCGGCAGACGGTCAAGGAAGACTTCGCACGCGCACAGCGGCGTTTTGATGTCGAACGCTTTCGCGATCTTCGGGTGGAGTTCGCCGAAGTACGCCAAAACGGTTTTGCCGATCTTGACCGCGCCCGACCGGCCGGGGTGGTACCACGCCGGCGCTTCGCGGGTGATCTGCACGTTTTGGGGCGCTTCCGCCGCGTCCAGAGCCGCCAGAGCGTCGGCCTTCGCGTCGAACACGTCGACGGGGCGGGGCGAAACCGCCCAATGGCGCTGGCTCGTCTGTCCGAAACGGACCATGCACGCCGCCGTTTCCTGTTCCGTCGGACGGAAACCGGAAAACTGCGGGCCGACTTCGAACAAAGCGCCTTCGGACGCGCCTTTGACCAGATTGGAACGCGCCGCCGCGATCAGGTTCGGCAGAACGCTCGGCCGCATTTCGTTCAGATCGGCGCTGATCGGATTTTCGATCAGGACGGGTTCGCCCGTGCGGAAAGTCCTGGCGTTGTCGGACGACATGAACGACCAGGTGATCGTCTGGTATCCGCCGCGCGCGGCCAAAGCCCTGCGGACGGCGGCTTCGCGGCGTTGGTTCGGCCGCAGGATGCCGTGAACGCCGTTCGGACGCGGCAGACGCGTTTCCGGCAGCTTGTCGTAGCCGTAAATGCGCAAGATCTCTTCGACCAAATCGTGTGCGCCCGTGATGTCCGAACGCCACGTCGGACGGACGACCGTCATTTTGTCGCCGTCGCGGTCGACCGAACAGCCGAGCTTCGTTAAAATGTCTTCGCACACGTCGGCGGGAACGGCGACGCCGCACAGCTTTTCGACGCGCTTGGCGTCAAAAGCGATGGCGGGCGCGTTTTCGGGTTCCTTGCCGGTAATGATGATTTCCGACACTTCGCCGCCGCACAGGTCGACGATGGTTTTCGCCGCTAACTTCGATCCGTACTTTTCGGTCGTCGCCGCGGGGTCGATGCCGCGTTCGAACCGCTGGCGGGAATCGGACGTCAGAATCAGCTTCTGCCCCGTTTGAGCGATGCTTTCCGGCGTGAAGTACGCGGATTCGAGCAGAACGCGCGTCGTCGAGTCTTCGCAACCCGACACTTCGCCGCCCATGATGCCGGCGATCGATTCGACGCCGTTTTCGTCGGCGATGACGACCATCCCTTCGGACAGCGCGTATTCCCGCCCGTCCAGAGCCAACAGCTTTTCGCCGTCTTTGGCGGAACGCACGGAAATCCTGCCTTTGATCTTGTCGGCGTCAAAGACGTGCAGGGGGCGTCCGAACGTGATGTTGAAGTAGTTCGTCACGTCGACCAGCGCGGAGATCGGGCGCAGACCGACGGCGGTCAGGCGGTCCTGAATCTTTTTCGGCGACGGTTTGTTTTTGACGTTGCGGATCTCGCAAAGCGTGAAGTACGGCGCGCCGATGTCAAGCGCCGTGTTTTCCAGAACGACCGTCGATTTGAACGTCGGTTTGACCGGCTCGAAATCGAGCGGTTTCAGCGTTCCCAGTCCGGCGGCGGCCAGATCGCGCGCGATGCCGTAAACGCTCATGCAGTCGCCGCGGTTCGGCGTGACGGACACGTCAAAGACCGGATCGGACGGATACACCGTCGTTATCGGTGTGCCGACGACCGCATCCGCGGGACATTCGATGATGCCCGCGCTGTCCGGCCCGATGCCGAGTTCGCTTTCGGCGCACATCATCCCGCAGCTTTCGACGCCGCGGATTTTTCCCTTTTTGATCGTTTCGCCGAAGGCCGGGATGAAATCGCCCGGACGCGCTAAAATGCCCTTCATGCCGGCATGAGCGTTCGGCGCGCCGCAGACGATCTGCAGCTTTTCGGAACCCGTGTCGACCGTCAGGATGTGCAAATGGTCGGAATCGGGATGCGCGACGCACGTTTCGACGCCGACGACGATCAGGTTTTTAACGGCGGCCAACGGATCGACGATCTCCTCGATTTCCAATCCGATCGACGTCAGCTTTTCGGCGATTTCATCGACGCCCGCCGTCGTGTCCAAATAATCCTTCAGCCAGGAAAGAGTGAATTTCATCGTTTGTTTCCTCCCGTCATGCTTAATCCCGATCCCGTCGACGGCACATCGAGCGGAACGAAGCCGTAATGTTTCATCCAGCGCAAATCGGATTCGAAGAACGTGCGCAGGTCGGGGATCGCGTACTTCAGCATCGCCAGACGGTCAAGCCCGATGCCGAACGCAAAGCCCTGATACACGTCGGGGTCGATGCCGCAGGCGCGCAACACGTTCGGATGCACCATGCCGCAGCCCAGAATTTCCAGCCAGTCGCCGCCGTTGCCGATCTTCAGTTCGCCGTTCGCGCGCGAACAGCCGATGTCCATTTCCGCGGACGGTTCCGTGAACGGGAAGAACGACGGGCGGAAGCGGACGGGAACGTCGTCCAGTTCGAAGAACGTGCGGACGAATTCGGCCAGACAGCCTTTCAGATGCGCCATGTTCGTTTCGGTGTCGACGATCAGGCCTTCGATCTGGTGGAACATCGGCGCGTGCGTCGCATCGTAGTCGCACCGGTACGTCCGGCCGGGGACGATGATGCGCACGGGCGGACGGTTGTTTTCCATGAACCGGATCTGCACGGCGGACGTTTGCGTGCGCAGGACGTATTTTTCGCCGTTTTCTTCGCCTTTCTGCAGATAGAACGTGTCCTGCATCTGGCGCGCGGGGTGGTTTTTCGGCATATTCAACGCCGAAAAGTTATGAAAATCATCTTCGATGTCCGGACCTTCCGCGACCGCGAAACCCATCTGGCCGAACACGGCGACCACTTCGTCGTAGGTCTGGTAAAGCGGGTGGATCCGTCCCTGCGTTTCCGGACGGACGGGCAACGTGACGTCGACGGCTTCGGCGGCCAGACGGGCGTTGATCTCCGCGTCCTCTAAAGCTTCCTTTTTCGCGGCGATCGCGTCGGCGACGGCGTCCTTGAGCGTGTTGAACGCCTGACCGGCGGCCTTGCGTTCTTCGGGCGCCATTTGTCCGAGCGTTTTCATCTTTTCGGTGATCAGTCCCTTCTTGCCCAGAACGGACACGCGCAGCGCGTCCAGATCGGCCAGAGAAGACGCCTGACCGACTTGTTTGAGCAGGTCTTCCTGAAGCGTTTTCATTTCATCCATAGAAAAAATCCCTTATATACAAAAAGGGCGCAAGTCGCGCCCTCTTCGTTTTTTTGCAAACACTGTTTATTTGAGCGCGGCTTTGACGGCATCGACGACTTTCGCAAAGGATTCGCGTTCGTTCATCGCCAGATCGGCCAGAACTTTGCGGTCCATTTCGATACCCGCTTTGACCAGACCGCCCATAAACTTGGAGTAGGTCAATCCGTATTCGCGGACGCCGGCGTTGATGCGCTGGATCCACAAAGCGCGGAAGTCGCTCTTTTTCTTGCGGCGGTCGCGGTACGCATAACGCAGACCTTTTTCGACCTTTTCAAGGGCGATGCGGTACAAAGCGTGATTGCTTTCGCGATAGCCCTTCGCAAGCTTCAAAATCTTTTTGTGTTTGGCATGAGCGGTTACACCGCGTTTTACACGAGCCATTGTTCAATTCTCCTCTGACAACGATCAGTTATAGGGCATGAAACGGTCGACTTTTTCGAAATCGCATTCACGCAGCAAAGTCGTTCCGCGCGCGTTGCGTTTCATTTTCGTCGGCTTCGAAATCAAGCGGTGACGCTTGGAGGAATAGCCGTGTTTCAATCCGCCGGCACCCGTGCGGAAAAAACGCTTTTTAACCGAGCTTTTTGTTTTCAATTTGGGCATTTCCGTCTCCTTTTCAAATTTTAACGGTTCGGCGTTCGCAGGCTGCCCTTTACAGGCCCGCACAACGCGATTCCCTCTTTCAAGGGCTTCTTTTTATAAGGCTTCTTTCATCCGATTGCAAGCATAAAATGAAAAGTTACGCCGCCGTCGGAACCTTCTGTTCGGTGTTCAGCTTCCGGAACTCTTCTTTCGCCTTTTTAAGCTGTTGCATGAACGCGTCGTTCGCGTGCAGTCTGTTGATGAGTGTGGAAGTGATTACCCGCGCGGCGTCGACGTCGCTCTGGAAATGGAAACCGACGATGACGCGGCTTTCGCCGTACTCGTATCCGCGTTTCAGGATTTCGTTTTGACGCGCCGGATTGATTTCCGCCAGCACCAGCGCGAGCGCCCATCCTTTGGTCGTGTGTCCGGACGGATAGGAGGAGTTGTTTCTTAAAATCTCTTCGTCCTTGGGGACGGCGGTCGGTTCGTTGAACTGCACGAAAGGTCTGGCGCGCATGATGCGGCTTTTCGATTTGTGGCTGCACGCGCCGGCCGTTTCGAACACGCGCTTCAGCAGAGCCGCGATTTCGGGCGTTTTTTCTTTGGAAATGGTCATGCCGAACGGTTCGGAATAGATGTTGAAAAAGTATTTCAGCGAATAATCGGCGTCTTTCACGGCTTGTTCCCCGCGCTTCGTTTTGCGCAGGCTCTTGCCCCATTCGTATCTGATCTTGTCGTTTTTAAACGTCGGATCGGTCGGTTTCGGCGGCAACGGCATGAATTCGGCCGCCGTCGGAATTTCGTCATTCGTTAAAAAGGAATCGTTCTGCGCGCAGGCGGCTGTGCAAACGAAAAGCGAAAGGACAAATAAAAAAGCTGTTGTTCTTTTCATGACACCCTCAATAAAAGATAATACTGTCGAAAGTATAATAAGTCGGAAATATGGAGTCAAGAAGGGCTGTAAATCCCGAAGCTTCGGCCGTCGGACGCTTTTCGCTTGTTGACGGGGCGGAAAAAGGGTAAAATATATCTCCGAAGCAATTTAAGGGAGTGTTGTCATGAACGGTGTCGTTCCGCGTCAATACACGTATTCGTTCCGAACAGGCGTTGTTACGACTGATAATGAGAGATTGGCGAACGTCCTTTACAATATCAACCAGATTGACGCGAAGCTGACCCAATCGTTTGAGGACGCCGCCGGCGACGCGTTTTTCCTGTTAATCGACGCCAAGATCAATTTGGAGGATTTTGCGCGGGAAAAAGGCCTGACGTCGCAATCCGCCGTTGTCGAAGACGCTTTGGACAAGGCTGCGGAAGCCGTCAAAAACGCGGATACGCTCGCCGATTTGGAAAACATGTATCTGATGCTTTTGGAAACGGTTCCCGTTTTGCGAAACCTGTCCGACGAAGCGGACGGGGAAAACTGAAAAGGAAAGTAATGAAAAATGGCGGATGAACGGATCACGGATTTTATAGAAAAAGCGGTGAACGAAGCGCTGTCGCGCTATGCTTTGACCAGCCCGACGGCTGACGATTATTTGAAAAAGGTCCGCCGCTTTGTCGCGGAAGCCGGGCTTTCGCCCGACGATCCGGGGTTTTCCGATAAAAGTCTGCAAAGCTTTTACAAAAAAGCCAAAGCCGATTTCCGCGACAAAGAGGAAAAAATAGACGGCGTCGTCGCAGAACTGGCGCAGGGGGCGGAGGTAAGCTCTGCTCGGGACAAGGGGCGTTCCGTTGAAGAAATCATTAAAAACGGGCCGAATCTGGTTCTTTTGGACGGCGGTCCCGGTGCCGGTAAATCGACGGGGCTTGCCGGCGCGATGAAGGCGATGGGGGCGCCCGTCGTTTGTATCGGCGCGACGTCGTCGGCCGCCAAAGGCCTGTTTGGCGATATGCAAGCGGAATCCCTGAAAAACAAAGAAAAAACGGGTAAGGATATTCCCGTTGTCGGCGGGATGACCGTCGATCAGCTTTTCAGCGCGGATTTCACGGAACAGCGAGCCGCTTTTGACCGGATGTTCAAAAGCGATCCGAAACCCGTTCTGATGGTCGATGAAGCCGGCCTTCTGGATCACGATCAACTGCTCGGCATTTTGAGTTATGCGCAGGTGAACGGCGCGAAAATCATTCTGGCCGGCGATTCGCAACAAATCCCGCCCGGAACGGGTCAGCCGTTCAAGTTTCTGACCGAAACGCTGAAGGAAACGACCTGTTACGCCAACGCGCCGTATGTTTTCCGCCAGTCCGATTTCGCGGATAAAGCCATTACTTCAGGCATTTATAAGGGATTTTGCAGCGACAAAAACGAAATCAATCCCGACACGGCCGCGGAATTTTTGAAAGTGGCGTATTCGATCAATAACGCTCACGGCGTTCCGACCGTTGACGGACTGCCTGCCGATAAAGGCGGTTATACTTTCAAAAAATATCTGGAAGACGGCCGTTTCGGTTCCGACGCATCGGCCGTTGACAAATATGTCGAATATCTGGCCGCCAATACGGAAAAGCTTGTCGGACGGAGCGATGAAAGCCTGAAGGCCGTTCTGGACAAGGGGCCGACGGCGGAGGGCAATTATGACGCTTATCTGTGCGCCGTCATGGTTCTGCAGGCAAAAGGCGTCAGGGGCTATGCCGTTCGCGGTATGCTTGATCAGCAGTCGTCGGAAAAGGGTGATTCGGAATTGTACGCTTCCGTCGCGCACGACTTTGCCGCTCAATACGCCGCGACCCTTCCGAACCCGCCCGAAGCCGGCGATTACAAAAAAGGGATGCTGGCTCTGACGGCGACGAAGGACGAAGCCGATTATCTCAACAAACAAATCCGGAATGCGATTATCGCGAAAAGCGGCGAACCCGCTTTCGAACCCGTCAACGTCGGCGGGAAAAAGCAAATCATGTCGCGCGACCAAATCAAGGCGATGAAACAGGCGGGAACGGCTTTTTCATATGCGTATGCTTTGGACGTGACCGAATCGCAAGGGATGACGCAGACCGGAAAAGTCATTCTGACCGTCAGCGAAAAAAATATGAAATGCTGGCAGGGCGGACAGGTTCTTGTCGGCGCGACCCGTCATAAGGGGAAAAAGGCGAACGCCGACGGTATCGACCGCGGTTTGGAAATCCGCTTGTCCGGCAAAGCCGACCGGAACGAGTTTTTCGCCCGCTCCGTCATGCAAAACGCTTCGGCGCGCATTAACGAAGACTGCTTCCATGAAAATCTGTTTCAGACGGTGACCCGTTGCGACGATTGGCGGGCTTATGAAGACAAAGCCCGCGCGGACAGAAATGAAAAACGCGAGGTTTCTTCCGAAGAAGAGCTGAATGTGGCGCGCCATCTCAAGAAGTTTATCGCCGGTTTGACCAAAAGGGACAAGGAAGCGATCAGGCCAGCCTACCAAGTTAAAAACACGGGGGCGGCGTATGTGAAAAAAGCGGTGGCGAACAGAAAAATCAATAATGACGGCCGCTGAAAAGCTTAATATGAAAAAGCCCGATGCGAAAACATCGGGCTTTTTTGTTTGCGGTGATTCTTTTTCAGTCGCGGCGCGACCCGAAAAAGCGCAACAAATACAAAAACAGGTTGATGAAATCCAAATACAATTCCAACGCGCCGAGAATCGCTTTGCCCGTCATGACGCGGGTGTCGTCGGCTTCATTGAAAAGGGCTCTGAATTTTTGCGTGTCCCATGCCGTCAGACCGGAAAAAATGACGACGCCGACGATGGAAAGCAGGAAATCCATCCCGTTGCTTTTCAAAAAGATATTGACGATTGACGCGATGATCAGCCCGATCAGCGCCATCATCAGCGCGGATCCCCATCCCGTCAGATCGCGGCGGGTCGTATAGCCGTACAGGCTTGTGGACAGGAACATCGCGCTTGTAATCAGAAACACGCGGGCGACGCTGCTGCCCGTATAAACGACGCAAACGGGGGACAACGATATTCCGGTCAAAGCGGAATAAAGGACGAACAGTCCGAATGCCACCCCTGTGTTCAGCGATTGAACGGCGGGATAAATCATGAATACCAGCAGAATCGGTGAAAGAAGAACGATCCATCCCAGGCCGGTCAAACCTCTCGTCTGATTGAAGAACAGCGAAAAGTAGGGGGAATGAGCCAAATAATAGCTGACGCCGGCCGTGATCAGCAGGCCGATCGTCATATAGTTATAAATCTTCAGCATATATTCCCGCAACGAGCGGTCGATCGAAAATTCTCTGTCGCGCATAAAAACGCTTGTTTCACGTTCGGTTCCAAAAGCCATCGGAAAACTCCCTGATAATAAAAAACTGAAAATAAGGATAAACCGTTTTTGCAAAAAAAACAATCAGACAAGCGGCTAAAAAGCGAAAAAACGACGGGAAACGGATTTTTAACCTTTATGCGTTTTAATGTCAGTATGTACAAGGTTCTGTTTGTTTGCACGGGTAATATATGTCGCTCTCCGACGGCCGAAGGCGTCTTCCGCCAAATGGTCGAAAACGCGGGGCTGGGGAACGAGATTTCCGTGGATTCGGCTGGAATCGAAGCTTGGCATGAAGGAGAACCTCCCGACGCGAGAAGCGTTAAAACGGCTCGGGATAACGGAGTGGACATCTCTGCCTTGCGCGCAAGGAAAATCGTTCGGGACGATTTTGCGGTTTTTGATCGGATAATCGCTCTGGACAGGACTCATTTGAGGGCACTCGAAGAAATGCGGCCCGCTTTTTCGGCGGCGCATGACAGGGCGGTGCTGGAATTGATGATGAGTTTTGCGCCGGCATACGGGCAGTCAGATGTCCCCGATCCGTACTACGGCGGGGTTGACGGTTTCCAACGTGTCTTTACGATGATTCGGGACGCTTGTGCGGGACTGTTGAATGATATTCGGCGGGATCTGTAAGATATGCAGGTTGAAAAAAATCCTTTGTCCGCGGATTTGACGCGGATCATCGAAAGGGCGACAAAACAGATCGTTCTGTCGGCGGCGACGCTGGCCGGCGGGCGGGCGAACGCCAAGCTTGTCGTGTTGAGCGGCGGGCGGCAGGTCGTCGTCAAGCAGCCCAAAGGCAAAGACGGGACGTTGGCTGTTGAAGGCGCCGTTATCGATTATCTGAAAAAGAAGACGAAGTTGCCGATGCCGACCGTGTACTATGCCGGCAACGACGCTTTGATTCACGACTATATCGTCGCGGACGGCGTTCTGACTCCGGAAGCGGAGCCCGAAGCCGCAACGTTGTTGGCCGAATTGCATGCGATCACGGCCGATTCGTACGGGTTCGATTTCGATACGCTGTTTAAGGAACGCCTGCAGAATAACGCGAAAGCGGATCGGTGGGTTCCGTTCTTTATCGAAAACAGGTTGCTTGCGGCGGCGCGCGCGGCGATTGATGCCGGCAAAATCGATTCCGTCGTGTTCGGCAAGCTTGAAAAGTTGGCTCAAAACCTCGACCGGTATTTGGACGAACCGGAAAAGCCGTCTCTGATTCACGGCGATATCTGGTCCAGCTCCGTTCTGTGTCTGAACGGGCATGTCCAGGCCTTCGTTGATCCCGCGATTTATTTCGCGGATTCGGAAATGGAGTTCGCTTATTCGTCCGAACAGTCCGGTTTGTCCGGCGCGTTTTTCAGGGCGTATAACGAAATCCGTCCGTTCAGAGCCGGATATTTCGAATATCGGCAAAGCATTTACAGCCTGTATCCCGTTTTGACGGCTTTGGCCGCCGGTGATATGTCCGTTTTGCCGCGATTGGAGGGCATCTTAAAGCGATTCGGAGAGTGATTTTTGAAAAAAGATGAAATCAGAGCCTTTTTCGCCCGGTTGAAGGAAATCAATCCCGAACCGAAGTGCGAATTGGTTTATACGTCCGATTATACGCTGTTGGTCGCGATTGTTCTGTCCGCTCAAACGACGGACAAGAATGTCAACCGCGCGACGCCGGCTTTGTTCGCCGTTGCCGATACGCCGGAAAAAATGGTCGCGTTGGGCGAGGAAAAAATCAAAACGCATATCCGTTCGATCGGTCTTTTTAATACCAAAGCCAAAAACATCGTCGCGTTGTCGCGCGATCTGATCAACCGTTTCGGCGGCAAAATACCGACGGATTTCGACGCGTTGCAAACACTGGCGGGAGTCGGACGGAAAACGGCCAACGTCTTTCTGAACACTTTTTACGGACAGCCGACCATCGGCGTCGATACGCACGTTTTCCGATTGTGCAACCGGTTGGGGCTGGCCAAAGGAAAAACGCCCGTCGAAGTCGAAGAGAATCTGAAAAAAGCCCTTAAAAACGCCGTTCCCGACGAAGATTGGAAATACGTCGGGCATTGGCTCGTTTTACACGGACGGTATTACTGCACAGCGAAAAAACCGCGTTGCGCCGATTGTCCCGTCGCCGGTCTTTGCCCCGTCGCCGGCAAAGCGTGATTCATCAACGGAACGATTTTTCCAGAATCGAAACGGTTTCTTTCAACGACAGCGTATAGCGGTCCATGGCGAACAGGTTGCTCATCGTTTTGTGGGCGTTGCGCGCCATCTTTTCCATTTCGTCGCGGGTAATGCCGTAATCGGACATCTTTAAATCGGCGATGCCGCAGTTTTCCTGCAGGATTTTCATCGCTTTGACAAATTCGAACGGCTTTTGCGCTTCGTCCATGTTATCCGTGGATGCGCCCAGAATGTGCGCCATTTTGATAAAGCGGTCGGGGACGTACGGGGCGAAGAAATCGAAATACGCCGCCGACAAAATCGTCAGCGCCGCTCCGTGCGGCAGATCCGGATGATACGCCGTCAAACCGTGCGCGATCGAATGGAGCGACGTCGTGCTGGACGTCGTTTGGACCAATCCGGACAGCATACCGGCCAGAGCGATGTTCGTGCGCGCTTCCAAATCGCCGCCGTTCTGAACGGCGCGCGGCAGGAATTTCGAAACCAGACGCAAGATTTGCAGGGAAAACGCTTCGCTGATCGGGGTAGCCGCTTTGGAAATGAAGCCTTCGGCCGCATGGCAGAAGGCGTCGAACCCCTGAACGGCGGTCAGGAAAGGCGGAACGGAAACTGTCAGTTCGGGATCGACGACGGACAGTGTCGGAAAAGTCGTCGGAACGCCGAAGCCGATGATTTCGTTCAATTCGCGATGGTCGATGACCATCCATTGATCCGTTTCGGACCCCGTGCCGGCCGTCGTGATGACGGCAATGATCGGCAGAGCCGGATTGCGGACGGGTAATCCTTTTCCCGATCCGGTCACGACGTAATCCCATAAATCCCCCGGATTGCGGGCCATTAAAGCGACGGCTTTGGCCGAATCGATGACGCTGGCGCCGCCGACGCCGATGACGAAATCGCAGAAATTGTCGCGGGCGTATTGCGCCGCCGCCATGACTTCGTCTTTGCCGGGGTTGGCGGAGATGGCATCCCATATCAGATAATCGATCCCCTGCGTTTTCAAAGCGGCGAGAACGCGGTCGAGATATCCCCTTTCTTTAACGGTCTTGCCGTTCGAAATAACAACCAGAGCGAATTTTCCGGGCATTTTTTCACGGCGCAGACTTTCAAGCTTGCCGGCGCCGAACAAAACTTTTGTGGGAACGGAAAAATCGAAACTGATCATGGAACTTCTCCCGACATTGATACGACGGGAAGAAGTTTAACCCGTTTGTTCCGAAAAAGAAACAGCCTTTTATCTGGTGGGACGCAAAAAGCCGAAAGGCGTCGCCGTTTCTTCGGGCGCTTCGTCCGGCATCGGTTCCGGATCGGGATAATACGTTTCCCCTCCGGCGGGAGTTTCCGGCGACGGCTTGAAGTCGGGTTCGTCGGCGGCGTATTCGTCGGGGTCGGGAAGCTCCGGTTCGGGCTCCGATTCCGGTTCGTCCGTTTGCGAATAGATTTCCGGATAATCCGTCGCCGACAGTGTGTCGATGAAATCGTCGGTGTCGTCTTCGTCCGGATCGGGGATGTCTTCGATCGGCGCGGCGGCGCGGGGGGCGGTTTGCGGGGCGCCCGCTTCGTCGGCGACGCGGCAGGACTCCACGAATCTCATGTAAACGCGACCGACGGCGCCTTCTTCGAACAGTTTCGTCAGATAATGTTCGACGTCGTGTCTTTCGACCATCGTGAACATTTGTTCGAAGCGATAGCAATACGTGCGGACGTATCCCGCCAGAACTTCGTCCCGAATGATCTGATGCGCCAGATCTTCCTTGAAATGCGGCGAATTTTCGGCGCACAGCAACAGTGTTTTGCAGAATTCCCAACGGTTTCCTTCGCCGACGCGTTGCCAGATCATTTCGATTTGCGACGTTTGCAAAATGCCCAGATGCGCCAGAATGTCCGACAGCAAATCGTTCAATTCGTTGACGAACAGATCGACGTTGCGCAGAATCGTCGCGCTGCGCGTTTGGACCTGCGTTTCCATCAGCGTCCGGACCATGGCTTCGGCGTGGTCGGCGGAGCGGCGCGTTTGCGTCAGCAGCAGATTGATGGTCCCGCTTTGTTTTTTCAAAATCATGACGTTATAGATCAGCCCGACGACCAGCCACAATGCCATGACCGGCACAAAGGCCGTCGCCGCCAGCATGGCGACGTCTGCGATCGGCAAGCCGAACAATTGCGGCAAACCTATTTTCGCGAAAACGTAAAAACCGATTTCGCAAAACCACAAGAGGGAAAAAGAAACGGCGACGCTGAACAGGACGATTAAACCGATCATGATGGAAAGCCTTTCATTTCAACTGATTCTAGACCTTTTTTATAAAAAATCTGTAAATTCGGCGGCAAAAGTGCTAACAATAGAAAAATTTTTGCAATGCGGAGTACTGATATGGATCAGGAAGCCTATCTTGATTTTGAAAAAAATATTGCCGAGATCGACGAAAGGATCGAGGGACTGCGCCATGTAACGGGAAGCGACGACGATTTTGATTTGGACGAAGAGGTTTCCGGACTTGAAAAAAAGCTTGAAAAGATTTTGGACCAGACCTACGCCAAGCTGACGCCGTGGCAGAAAACGCAGGTGGCGCGTCATCCGAAACGCCCGCATTGCCTTGATTATATCAACGGGCTGATTACGGATTTCCAGCTTTTGGCCGGCGACAGGCTTTTCGGCGAAGACGAAGCCGTTGTCGGCGGCATAGGGCGTTTCCGCGGCCGTTCCGTCGTCGTTATCGGACAGGAAAAAGGCAACGATATCGAAACGCGCCTGAAGCATAATTTCGGCATGGCCAAACCCGAAGGATACCGTAAAGCCGTCCGCTTGATGAAGCTGGCCGATCAATTTAACATGCCCGTGTTGACGTTCGTCGATACGGCCGGCGCTTATCCGGGGCTTGAAGGCGAAGAGCGCGGACAGGCCGAAGCGATTGCGAGCAGTATCGACGCTTGTTTTTCGGTCGGCGTTCCGATCGTCGCGACCGTCATCGGCGAAGGCGGATCGGGCGGGGCTATAGCGATCGCTGTGGCCAACAGGATTTTGATGCTGGAACATTCCGTCTATTCGGTCATCTCTCCGGAAGGATGCGCGTCGATTCTCTGGCGCGACGGTCAGGAAGCGCAAAAGGCCGCCGAAGCGCTCCGTCTGACGGCGCAAGACTTGAAAGATCTGGGCGTGATCGACGATATCATCGCCGAACCGCGGGGCGGCGCTCACCGCAATCCGACGGAAGCCGTTTTGAAAACGGGGGAGGCGATTTCCGGAGCCTTGGCGGATTTTAATGATATGACGCGCGAACAGATCCGTCGGGAACGCGAAGAGAAATTTTTGAAAATGACGCGTGCGGAATAAGGGAAGGCGACCTTTACGGTCGCCTTCTTCAATTTTGCGACGGCGGTTTCGGCGCCGTTACCAATCCTTTGGGAATCTTCATTTTTATCACGCCCGGCATCTTCGGTATTTTGGTCATGCCGCTGGGCATTTTGATGATTTTTTTGATGATCTTGCGCGGCGGCACGACAAGCGGCGGCTGAACGCCCGAGGGCGCGCTTTGCACACTGACGGCGGGCGGCGGAGGTTCGGCTGTTACGGGCGGCGGCGGCGGAACCGTTTTGACGGCGGGCGGCGGAGGTGTTTCCCCGTAAT
>DGGW01000056.1 GCA_002393065.1 Alphaproteobacteria bacterium UBA3864 | reverse complement strand
GATCTGGTCAACGCCGAAACGGGCGAAGTTCTGATCGAAGCGGGCGAAAAAGCCAATATGGCCAAGCTGAAAAAGTTTGAAAAAGACGGCGTTTCCGAAATCCTCGTTTCGAACGAGGAAATCGTCGGTCGCTTTATGGCGCAGGACATCATTAACGAAAAAACGGGCGAAATCCTGTGCGAAGCCGGTGACGAGATCACCGAAGACATGCTGTCCCTGCTGACCAAGAACAAAGTCAAAGGATTCGCCGTTCTGAACATCGATAACGTCAATGTCGGCGCTTATATCCGCAACACGATGGCTGCGGACAAGAACCGCACCCGCGAAGAAGCTCTGGTCGACATTTACAAAGTGATGCGTCCGGGCGAACCGCCGACGATCGAAGCGGCGGACAAAGTGTTCCGCGAACTGTTCTTCGACAAGGACTTTTACGATCTGTCCGACGTCGGCCGCGTCAAAATGAACGCCCGTCTGAAGTTCAGCAACGAAGACGTTCCCGATACCGTTCGCGTTTTGCGCAAGGAAGACATCATCGAAATCGTGCGCGTCCTGCATGAATTGAAAGACGGCCGCGGCGAAATCGACGATATCGACAACCTGGGCAACCGTCGCGTCCGTTCCGTCGGCGAATTGATGGAAAACCAGTACAGAATCGGTCTGTTGCGCATGGAACGGGCGATTCGCGAACTGATGAGCTCCGTCGACATCGACACGGTCATGCCGCACGACTTGATCAACGCCAAACCGGCGGCCGTCGCCGTGCGCGAATTTTTCGCGTCGTCGCAGTTGTCGCAATTCATGGACCAGAACAACCCGCTGGCCGAAATCACGCACAAACGCCGCTTGTCCGCTTTGGGCCCCGGCGGTTTGACCCGCGACCGCGCCGGTTTCGAAGTCCGCGACGTCCATCCGACGCACTACGGCCGTATCTGCCCGATCGAAACGCCCGAAGGCCCGAACATCGGTCTGATTAACTCGCTGGCGACGTACGCCCGCATCAACAAGTACGGCTTTATCGAAACGCCGTACCGCAAAGTCGAAAACGGCAAAGTGACCAAAGACGTCGTTTATCTGACCGCGATGGAAGAAGACAACGAAGTCATCGCGGAAGCGAACGCCGAACTCGACAGCAAAAACTGCTTTGTCAAAGACAAGCTGGTTTCCTGCCGCAAAAAGGGCGAATTCGTGTTGTGCGCGCCGTCCGAAATCACGCTGATCGACGTCGCGCCGCAACAGCTCGTTTCCGTGGCGGCGGCGTTGATTCCGTTCCTTGAAAACGATGACGCGAACCGCGCTTTGATGGGCGCGAACATGCAACGTCAGGCCGTTCCTTTGCTGCGCAGTGAAGCGCCGCTGGTCGGCACGGGCATGGAAGCGCAGGTCGCCCGCGACTCGGGCGCGACGATTTTGGCGAAACGCGACGGCGTCGTTCAATCCGTCGACGCGATGCGCATCGTCGTCCGCGCGACCGGCAAGATCAAAGCCGATGAAACCGGTGTCGATATTTACAGACTGCACAAGTTCCAGCGGTCGAACCAATCGACCTGCATCACGCAACAGCCGCTGGTCAAGGTCGGTGACATCGTTGCCAAAGGCGACATCATCGCCGACGGCGCGTCGACGCAGTTGGGCGAGTTGGCTTTGGGCCGCAACGTTTTGGTCGCGTATATGCCGTGGAACGGCTACAACTACGAAGACGCGGTTTTGATTTCCGAACGGATCGCCCGTGACGACATCTACACGTCCATCCACATCGACGAATTCGAAGTGATGGCGCGCGATACGAAGCTCGGTCAGGAAGAAATCACCCGCGATATTCCGAACGTCAACGAAGAATCGCTGAAACAGCTGGACGAAGCGGGCGTCGTTTACATCGGCGCCGAAGTCAAGGCCGGCGATATTCTGGTCGGCAAGGTGACGCCGAAGGGTGAATCGCCGATGACGCCGGAAGAAAAATTGCTCCGCGCCATTTTCGGCGAAAAAGCCGCTGACGTTCGCGACTCGTCTTTGCGCGTGCCGCCCGGAATCTACGGCACGGTCGTCGAAGTGCGCGTGTTCTCGCGCCGCGGCGTCGAAAAAGATCAGCGCGCGATGGCGATCGAGCAGTCGGAAATCGAAGCTCTCGCCAAAGACCGCGATGCCGAAAAGTCGATTTTGGAAGGCAGTTTCTATGACCGTTTGAAAGAAAAACTGGTCGGACAGGTGCTCGTTTCCGGCTTTAAGAACAACGAAGCCGGTGCGACGATCACCGAAGAGATGCTGAACGGCCTGCCGAAATCGCAATGGCGCAAAGTTGCCGTCGAAAGCGACGAAACGATGGCCGAAATCGAAAAGATGGGCAAAGTCTTTGACGCCGATATCGAAAAATTGCAGGAACGTTTTGAAGACAAGGTCGAAAAGCTCCAGCGCGGCGACGAACTGCCTCCGGGCGTTCTGAAGATGGTCAAGGTCTTCATCGCCGTCAAACGCAAACTGCAACCCGGCGACAAGATGGCCGGACGCCACGGAAACAAAGGTGTCGTTTCCCGTGTTCTGCCGATCGAGGATATGCCGTATATCGCTGACGGAACGCCGGTCGATATCGTGCTGAACCCGTTGGGCGTGCCGTCCCGTATGAACGTCGGACAAATTCTGGAATGTCACTTGGGCTGGGCTTGCCGCGAACTGGGCAAACAGGTCTATGCGATGGCCGAACTTGTCAAGCAGGACAAGGCGTCGATCGACGATTTGCGCGCCAAGCTCAAAGACGTGTACGGCAAGAAATACGATGACAACATTGACAAACTGGCCGATGACGAAGTGATGGAACTGGCCGAAAACCTCAAAGGCGGTCTGACGATCGCGACGCCCGTTTTCGACGGCGCGCACGAAGCCGACATTAACGCTATGCTTGAAAAGGCCGGTTTGCCGACGTCGGGACAGGTCACCGTTTACGACGGCCGGACGGGCGAACCGTTCGAACGTCCGATCACGGTCGGGGTCACGTACTTCCTGAAACTGCACCACTTGGTCGACGAAAAGATCCACGCGCGTTCGACCGGTCCGTACAGCTTGGTTACGCAGCAGCCGTTGGGCGGCAAGGCGCAATTCGGCGGACAACGTTTCGGCGAAATGGAAGTCTGGGCGTTGGAATCCTACGGCGCGGCTTATACGTTGCAGGAAATCCTGACGGTCAAGTCCGACGACGTTGCCGGCCGTACGAAAGCGTACGAGTCGATTTCGAAAGGCATCGACAAGTTCGAAGCCGGCGTGCCCGAGTCGTTTAACGTCTTGGTCAAGGAAATGCAGTCCTTGTGTTTGGACGTCGAACTCAAGCAAAACCAATTCTGAAACGCTCTGTATAAAGAGGAAATGTTATGAACGAAGTAACAAAAGTTTTAGGCTCTGTAACAACCGCGCAGTCGTTTGACCAGATCCAAATCTCTCTGGCGTCGCCGGAACGGATCCGTTCCTGGTCGTACGGCGAAGTGAAAAAACCGGAAACCATCAACTACCGCACGTTCAAACCCGAACGCGACGGTTTGTTCTGCGCCCGTATTTTCGGACCGGTGAAGGATTACGAATGCTTGTGCGGCAAATACAAGCGGATGAAGTATAAAGGAACGTTTTGCGAAAAGTGCGGCGTCGAAGTCACTCAATCCAAAGTGCGCCGCGAACGCATGGGACATATCGAACTGGCGGCTCCCGTCGCGCACATCTGGTTCCTGAAATCCCTGCCGTCCCGAATCGGTTTGCTGGCCGACATCATGCTCAAGGATCTGGAATCGGTCTTGTACTTTGAAAAGTACATCGTGATCGAACCGGGGCTGACGCCGCTGAAAGTTCACGAATTGCTGACCGAAGAACAGTATCAGCGCGCCGTTGAGGAATACGGCGAGGATTCCTTCCGCGCCGGAATCGGCGCCGAAGCGCTGAAAGAGATTTTGTCCGCCATTGATTTGGAACAGGAAGCGTCGACGATTCGCGAAGAACTGAAATCCACTTCGTCCGAAGCCCGTCGTAAAAAACTGGTCAAGCGTCTGAGCCTGGTCGAAGCGTTTCTGGAATCCGGTTCGAAACCGCAATGGATGATTTTGGACGTCATTCCGGTCATTCCGCCCGATTTGCGTCCGTTGGTCCCGTTGGACGGCGGTCGGTTCGCGACGTCCGACCTGAACGATCTGTACCGCCGCGTCATCAACCGTAACAACCGTTTGAAACGGCTGATGGAACTGCGTGCGCCGGAAATCATCATCCGCAACGAAAAACGTATGTTGCAGGAATCCGTTGACGCTCTGTTCGACAACGGTCGCCGCGGCCGCGCGATTACCGGCGCGAATAAGCGTCCGTTGAAATCGCTGGCCGACATGCTGAAAGGCAAACAGGGGCGTTTCCGTCAGAACCTGCTCGGTAAACGCGTTGACTATTCCGGTCGTTCCGTGATCGTCGTCGGTCCGGAACTGAAGTTGCAACAATGCGGTATTCCGAAAAAGATGGCTCTCGAACTGTTCAAGCCGTTCGTTTACGCCAAACTGGTCATGTACGGCAAAGCGACGACGCTGAAAGCCGCGAAGAAAGTTGTCGAGAAAGAAATTCCGGAAGTTTGGGATTATTTGGAAGAAGTCATCCGCGAACATCCCGTCCTGCTCAACCGCGCGCCGACATTGCACCGTTTGGGCATTCAGGCGTTCGAACCCGTTTTGATCGAAGGAAAGGCGATTCAGCTCCATCCGTTGGCCTGCACGGCGTTCAACGCGGACTTCGACGGCGACCAAATGGCCGTTCACGTGCCGTTGTCGCTGGAAGCGCAGTTGGAAGCCCGCGTTCTGATGATGTCGACGAACAACATCCTGTCGCCCGCGAACGGCAAACCGATCATCGTGCCGACTCAAGACATGATTTTGGGCTTGTACTACCTGTCGTCCGCCCGCGACGGACAGATCGGCGAAGGCATGGTCTTCTCCGGCGTCGACGAAGTCGAAATGGCGCTGTACAACCATCTGGTCAACTATCAGTCCAAGATCAAATGCCGTCTGGAAGTCGTCGGCGAAAACGGCGAAATCGTCAAAAAACTGTTCGACACGACGCCGGGCCGCGTGATTTTGTCGCAGGTGTTGCCGAAAAACAAAAACCTGCCGTTCGAAAAGCTGTTCAACCGGCAGCTCCGTAAAAAGGAAGTCGGCGACATCATCGATCAGGTTTATCGCTACTGCGGTCAGAAGGAAACCTGCATCTTTGTCGACCGGATCAAGAATCTGGGCTACAAGTACGCCGCCATTTCCGGAACTTCGTTCGGCAAGGACGACATGCTCGTTCCCGCGTCGAAGTGGAAGTTCGTCAAGGAAACCGAAAAACAGGTCAAGGAATTTGAAAAGCAGTACACCGACGGTCTGATCACCAACGGCGAACGCTACAACAAAGTCGTTGACGCGTGGTCGGCTTGCACGGACAAGATCGCGGACGCCATGATGGAGGAAATCTCCAAAGACAAGGATCCGACGAAACCGATCAACTCCGTTTACATGATGGCTCACTCGGGGGCCCGCGGTTCCGCGGCGCAGATGAAGCAGTTGGGCGGTATGCGCGGATTGATGGCGAAACCGAACGGTGAAATCATCGAAACGCCGATCGTCGCGAACTTCAAGGAAGGTCTGTCCGTGGCCGAATACTTCAATTCGTCGCACGGCGCGCGCAAAGGCTTGTCCGATACGGCGCTGAAGACGGCGAACTCCGGTTATCTGACACGTCGTCTGGTCGATGTCGCGCAGGACGCGATCGTCTATACCGACGACTGCGGCACGGAACGCGGCATTTGGGTTTCCGCCGTGATGGACGGCACGACCGTCGTCGCGACATTGGGCGAACGCATCCTCGGTCGTACGGCGCAGGAAGACGTTAAAGATCCGGCGACCGGCGAGGTCATCGTTCGTTGCGGGGAACTGATTACCGAAGACGACGTCGACAAGATCGAAGCCGCCGGCATTGATAAAGTCTATGTCCGTTCGGCTCTGACGTGCGAATGCGAACACGGCGTTTGCGCGAAATGCTACGGGCGCGATCTGGCGCGCGGAACGCCGGTGAACATCGGCGAAGCCGTCGGCGTCATCGCGGCGCAGTCCATCGGCGAACCCGGAACCCAGTTGACCATGCGTACGTTCCACGTCGGCGGAACGGCGCAAAACGTCGAAGTTTCCGCTATAGAATCGGGCTTTGACGGTACGGTGAAGTTCCGTAATTCCGAACCGGTCACCAACTCGAAAGGCGAATATATCGTAACGTCCCGCGATTGCGACGTCGAGATTGTCGACGACGCCGGTCGGGCCAAATCGCAGTATCATATCCCGTTTGGCGCCGTTGTCGCCGTCAGGAACGGGGACAAGATCGCGAAAGGCACCCGTATCGCCGAATGGAACGCGTACGTCATTCCATACTTCATCGACAAGGAAGGCACGGTCAAATACGAAAACTTCGTCGACGGCGAAACCGTTCGCGAAATCAAAGACGATGCGACGGGGCTGACGCAGATCCGCGTGATTGAAACGCACGGCACGGGCAGGAAAGCTCAAATCGTTTTGGAAAAAGACGGAGCTTCCGCGGCCGTGTACACGTTGCCGGCCAATTCGACCGTCATGCTCGCCGCCGGAACGGAAGTCAAGAAAGGCGATATTTACGCGACGATCGAAATCGAACGCAAGTCCCGCGACATCACCGGCGGTCTGCCGCGCGTGGCAGAACTGTTCGAAGCCCGCAAGCCGAAAGATTGCGCGATCATCGCTGAAATTGACGGCATTGTCGAATTCGGAAAGGACTACAAGGCGAAACAGCGTCTTACCGTCCGTAGCGCCGAAGGGTTGGAACGCGAATATCTGGTTCCGAAAGGCAAGCTGATTCTGGTTCAGGACGGCGATACCGTTCATCAGGGCGACAAACTGACGGACGGCGCCGAAGATCCGCACGACATTTTGCGGGTCAAGGGGCTGGAAGCGTTCGCGCAACACATGGTCAAGGAAATTCAAGCCGTGTACAGACTGCAGGGCGTGAAGATTAATGATAAGCATATCGAAGTGATTGCGCGGCAGATGTTGCAGAACAAGGAAATCACCGATCCGGGCGATACGACGTTCCTGGTCGGCGAACAGGTCGATCGTTTGACGCTTGAAAAAGAAAATATGAAGGCGGAAGCGGCCGGCGGCCGTCCGGCGACGGCAAGCCCGTTGTTGCTCGGCATCACGAAAGCGGCGTTGCAGACCAACTCCTTCATTTCCGCGGCGTCGTTCCAGGAAACGACTCGCGTTCTGACCGAAGCTTCCGTTTCCGGACGTGAAGACAATCTGATCGGATTGAAGGAAAACGTTATTGTCGGTCGTTTGATACCGGCGGGAACGGGATCCGTCATCAACCGGATGAAAGCATTGGCAGCTCAGCGCGACAAAGCTTTGGCTTCCGCGTCGGAACCGGATGTTTTGCCGGGAACGGACGAAACGCTTTAAAACGACCGCTTATCTGAACTATGGAAAACGCCGGAAAAATATTTCCGGCGTTTTTCGAAAAAAGTTTGACAAAAAACGAAAAGAGCGCTATACAAGAATCAAAGGATGATTTTCCGTTGATGAAAGGGATTGAAAATGGCTGAAGAAAAGAAATCTTTGTGGGAAAAGGCTAAAGAGCTTTTTGCGACCTACGGGAATCCGAGCGGCGGTATGGTCCATAAGGACATCCCGGACGAAAAAAAGACGGAAGCCGCATCCGCCGAGCCCGCGAAAGAAGAAAAGAAATCCTCCATTAAAGAATCGATTCTGAAATACAAGGACGAAGTCGCCAAACTGTATGCGACGTACGGGAATCCGAGCGGCGGCATGGTGCATAACGATATGCCTGCCGAAAAGAAAGAAGCCGCGCCCGCGGAACCCGCTCCCGCGAAGGAAGAAAAGAAATCTTCCTTTAAAGAAGACATCGCGAAGTTGTACGCGACGTACGGGAATCCGTCCGGCGGTATGGTGCATAACGATATGCCCGCGGCGAAAAATGCGGCCGTTGCCAAAAAATTGGCCGATCGCGCCCGTTGAAATTTTGTGATTTTATGATAAAAAGGAAAGCGTCGTTATAACGGCGCTTTCTTTTTTGTCGGAGGACTTATGCTTACTTTTATTATCGGTTTTTGCCTGTTGCTGATCGGCGGTTGGTTCTATTCCGCCCGCGTTGAGCGGATATTCGGCCCTGATGACAGGAAAACACCTGCGTACGCGTTGGAAAACGGCGTCGATTTCGTTCCTATGGGAAAAATGCAGAATGCGCTGATCCAGTTGCTCAATATCGCCGGAACGGGTCCCATTTTAGGGCCGATCATGGGGATATTGTTCGGACCGGTCGCCTTCATTCTGATTCCGATCGGCAACATTTTCGCCGGTTCCGTTCACGATTACTTTTGCGGGATGATATCTATGCGCCATGACGGCGAACAAATGCCGCAAATGGTCAAAAGATATATGGGAAACAAGGTGTTCAGGATTTACAACCTGTTTTTGTGTCTGACGCTGTTTCTGGTCGCCGCCGTATTTCTGTACCTGCCGGGAGATTTGTTCGTCAACCAGATTATGGGACGCGAAGCCGTGTTATCCGAACCGATGCTCTGGGCCGTTTACGGCGTGATCTTTGCGTATTATCTGGTGGCGACACTGTTCCCGATCGACAAGATCATCGGGCGCGTTTATCCGGTTTTCGGATTGATTTTGCTGCTGTCGTCGATCGGCATCGGTATCGGCCTGTTCGCCAAAGGCTATCCGCTGGACGAATTGAGCTTTGCAAACTGGAAAGGTCTTTATCCGAAAGGGCAGGCGCTGATTCCGATGTTCTTCGTCACCGTCGCCTGCGGCATTGTTTCGGGCTTTCACGCCAGTCAGACGACGCTGATTTCCAGAACGTTGAAATCCGAACGGGAAGGGCGCCTCGTTTTCTACGGCATGATGGTCGCCGAAGGCGTTATCGCGATGATTTGGGCCGCCGCCGCGATGGGGCTCTACAACAAAGGCATTGAAGAAAAGCTTGTCGGCACGCCGGCCGTTGTCGGTTTGGTGGCGAAGGATATGCTGGGGTACATAGGCGGCATGATCGCCATCGTCGGCGTTATCATTCTGCCGATCACGTCCGGCGACACGGCTTTGCGGGCGATGCGTCTGATCATCGGGGAAAACCTGAAAATGGACCAATCGCTGAAACGCAACCGGCTGCTGATTTCAACGGTGATTCTTGCCGGCGTCGCGGGGCTGCTCGTTTTCGCGAAGACCAGCGGCGACGATTTCGGAAAGCTTTGGCGCTACTTTGCGTGGAGCAACCAGACGCTCGCCGTGTTCACGTTCACGCTTGCCGCGCTGTATCTGCTGAAGCAAAAGAAAGGCATTCTGCTCGTTCTGATCCCCGGCGCGTTTTATCTGTTCGTGATTGCGAGCTATATTTTCAATCAGGAAATCGGTTTCGGGTTGAGCGATACGGTTTCATACACGCTGGCGGCGGGACTGACGGGCGCTTATGCCGGATGGTTCCTGCGTCTGAAAAGAAAAAGCGGCGTGTGAACGATTGCCGGAAGAGCCGGATAAAAAAGCGGGAAACCGTTTATTTTCCTTGACTCTTCCGGCTCTTTTTGTCACTATGCAAATCTAAAAGCGGGAAAAGGGACGATTCCGTCCGTCTTTTGCCGTCTTTTAAAAGGTTCGAAAATGGCGGGAAACCGTCGTTTTCGGGAAGGTTAGCTTTCCGGTTCCGCCGCAGAGGTTGGAATCGAGTAAGCGTGTTGTAACGGTTAGAATAGGAAAGAGGATTTTAATGCCTACAATTAACCAATTGATTCGCAGCCCGCGTAAGCCGAGTGCGAAACGTAATAAAGCCCCCGCTCTGCAGGCGTGCCCGCAGAAGCGCGGTGTTTGCACCCGTGTCTATACCACGACTCCGAAGAAGCCGAACTCCGCGTTGCGTAAAGTCGCGCGTGTTCGTTTGACCAACAGTGCTGAAGTATTGAGCTATATTCCGGGTGAAGGTCACAACTTGCAGGAACACTCCGTTGTTCTGGTGCGCGGCGGTCGTGTAAAAGACTTGCCGGGCGTTCGTTACCATATCATTCGCGGTACGCTGGATACTCAGGGTATCGCCGCCCGCCGCCAGAGCCGTTCTTTGTACGGCGCCAAGCGGCCCAAGTAATTTTTGAAGGAGTGTAAACTACTATGTCTCGTCGTCATGCAGCTGTTAAACGCGAAATCGTGCCCGATGCGAAATACGGGGATCTGGTTGTCGCGAAGTTCATGAATTGCGTTATGCTCCACGGCGCCAAAGCGACCGCTGAAAAGATCGTTTACGGCGCTCTTGACCGCGTTGCGGAAAAAACGAAGCAGGAACCGCTGAAGGTTTTTGCCGACGCTTTGGAAAACGTGAAACCGGCCGTTGAAGTGAAGTCCCGCCGCGTCGGCGGTGCGACCTATCAGGTTCCCGTCGAAGTCCGTCCGGACCGCAAGCAGGCGCTGGCCATCCGTTGGATTATCGCCGCTGCCCGCGCCCGTTCCGAACAAACGATGGAACAGCGTCTGGCCGGTGAATTTCTGGATGCTCTGGCCAACAAAGGCGCGGCCGTTCGCAAACGCGAAGATACGCACCGTATGGCCGAAGCGAACAAGGCGTTTTCGCACTATCGCTGGTAATTTTAATTTTAAAGAAGGTTTTGTGTAATGTCTCGCACTACACCCATTGAAAAGTATCGTAATATCGGCATCATGGCTCACATTGACGCCGGCAAAACGACGACAACGGAACGTATTCTGTACTATACCGGCAAGTCCCACAAGATCGGCGAAGTCCACGACGGCGCCGCCACGATGGACTTCATGGTTCAGGAACAGGAACGCGGTATTACGATCACTTCCGCGGCGACGACCTGCTTTTGGCGGGAGCATCGTCTGAACATCATCGACACCCCGGGGCACGTCGACTTCACGGTCGAAGTCGAACGCTGTCTGCGCGTCCTGGACGGCGCTGTCGCCGTTTTCGACGGTGTCGCCGGTGTCGAACCGCAGTCTGAAACCGTTTGGCGTCAGGCTGACAAGTACAAAGTTCCCCGTATCTGCTTCGTCAACAAGATGGACCGTATCGGCGCCAACTTCCTTCGTACCGTCGGTATGATCAAAGACCGTCTGGGCGCGACCCCGATCGTCATGACGCTGCCGATCGGCGCGGAAGCCAATTTCGTCGGTGTTGTCGATGTGTTGCGCAAACGTTCGATCATTTGGAACGGCGAACACCTTGGTGCCGATTTCACCTATGGCGAAGTCCCTGAAGACCTGAAGGAACTGACCGACAAATATCATGCGGAAATGGTCGAAACCGTCGTCGAACAGGACGACCAGGCGATGGAAGATTATCTGGAAGGCAAGGAAATCTCCCTCGAAACGCTGCAGAAATGCATCCGCAAGGGCACGATCTCGATGAGCTTCGTCCCCGTTTTGTGCGGTTCCTCTTTCAAAAACAAAGGTGTTCAGCCGATGTTGGACGCCGTCGTCGATTATCTGCCGTCTCCGGTCGATATTCCGGCGGTTTCCTGTACGGACATGAAGGGCGGGGAAGCCGTCCGTCATGCCGACGACAACGAACCGTTGTCCGCTCTGGCGTTCAAGATCATGAACGACCCGTTCGTCGGTTCGTTGACCTTCGCCCGCATCTATTCCGGCACGATGACGTCCGGTTCCTACGTTCTGAACTCCGTCAAGGACAAGAAGGAACGTATCGGCCGTATGTTGTTGATGCACGCGAATCATCGCGAAGAACTGAAGGAAGCGAGCGCCGGCGACATCGTCGCTCTGGTCGGTTTGAAAGAAACGACGACGGGCGACACGCTTTGCGACGAATCGAAACCCGTGATTTTGGAAAAGATGGACTTCCCGGATCCGGTTATCGAAGTCGCCGTCGAGCCGAAGACGAAAGCCGACGTCGAAAAGATGGGCTTGGCGTTGAACCGTTTGGCGATGGAAGATCCGTCGTTCCGCGTTGCGTCCGATCCGGACAGCGGTCAGACGATCATCAAAGGGATGGGCGAACTCCATCTCGAAATCATCGTTGACCGTTTGAAACGCGAATTTAAAGTCGACGCCAACGTCGGCGCGCCGCAGGTCGCTTACCGCGAAACGATTTCCAAGACCTACGAAATCGACTACACGCACAAGAAGCAGACCGGCGGTTCGGGTCAGTTCGCCCGCGTCAAGATTCGTTTCGAACCCTTGAAGCCGGGTGAAGGTTATGTTTTTGAAAACACCGTTGTCGGCGGAAACGTTCCGAAGGAATACATCCCCGGCGTCGAAAAAGGCTTGAAAGCCGCTCTGGAAACGGGCGTTGTCGCCGGCTTCCCCTGCACGGACTTCAAGGCGACCTTGTTCGACGGTGCTTATCACGATGTCGACTCCTCGACGATGGCGTTCGAAATCGCTGCCCGCGCGGCTTTCCGCGAAGGCATCGCGAAGGCGGGTCCCAAGTTGTTGGAACCGATTATGAAGGTAGAAGTTGTTACACCGGAAGACTACATGGGCGACATCATCGGCGACTTGAACAGCCGCCGCGGCTCGGTTTCCGGTATGGATCAGCGCGGCAACGCTCGCGTGATCGATGCGACTGTTCCTCTGTCCCAGATGTTCGGATACGTGAACACGCTTCGGTCCATGAGCCAGGGACGTGCCCAGTATACGATGCAGTTCTCGCACTATGCTGAAGTCCCGGCGAACGTCGCCGACGAAATCAAAGCCAAAATGGCTGGTTAATTTTTGGAGTTATCAAAGAAATGGCAAAAGAGAAGTTTGAAAGAA
>DGGW01000077.1:5171-5658 GCA_002393065.1 Alphaproteobacteria bacterium UBA3864 | reverse complement strand
TGCTGCAAGTGATGGACTACGGCAAGATGACCGATTCCAACGGCAAGCAGATCGACTTTTCGAACGTGATCCTGATCATGACGACGAACGCCGGCGCCGCCGACATGCAAAAACCCGTGATGGGTTTCGGCACCGCGCCGCGGTCGGGCGAAGACAAGGAAGCGATCGAAAAATTCTTCACGCCGGAATTCCGCAACCGTTTGGACGCCATCATTCCGTTCGCCCGTCTGGACGGCGAGATCATGCGTCGCGTCGCCGACAAGTTCGTCAAGCAGTTGGCGCAAAAACTGGCGGAACGGCGGATCTCGCTCGAATTGGCGTACTCGGCGAAAGAGTGGCTGGTCAAGAAAGGCTTTGACGACAAGAACGGCGCGCGTCCGCTCGCCCGCCTGATACAGGAGGAAATCAAGAAGCCTCTGGCCGACGAGATTTTGTTCGGCAAGCTTGTGAAAGGCGGCAAAGTGCGCATCACCGCGCGCGACGGCAA
>DGGW01000077.1:0-5092 GCA_002393065.1 Alphaproteobacteria bacterium UBA3864 | reverse complement strand
GCCGAACACCCGTCCGGTAAATCGCCCGTCGAAGAAGACCTGATGCTGTTGTAAAACCGCTTTTTCCTTTTTTTGGAAAAAGCTATGTTATGAAAACAGGATGACAATTTAATAGCAAATGAAAATGACACTTAAAGTAGGTTGAGCCGAAATCCGTATTTCTTGAATCTTTGATAAAGAGTTAGGTTATGATAAAAAGAGCTATCGGATTAAGAATCAAACAGCTTCGTTCTGAGCAGTACATAACGCAAGAACAGTTATCTTTCGATAGTATTTTATCCCGTTCGTATATCGGCGATGTAGAAACAGGTAGAAGAAATATTTCTGCCGAAACACTCATCAAAATAATCAAAGCTCTGAAATCAGATTTAAGAACTTTCTTCGATTCCGATCTGTTTGATGAGGTATGATTTATGATGACTCTTGAAGAATTCAGAAATGGTATTTTTGCACTCAAAACCAGAAGATTTGGTAATGTCGCAGAAATAATGATTAAGAAAATTTATAAATTGGAAGAATCTAAAAAATTAGAGTTTGATAAATTTGATGCGGCTAATAAAAAGAGAATCGAAATCAAATTTTCGACAGTTTTAAAAGAAAATGAGAATAAAATAAACGAAAAAAATATATTGGAGGAAATCGAAAAAGCTAATTTTTCAATCAGAGCGATGAAGTTTAAAGAGATTGCAAAAAAGAGTTTTGACTCGAATATACAACAAATAAAATGCAAAGAGTTTGATTTGTTATATTATGGTTTGTTTTTCGCTGATTATATATACATTTTTTGTATGACGTCCGATCAGGTTAAAAAATGCAAAGGATATAGTAACAAGCAACACAGAGGAAACAAGGGGGAGGGGCAGTTTCATTTAAACAATGATACAATAAAATATCATATTGAAAACCATCTTGTAAAAAAGATGAATTATAGACAATTATATAACATTTTTAAATAAATCATAATTCGGAATAGATTCGGCTATTCTATTTTTTGCGATATTGAAATATTTTGTATCCAATTCAATACCAATAAAATTTCTGTTTAGATTTTTACAGGCAACGCCTGTTGTTCCGCTTCCCATTGTAAAATCTAACACAGTATCATTTTCATTTGTATAAGTCTTGATTAAATATTCCATCAATGCAACCGGTTTTTGCGTTGGATGAAGATTAGAAGATAATATATCTCGTTTAAATTGAACAATCTGTAACGGATACCTTTTTCCTGTATCATTGTATTCAAAAGGCCGTCTGTTTTGCGAATCAATCAAAACGCCTAGTTTCCCATTCTTTATTTTGTTCGTTCTTTTCGGACCATTATAATCCGTCATTTGCGGATTATAAGTGGGTTGTTCTTTATAAAAGACGTTGATTGTTTCTATAACCTTTGCAGGTCTTTTCTTTAACTGAAAAATATTTGTTGCTCTTTCTTTTTGCCAATAAATATCATACTTGTATTCATTTATGTTTGATATCCTTAAATAACTATTAAACGGCTCGTTTCCAAATAATAATATCGGAGAATTGTCTTTTCTTATTTTTTTTAGGCAATTCCACATCGGTTCAAAAGGAATTACAATATCCCAAGGACAAGCTGTTGTTCCGTATGGAATGTCTGTTATGATTGCGTCTGCTTTTACATTATTAGAAATTAGTTCCGACATAATTTCTAAGCAGTCTCCGTTAAACAACTGGATTTCACACATAAATGTTATCTACCCAAAATCAGATTGTTGAACAAGAAAGCGGTATCACCCTTCTGAAATTATACTAACTTAACATATTTATCCAAATATTTTGTCACAGTTTCGTGTTTTTTTATCAATGCGGATTTTTGAAAGAATGAGAACCTTGATTCGCCTTTCGGATAAATGGTCTGTATAAAGAATCCCGAAACACGGTGATTTAAAAAACGGCATCAGAAGTTGTATTTGACGTTCAACAAAGCCGTGTGGTCGGTGTAGTGCTTTTTGAACTTGCCTTCGTACGACACGCCGATGTCGGTGTTGCCGCCGACTTTGAACGTCACACCCGCGCCCAGTTCGATGCCGAAGCGGTTCATGTTTTCGCCGTCCGCCACATAGCTTGCACCGTTTGCCAGAGTTACCGTCCGTGATTGTCCGGAACGGTGAGCGTCATACGTCAAAGCCAGCTTCGCGTCCGGCGTCAGCGTCAGGCTGTCTTTGCGGAACGTCTTTGCCGCTTTTACGCCGGCGACCCAGGTCAGCGTGTCCGATGTTTTGCTTGCCAGCCGCGCGCCTAAGGCGTTCGTGTAGCTCTTTTGCCGGACGCTCGTATAACGCACGCCCGCTTCCGGCGTGAAGATGTCGTTGAACGCATAGCCCGCCATCGCTTGCGCGGCGAACGTGTCCGCGCGGTAATCGCTCTTCATCCCCGCCAGCCGCGTCGTTTCGTCATACTTCGAATGACCGTAGCTCATCACGCCGTTGACGTAGAAGGCGTCCGGCTTGTAATCGCCGCCCGAACGTCCCGAACCGGCCGCCGGAGCCGGAGAACCGCCGCCCATGCGGCCGCTGACGACGTTTATCACCGCGCCCGCGTTAGCCGTAGCCGTCGAAGACGCCGACGGCGCCGCTTCCGGTGCGATTTCGCGCAAGATCTGCTTCATCTGCGCCGTATCGCCCGCCGCCTGCGCCGGAGCCAGCTTTTCAGTCACGTCGTCGTCCAGAGCCGCGCCCATCAGCGCGCATTTGAACAGCACGGTAGCGCGCGGTCAATTCCATGAGAGCCGTTTTCGATTGTTTCATGTCTTTCCCTTTGACGGGTTCCCGAAAAAAGTCAGGCTAAAGTTTACTGTACCTTTCCCGCGATATCAACTTTTTAAATATTCCGTATCCCGCCGATTTTCACCTTTTTGTTTTTTTGACTCGCCTTTTGGATAATTGGGCTGTATAAAGAAGTCCCGATAACGTGGTTTCCGTTTAAGGAGTTCGGAGTCGTGAAAAAATTCGATGTCACCGCTGTCGGAGTCGCTTTCGTTGATGTCGTCGCCAATGTCAGCGACGAGTTTCTGCACCGTTTTGATTTGGATAAAGGCAGGGGAAACGTCCTGCCGGTCGCCGTTTTGCGCGACATTCGCCGCGAATTGACCGATTCCCGCGTCATCCCCGGCGGAACCGCCGCCAACGCGATGGCCAACGTCGCCTCTCTGGGCGGGAAAGCCGCTTTCATCGGCAAAGCCTGCACCGACACGATGGGCGAAAAATTCAAGGAAGCTTTCGATAAGGCCGGCATCAAATCCTGCGTCCCGCTGATTCCTTACGACCGCGAAATCGACCGCGCGACGGCGCGCTGTCTGGTGATGGTGACGCCCGACCACGACCGTACGTTCGCTTTCAATATGGGCGTGTGCGAGGAGTTGGACGAAGAAGACATCGACGCCGACACGATTCGCGATTCCGAAATCCTGTTCGTCGAAGGCCAGATGCTGGTGTCCCGCCGCGCCCGCCGCGCCGTGTGCCGCGCCCTTGACGTCGCCGCCGAAGCCGGCGTCAAAATCGCTTTCAACATGCACGATTTGAACTTCCGCGCCGTCGCCGTGCAGGAAGTCATTGAACAGATCCGGTCGCAGGCCGACATCCTGATCGGCAACGAACGTGAGATCCGCGGCTGTTTCGACATCGACAGGGAAACAACGGACATGAACGTCTTCATGGATATTTTAAAGGCGCGTCACCAGATTTTGGCGATGACCCGCGGATCACGGGGCGCCGTCATCTTTTCCGAAGACGGCATCGCGACCGTTCCGTCCGAAAATCGGCTGACCGTCGTTGACAGCACCGGTGCGGGCGACGCTTTCGCCGGCGGTTTCCTGTTCGGCCTGTCGCACGGGTTCAGTTTGCCCGCCGCAGGCAAGACCGCAGCGCTGACCGCCGCGGAAATCATCCGTATCTGGGGCGGCCGTCCCGAGGAATCGCTCAAGGATAAGCTGAAGGATTATCTGGACAGCGTCCGTCCGTAATTCTTTCCGTTTTCGTTATTTGTTTTCGTTTTATTTTGTCCCGTTTGCGTGTATAATACGCCAAACGAAACAGGAGTGTATCGCTTATGCACTGGTATCAGAAAAATTTGTCGGGCTGTGCGGGAACGCATCGGGCGCTGTGTCAGGTGTGCCGTCCCGAACGGATCGCCGACGTGCCGAAGTATATGGAACAGGTCGGCAAAAGCGGCGTCATCGCCCGCGGAACGGGATCGGCTTACGCCGACCAAACGCTGAACAACGGCGGCGCCGTGATGATATCCGACCGGTTGGATCAGATCCGTTCCTTTAACGAAGAAACGGGTGAGCTGATCTGCGAACCCGGCCTGACGCTGGAAAAAATAACGGAACTGTTCGCACCGCGCGGATTCATGTTCCCGATCGCGTGCGGTTCGGGACGGCGCACCCTCGGCGGAGCGATCGCCGCCAACCTTTTCGGGATGAACACGCCGAAACGGCAATCGCTCGGCAACGCGTTGAACTGGATGGACATCGTTCTGGCGAACGGGCAAACCGTCCGCGCTTCGCCCGATCAGAACGCCGATCTGTTTTCCGCCGTCCTGGGCGGGCAGGGGCTGATCGGCTTCATCACGCTGCTTTCGCTGACGCTGCCGAAACGGCCGGAAGCCAACGTCCATGTCGTCAGCCGTCGCTGTCCGAACCTTGACGCGTTGTTCGAAGCGTTTCGCGCCGCGCGCAAAACGACCGATTTCGCGGTGGCGTGGATCGATACGTCCGCCAAAGGCGACAAAATCGGCCGCAGCGTTTTGAAAACCGCCGGCTTTACGTCGCAGGCGGAAAGAAAACCGCTGATTTCCAAATACGACTTCAAAGCGTCTGCGCCGCGCTTTTTCCTGAACATCGCGACGCTGCCTTTCGTAAACGAAATGCGCTACCGTCTGACGCCGGCGGAAACGGACGTGATCGTTCCGTATGAAAAATTCCTGTATCCGTCCGACCGGTACGGCGTTGTTTCGTCAAAGAATGTTTACCAGCTGCGCATCGCTTTTCCGGAAGCCGAAGGCCCGCAGGCGATCCGGCAGATTTTGACGGAACTGTCGGCGTCGGGCATCCACGCCTGCCGCGCCGTTC
>DGGW01000025.1 GCA_002393065.1 Alphaproteobacteria bacterium UBA3864 | reverse complement strand
GCGAGGATATGTATTCCTTTTACGCGATCAAACAGGTGAACGATCCCGCCATAACGCCGGCGCCGGACCAGATGCCCGCGAAAGTGCGGCTGACGATGCCGACCGGCGGCGAACTGAACGGGCTGTACCGTTTTCCGCGCGTCGGCGAAAAAGTGCTGGTCGTCATCGAAGGGGTTTCCCATTATCTGATGAGCTATCTGCCGACGGCGGAAAATCCGTTTTCTCCGGAAGACGGTGATCAGACAAAAACGGAACCTTTCGACAAGCAGGGACAAATCCTGCGCTATAAAAAAACGGGCGATAATAAAGCGGATACGCCTTATTCTGAAATCGGCTTTTATTCCGAAACGACCGAATGGAAGGAGGCTGCCGGTTCGTCTAATTCCAAAATCGACGACAAATCGGAACTGCCGATCATCGACAAGATCAAGCTGACTTCCACGGGCGATATCGAATCCAAGGCGCAGAATTTGAATGAAATCAGCGCGCAAAGAATTTCCCTGCAATCAAAATTTCTGTCTTCGGATAATATAAAAGATAACTCTCTGAACGAGAGGAACACGGATTATGCGGAGATCGGCAAGGGGGACGTCTGCATTTCCGCAGACCGCCGCATCATTCTGGATGCGCGCGAAGGCGTTTTGCTGAAATGCGGACCGGCGACAGTAGCCTTGTCTCCGTCGGGATTGAACTTATCCAGCGGAAAACTGGGCGAAAAAGACGAAGGTTTCGGACCTTTCGATGCGGGATTGAGTTTATCGTCAAACGGCAGTGTTACAATGCAGGGACGTAAATTCATGGCGACGTTTGACCGCGGCGTGAACTGGTTTGACGGGTTCGGGGCGTGCTGGTCGATGATGATGGGGAGAACGTCCTTTTCGGGGTCCGCCGTGAACATTGAAGCGTCAACAACGTTAAGCGCGATTTTCAACGCCAGCGTCGGCGTCGTCAATCTGATCAATCAGATTGCGTCTGTTTTCACCGCGAAAAAAGGAATGTCCGAAGTCGCCAACCAAACGTATTATATGAGCTTTTTCGCCGACAAGATCGGGTCGTTCTTTACGGAAACGGCAGGGGAGACCAAGCCGAAGAAAACGGTCGATTATGTTACTATTGCGATGGACATTGTCTATAATATTTTTGATTCGGTTCGCACCGTTTTCGAACGCAAGCGTTTGGCCGAATACGCCGTTCATTATGATACGTCCAGCAAAAAGTACTACAATGACGACAAGCGTTTCGACACTTGGGCCGGATGCACGATCGTCGATGTAACGCTACAGACGACTTTGCTGGCCATTCTGTTGGGCGAATCCGTCGATTCCGTCATTCACAAGGCTGGCATTTCTTTGACGCCGCACGCCGGTATCAAGCTTGATTCCAAAACGTATGAACAGGCGAACATTTCAAATCAATCGTTGCAGGAAGCCGCCGCCGGCGTGGGCGAGGACGCGGCGGATGGCTTGGGCAAAAAAGTTTTGAATGCCGTCAAAAAATACGGCCCGGATATGCTTCAGACAGCGTCCAAGGTGGCGATGTTTGAAGTGAAAGAGTTCGCAACGTACGAGCTGGACAGCGCAACACAGCAGGCTTTGAAGGAATTGTAAGATGTCATTATCAGAAGAAGATATGAAAGATATAGAAACGGCGATGGAACCGATTTTATCTTCGGCGGTAACCGGTATCGTAGTGGCCGCTATCGCATCGGAAGTTAAAAAGCTGACGACGACAAATTATCAGGAAAGCGATCTGACCGGCACCAGAACCATGCGTCCTACCGAAGACGAAGTAACCGTCAGCAAATCGGAAGCGTCGGCATCCGAAACGGAAGGCTCTGTTGCCAAGGACAGCGTTTCGGCGCAGGAAGGCAGTGTGAAAGCCGATGAAACCGAAGCTTTGGCCCTGACGGCGGACGCAACGGCGACGGAAGCCGGCGTACAGGCAATCCGTACGAAAGCGGGGGCGTCCGATATCGAAGTCAAAGAATTGAAAATAACCTAAGGAAATAAACAAATGTCTGATAAATTGAACTGGATGAACAGACACTTTGTTCTGTTAAGACATAAAACGCTTCAAGACGTGTGCAAAATTGAAAATTATAAAATCCGTCCGGATATCCAATCGTTTTTTGACAACAAAACGGATGCGGAGGAAATCGTTTGGGATTTCGCAGATGCGGGTCGTTGGAAATGCGCATGCGAACTGATGGCATATATGGCGCATCGCCGCGCTGCCGTGTGGTGGGGGTATCAGTGCGTTCTGTCTTTGATTGAGGAATTGAATCAAGTTCCCGCCAAAGACCGCGATATCGATTCTATCGCGGCATCGTTCAAGCCGACCGTTCCCGACTTCGCCAAGGTCGAGCCGGCCAAACCGAGCCCCGAACAGGTTCAGGAGGCTAAAGCCGCTTTGGAAAAGATGCAAAAGGAAGTCGCCTCTCTGCGCGAATTGGCGAATCCCGCCGTTATAAGCGAATTTGAAGAAGCGTTGGATCACGCGTTCAATTTGTTCAAGGAAAAATTCGGGATGACGCCTCTTGAATTGGTGAAAAAGGCTGTGGAAAAAGAAAAGGCCCCGATGGCTGTCGATCCCGATTCTCCGATTTTCAAGGCGGCGGATGATATTAAAGCGCAGCTGCAGACGGTGCGTAAGGAAACGTTGGACACAATTCACGCGGTCATTCCGCCGAAAGTGCCGGCGCACGCAAAGAAAGTGCGGGACAACGCGATGCAGGCAGTCTATCGTTGGGTGGTCGCGCCGGACGGAGTCAATTCCAAGAAAGCGTTGGACATCGGCAACGAATGTCCGGACACGCCCGCCGGTCTGCTGTCGCTTTGCGCGTTCTGGGCGGGCGGCGACCTGATGCCCGAAACGGAACAGGTCATTCCGCCTCCCGCGGGATTGGCGGCGAACGGCATTTGTCAGGTGTTGCTGATGTGCGCTTTGCACAAGGGCGGCACGCGCAAGCTGAAGGAACGCTACGAGCATTACTTCGATCTGGGCGTTGACGTGATGACGGGAAAGAACAACTGGGAACAGGGAATCTTTCAGAGCGGACCGCGTTTCGGAACGAAAAGCGGTCTGACGAACAATCCGGCGCCCGCAGGGTTCGAGGACTTTAAACCGGCGGCGCCCGTCGCGCCCTTCAGACCGACGCCCGCGCCCGAACCTGAGCCCGACGCGCCGTTCAAACCGTCGCCCGCGCCCGGCGGCGAACAAACGTCGACGGCGCCCAAGCCGGTCGTTTATCAACGTTGGAAACCGACAAACGGAGATTGAAAATGATTTTGATGGAAATGGTCGTTACCGACGCTGACGGAAAAACGGAAACGGCGGAAGGGACAAAGCTGACGGGGAAATACATCCGGGGCGAGGATGTATACACCTTTTTCGCGATCAAACAGATAAACCCGCCGAAATCGAAGCCGACGGCCGAGCAGAAACCCGCGAAAGTGCGCCTGACGATGCCGACGGGCGGCGATCAGAACGGACTGTATCGTTTCCCCCGCGTCGGCGAAAAAGTGCTGATCGGCGTCGAAGGAATATCGCATTACCTGATGAGCTATCTGCCGACGGCGGAAAGTCCGTTTTCACCGAAGGAAAACGGGAAGGAAAAGACGGACGCTTTCGACAAGGAAGGTCAGGTCTTGCGTTATAAGAAAACAGGGGAAAACACCTCCGATTCGACGTATTCCGAAATAGGCTTTTATTCCGAATCGACCGAATGGTCCGAAAAGGAAGGATCGACCAACAAAAAGCTTGAAGACAAAACAAACCTGCCGATCGTCGATAAAATCAAGGTGTCCTCCACGGGCGACATCGAATCGTACGCGCAGAACTACAACGAAACGGCGGCGAAGCGCATCGGTTTGTTCGCGGGCTACGGCGACGACATCAAAAAACGCAAAGCCAAACGGAAAAAGAATCTGGCCGATAACAAAACGGATCTGGATATGGACGCTTTTCCCGCGCTGCCGCAGGATTACGCGGATCAGGACCCCGCGTTCCTGGCGGGCGACATCCAGATGCGCGCGAAACGCCGCATGGTGCTGAAGGCCGAAAAAGGCATCGACCTGATGGTCGGTTCCACGGTGATCCGTCTGGAACAGAGCGGCATTTCCATGTTTTCCAGAAAAGAATCGGTTTCGGCGGTCAATTCGTGGGATTCGGCGATATCGATTTCGGCGCGCGAAGGCATAAAAATGAACGGCACATCCGTCAAGATCGGCTCCGTTTTCGGATTCGGCCTCAGCGACGGCTGGGGGGCGAGCATTTCGTCGCTGGGCGGCGTTCTGCGTATGACGGGTTGCAATATCCGCGCGCAAACGCTCAGCAAAGTTTCGTACGCCTTCAAAGGCGGCTTCGCTTCCGCAAACTTCGCGCTGAACATGGGGTCCATGTCGGACGGGATCGCGCAGCAGGAAAAAGGCGCGTCGGGAACGGCGTCGGGAATCCCGAGCAAGATCAGCACCATCGCCATACCGATCATCGACGGTTTCATCGGCTTTAACTGGGGGCTGAGCGTCGGCGTCGATATCGCGGATCCCGCGGGAACGTTGAAAGGGGCGATGGAATTTATCATGATCCTTCACAGCGCCGTCCACATGGCGCTCGAAATGGCGATGTTGTCAGAGGAACAATACAACAGCCACGGCCGCGAAGCGATCAATATGGCGTCGATGGTCGTCGAATACGGTCTGGTCATGGGGATGTTCATCGGTATATGCGCGTCAACGCCCGATTGGCTCCATATGGCGAGCCTGATGTTGGACAACAACGGTCATATCTGGCGAAATTCGTTCGGGGAAACCGTATCCGACGTTCATAAAGAAGAGGTGGAATCTCCGACGGCGGGACTTGATACGACGTACACGGGCAAATTCCGCGACGCTGTCGGCGGCACGGGAAAGGCGATCGTGCTCGGCACGCTGGGGTTGGCGACGGTGCTCGGCGGCATAGGGGGTGGCGTCGCCGCCAGATATTTTATCGGCGTGAAACCGGCGAACAACGCGTTGCGTAAAGAATTGGAGGCTCTTTAAAATGGGACTGGATGCAAATAAAGAAGTCAATAAAGCCGGCGAGGAGCTTTCCAAAAAAGCCGGTTTCGAGATGACACCCGACACGGAAACGGCGATCCAAACCCTGGTCGCGCCGATCGTGGGATCCGTTCTGGCCGCGTCGCTGGCCGCCGCCGCCGTGGACGTGATCGCCAAATTAGTCGTAACGAACGTCAAGGAAAGAGACGTGTCCGGCGACAGAGATCTGAAGCCGACCGAACAGAAAACGGCCGTCAGCAAATCCGAAGCCGCGGCGAGCGAAACGGAAGGCAAACTGTCCAAGGACGGCGTTTCGGGGCAGGACGGCAGCATCAAAGCCAGCGAAACCGAAGCGAAAGCGTCGACGGGCGAAGCGACGGCGGCGGAAGCCGGCGCGCAGGCCATGCGCACGAAAGCGGGCGCGGCCGATATCGAAACCAAAGCGTTGAAGATGACTTAAGAGGATAAGAAAATGTCTGATAAATTGGAATGGATGAACAAACATTTTGTCCTGTTAAGGCATAAAGAGCTTGACGATGTGTGCAATACCGAAGGATACAAGATCCGGCCGGATCTCCAGTCCTTCTTTGACAACAAAACGGACGCGGAGGAAGTCGTTTGGAACTTCGCGGACGCGGAACGCTGGAAATGCGCGTGCGAACTGTTGGCGTACATGGCGCACCGCCGCGCCGCCGTGTGGTGGGCGTATCAATGCGTCCTGTCTTTGTTCGAGGAACTGAAAGCCGTTCCCGCCGAAGATCGGGATATCGACAACATCGCCGTTTCGTTCGAACCGATCGTTCCCGACTTCGCCAAAGTCGAACCGCCCGCCCCCGATCCCGCCATGGTCGCGGACGCGGAGGCGACGATCGCCAGAGTGCAGGCGGAATATCAGCAGATGCGGGCGCAGGTCGATCCCGACGCGCTGAAGCTGGTTGAGGACGCGGTGGAGATCGCTTATAAGGAATACGAAAAGAAATACGGCATCCATCCGTTGAAACTGATCGAGATCTTCACGAAAAGGTTAAACGAGGCGCCGATCCAGATCGATCCCGATTCCCCGATTTTCAAAGCGGCGGACGAAATCAAATCGAAACTGCAGGCGGTGCGCCGGGAAACGCTCGACACGATCCACGCGGTCATTCCGCCGAAAGTGCCCGAACACGAAGCGAAAGTCCGCGACAACGCGCTGCAGGCGGCGTACCGTTGGATCGTTTCGCCCGACGAAGTCAACGCGAAAAAGGCTTTGGACGTCGGCAACGAATGTCCGGACACGCCGGCGGGCTTGCTTGCTTTGTGCGCGTTCTGGGCGGGCGGCAATCTGA
>DGGW01000081.1:22244-35164 GCA_002393065.1 Alphaproteobacteria bacterium UBA3864 | reverse complement strand
TCCGTCAAATTCGCGGAAACGGCCGTAATATCCGATGAATGAGTTGCGATGCTCCTAATATCGCTTATGATATCCCACAGGTTTTCCACTTTCCTGACCAGTTCGTCCGGTTCCGTCGCGGAAAACATGCCGGTCTTGACCGATCGTCCGCTTTCTTCCGCCAACTGCTGGACCTGCATCGTCAGCTTGTCGAAATTGCGTTCGAGCGTTTCGGCGGGCAAAATCTCGTTTTCCCGATAGTCCGTTTCCTGCGTCAAAGGCACTTCGCGCATGATGATGATCCGCGCCCCGTCGGCGGGCGCCGTTTCAAAGACCATGTTTCCGCCCGAAACCGTCCAGTCCGTCCGTTGCGTTTGAATGTTGTTCAGGAATTGCCAAACCTTCAAATGCTCCCGTTCCAAAAAAGGAAACGGGATCGCGAAACTGACCGCGACCCCGTTTCCGGTATAAGACACTTTGTTTGTTATTGTGCTTACCGTCATTGTTTTTCCTCATAAAAAAAGCAGGGATTTCTCCCTGCCGTCAACAACGGACACACCGCTTAAAATATAACTTATTGTGATTATTTTTATAAAAGAGTCAAGCGGATTTTGTCATGACTTCTTTCTTTTTTTCTTTACGATCCATTTCGCAATCTGAAGACCGAACAGTTTAACGGCTCTTATTTTATTTTCCCGTTTTCTGTACGTTTGAATTTCGAAGACGTACGGCAAGCCTTTCGATTTATACAAAACGCCGTTTTCAACCTGTTCCAAATCGTACAAAACGGAAGGATCCTTCTTATACTTGACAAGGTAAGAAGCGATTTTTTCATGGGCTTTCGTCAACTTTTCCCTGATTTCGCGCTGTTGTTCGACGGAATAATCATCAATGTTTTCAAAAAATTTGAAAACGAACCAATTATTGTCTTTTACAAGCTTTTCGATTTGTTTTTCGATTGTGTCCGCCCCGAAATCATATTCGGCCAACAAATCCGCAAGCCAGGTATTTGTCGTCAAAGCATCAAAAGAAAACGGCTTCATTTTTTTCGTCAGCGCGTTCGGATTGTCGATCCTGTAATAGCAATTCACATCGACATAAGCGATTTTGTCGGTCATGAGCAACGCTTTCCGCGTAGCGAATTCGTCGATGGTGTAATACGGATAATCGAAGTATCCTGCCTTTTTCAGCAAATCGAGTTTAATACATCCTTCGGCACTGACTTTCCAGTTCAAACTTAATTCGAACATATCCCGGTTTGTCAGCTTTTTATTTTGGAAATCCGCCAAATACTCTTTTCCCAAAGGCCTTGTTTTTCCGTTTTCCAGAAAAACGAGATTTGAAAGAATGATATCGTAGTCGTCTTCCATTGATTTTTGTCGGCAACGTTCGACAAAATCGGCGTCGATGCAGTCATCCTGCGTAAATGCTATCAAATAAGTTCCGTTCAGGTAACGAAAGGCTTCGGAAAAGTGGAAATGGCTGCTTCCTCTGTTCTTTTCGGCTTTATACAGAATATAACGCGCGCCGTCGCCGGAGTTGTCGTCAATGAATTTCCGAATGATTTCTTGCGACCGGTCCGTCGAACAGTCGTCGCAAAAGAAGACCTCGAAGTCCCGGCACGTTTGATTTTTCAGGGTGGCGAACAAATCATCCAGATACTTTTCCGCGTTATAAACAGGAATAAAGATTGTCAGAAAAGGCTTGTCCGTCATACTCACAATTCCCATTCATACAAATCATAAGCGACGCCCCGACCGCCGAAAGTTTCCTTCTGCTGGCACAAGCCTTCGTTCAGAACCTTTCCTCCGTCTTCGGTGGAAATGCCGAAATCGAACCAGGTCTTATCCGTATAGACGTTCGATATCAGTTCGTTGCCCAGAAAATCGAACGCGAACATTTCCCTGCCTTTTTCCGTGGTCGTGATGTATTGGGTATGTGCGACCGTCGGCGTAACGAATACAAGCGTTCCCGCCAAAAATTCGTCGTTCAGAAAAGCGCCGTACAAAGCGATATTATCGGGAAAGCGATCCGCCAACAGTTTCAGTTCCGCCCCCGTATGAACGGCTTTCGTATTGTGGCGTTCTTTTAAAACATCGTTTTCCTTTTCGATGAACAAATCGAAATCGTCAAACTTTCTGACAACGATTCCTGCTTGTTTCGCGCGGCTGATGCCCCATTTTTTGCCTTTGGACAACTTGATTCTGTCCGGCAGATAGATTGCCGTCGACATACAGCAACGCGTAAGCTTTGCGCCGTTTCGGAACAACGCATAGCAATCTTCATCGGCGGGATAGGTGTAATAAAGGGCCGGGACGCGTTTATAAATCAGTTTTTTTACGCCTTTTTCCTTTAAACAAGGGCGTAGCGCATCAAACACGGCCAGCATTTTTTTTGCCGTCATTTTGCGGTCGGAAATAATGCCGCCGTAGGTCAGCCCGCCGTGGGAAATCACCTCTTCTCCGTGCAAAGAGGCCGGCATCACGGCGACGAGCTTGCCTTCGTCATAAAACATCATCGAAAAATCGGTAAAACGGTCGGAATGATACTCGACATACCCGCGCTTGAGCATGAACGTCCCGTTTTTGGACGCGTCGATAAAAGCGTCCCACTCTTTTTGTTTTTCGGCACTGTAAGCTATAACTTCAATCATTAGTCATCTTCTTGTTTTGCATAACCAAAACCAGTTTTTCCCATTCCGTTGCCGTCATAGAACATATACGTTCCGTATTTCGTCTCAATAACCACCGGATAACAGGCTTCGTTAGAATCCCAAGCCGTTCCGCCGGAAGGATGCAGACCGCTCAATTCATCTTTACGCACCCAATGAATACCATCGTCGGATTCCGCATAACCTGCGCGGTATTCTTTGCTGTATGTGTCGGACGTATAGCGCATTTCATACTTTCCGTTTGCCAGTTTCCGTACTCTGGGACGACCGATCCGATATTCGTTTTCGTTGCATTTCAGGCATTGAATCCCCTCTTTCGGAAAATCGACGCCGTTTTCGGATTCAATATATTTGATGTCATAGGTCGGATACGGGATGCCGTTGATGAACGTCCAGTCGTAAATCACGGAATACCAGACGCGGAACTTGTTTTGATCAAACAGCACCGTATGGATGCACCTGCCGAAGATGCCTTCTTCAGAACGATCCAGAACGGGCGCTTTACCGTGGCGAGTGAATGTTTTGCCGCCGTCTTCGCTGACGGCAAGTCCGGAAAAGGCGAAAAATTTGGCTTTTTTAACAAGCTGGAAGGCGACATAATACATATAAACCTTGTCGTGAACGCGCAAGACGTCGCCTAAAATCACACCGTTATCGTCGAAATAGCCGTTTTCACCGATATCCAGAACGGGCTTTTTGCTGATTTTTATTATACGGGAGGGATTTTTCGCGTCCACGTCGACATATCCGATGCGTCCCGCACCGTCTTTGTCACGAAAAGCCCCGTAAACACGAATAATATCTTCCGTCAGCAGAAACGGCTGGGGAGTCAGAACGGAATTGTTCATCCATTCCGGACTGTTTTCATCCGGACAATAAATCAGTCCTTTCTTTTTCCACTTCATTTTCCCGACTCCTTTACTTGACAGAACTTTTTGGCCGCGATCGGCGCTTTGACCGCCGGATTGCCTTTGTAAATCGCGTTTTCTTCCGTGTTTTTCCCGATGACCGTCCCCATCGCGATGAAATTATCGGCGGCGATTTTTATGTTATTGGCAACTGATGAATTGACCCCGATATACGTGTTCTCGCCTATTTCGCAAAAGCCGCAAACAACAACATGGGAAGTGATGAAACAGTTGTCTTTGACGACGGAGCGATGTCCCAGATGGTTCCCGCTCCACATCACGACATTGTTGCCGACTTTCGTGAACGGCTGGAGCGTATTGTCTTCCATAATAAAACAGTTGTCTCCGATTTCGACGTTATGCCAGACGAACGCGCGGGAACTGACATACGATGCCAATTTATAGCCCTTCGTTTTCGTTTCACGATAAAAACGCGTTCTTTGCCGGTTCAGCCGTCCGGCCGCCATCGCGACGAAAGCGTCGTATTCTTTGGGCGAATATTTCAGTTCGACATCTTCAAAAGCGACGACCGGCAATCCGCAAAACGAATCTTCGGTCAGAAAAGCCTTTTCAACGGCGAAAGCGACGACTTCGTACGGGCTGTCGTGCGTAAAATACTCGTACGCCAAAGCCGCCGTTTCGCCGGTACCGACAATAACCAGTTTTTTGCTCATAATCCCGCCGCTTTCAACAAATCGGAAACCGACGTCATTTGTTCGATGGCGGCCAAATCGATTTCCTTGCCCAACTTTTCCTCAAACAAAGAAACCGTGCTCATCGCCGCCAGAGAATCCCATTCGGGAATATCCGCCAAAAGCATATTTCCGGTGATCGCTTTCGGCGTTCCCGTAAGCATGGTCAGTTCGTTCAAAAATTCTTCTTTCGTCATTTTTCACCCCTGTAAACAAAAGGTTCGGGACAATAGATTCTGTCCGTGTTGATAACGGCGGCGCCCCAAGACAGACCGACGCCGAAACCGGATATCAGTAAGCGCAGTTTTTGCGTCGAAAGTTGTCCGGACAGTTGATCGGAAAAAACGCTCGGGACGGAAGCGACCGACAAGTTCCCGTATTTGTTCAGCGTTCCCGTCGGAACTTTCGACAAATCCCTGAAACCGGCGCGCATCGCCACATTGGTCAAAATGCTTTTGTTCGCCTGATGCAGAACGACATAATCGATCATATCCGGCGAAATATCCGCGTAAGTCAGCACTTCTTTCAAATTTTTCGGAACGGTGTTCATCGTGAAATCGAACACGGCGCGGCCGTTCATCGTGAAGTTCTCCAAACTGCGCGTGTTCCCGAACTCGTCCGTTTGCTCTTCGCGGGTTTTGTCCGAACAGGGCATCCGCGCGCCGCCGGCGGGAATCATGATGTTTTGATGCAGTTTCCCGTTTGCGCCGATAACAAAGAATGACGGACTTTCCCTTTCCGAATATTCCAGCAACGTCGCCGCCGCCCCGTCCCCGAAAATCGGCGCGGAAACGCGGTCTTTGATATTGATCGTTTTGCTTTTCGTGTCGCCGGCCAGCAATAAGATCCTTTTGCACATCCCGCTTTCGATCATGGCGGACGCTATGCTTAAACCGTAAATATAACCGGCGCATCCGTGATTGACGTCAAAAGCCATACAGGTCGTCGGCATATCCAGCTTTCCGTGCAACACGCAGGAAGTCGGCGGTATTTTATAATCCGGATTGTCCAGAACGCAAATCAGGGCGTCAATCGTCGTCAAATCGACGTTCATTCCGGAAATCAGGCGCTTTGCGGCGTCTTCACACAAATCGGCGGGCGTTGTATCCCCCTCGACGACGCAACGGGTGTTCAGCCCGACCGCGGTTTTCAGTTTGGCCAGCTTTTCCGGCGCATCGGCGTAAAAAAAGGCTTCATCGTCCAAAGAAATTTTCTTCGGCGGCACAACCGTCGCAACACCCGTTATTTTAACATGCGAAAAAGAGGACGCCGTCATTTTCCGTTTTCCTTCAGGAACGTTTCGTAATCCCGTATGTAATCGCTTTCGCTGTAATACTCGTCCGCCAAAACGACCAGCACGCAATCGGGCGAAAAATCGTGCATTTCCCGCCAGACGAGGCCTTCGATCAACAATCCTTCGTCGGGACGATTCAGCGTGTATTCCTTTTTCCGGTCGCCGTATTCGCATTTGACCGTAACGCTGCCCCGCACGGCGATCAGCATCTGCTTTAATTTCCTGTGCGCGTGAAAGCCGCGCGAAACGCCTTCTTTCGTGCCGTAAATGTAATAAACGCGCTTGACGTCAAAAGGCAGGTTGTGCCCGTTTTCAAGCGCGATGAGCGATCCGCGGTTGTCGCCGAAAACACCGAAACGGATCAAAGACGTGTCCGCTGTCATTTCTTCCCCCTCAAAAAAGCCTTCAGCCCTTTCCACTTCGCCCGCCAGCCGAAACGCCGGCTCCACATGCGTTTCCAAAGCTTTTCATAGCCGTGCGCGAAGCAGTACTCTTTTTCGTGTTCGTAGATTTGTCGGTAAACATCTTGAGCCTTAGCTTGAAACGCTGGGCTTAAAACCGTATTTTCTCCATGCCAGCGATAAGAAAACAATATTTCGGGAATATACTTGTATTTTCCCCGTTTAGACAGTTGCAGATGAAGATACCAATCTTCTAAAAAAACTTTCGTATCCATCTTGCCGGCATCAATAATCGCCTGACGAGAATACATATATCCGTTCGGAATATAATTTCCTTTCAACAAGCTCTCATAACTACCGAAATCCGAATGCTGATTGTCCGGTTCGTTCAAACGCAATTCGTCTCCGAAGGTTTTAAAAACGGCTTGATTTTCGGAAACAACTTCCCGATGTTTGCCCCAATAGATCCGCTTGGCATCGGCATTGACAATCTCGTTGTCGCCGACAGCCAGAACATAATCCGGATTTTCAGACAAAAAAGAGTACAACCTTTCCACCGCCTGCGGTTTTGCCATATCGTCCGAAGCAATCAGATACAGGTATTTCCCTTGTGCCAAATCAATAAGTTCATTGTCGGTAGCGCGTCTTCCCAGATTTTCCCTCGTTTTCATCACAACACGAAAAAAGCGTTCTTCGCATTCCTGCTTTAAATCCTGCAGTTTTGCGAACGTTTTGTCCGTCGAACCGTCATCAATGACCAAAAGTTCGATATTATGGTATGTTTGTGCGATAATCGAACGGATGCAGTCCGCTACATAGCGTTCATGATTATACGCAGGAATAATAACAGAAACCAGATCATCCGTATCCATCAGCAAATCCCTACGATTTCAGACAAAAAACTTTTCAGTTATAAGCAAATCAATCTGTTTGAATTTACCACAAAAAACGTTTCTGTAAAATCAAATCTTCATATACCGAGCCGCTTATGCAAACAGGAAACCGAAAGAATGCCGAAACAGCAACGATATCCGTTTTCACTCTTACGTAATAACAACCGGTGATATCAGCATTTATCGCTCATCACCGAAAACGTTGCAATTTCATTTCTTTGCATTTTATTTCAAAAATCCCCTTATTTTCTCTTTATATTTGTTTTCTTTACTCTTAGAATGTGAAAATTCTTTTGCAATAAACAAATAGAGAGAATACCTGATCAATCTTAACGAATCAAAAAAATTATTTTGATTATGTGTTTTCTTATTCGGAATAAAAGTCACCGATCCTTCATTCGCAGAGCGTAATGTTACACCGGCAAAAGATTCCAATGCATCCAAAACATTTTCAAAACGGAACCGTCCATTGATAGCCTCCTGACAGGCGGCGACGATATCCGCACGTTTGTTTTCGTTTTCAAGTAAGTCTTTGCAAACCTCGTGAGCTTCTGCCGGACTGGAAAAAGTCGGGATTTGCACATGGGGAAAATATAAATTGAAATCCGGACGATAATCGGATACCAAACATGCGTTTGATGCCATAATATCCGCTATTCGCCAAGGAAAGCCGGAAGTCGCTTGCGCGTGAGCTATAGAAATGCCGATTTTAGACGCGTTATAGATATCTTGATTATGCTGAATGGACCAAACCTGTTGCGGACGATAGGATAAAGCCACTTCCGGATAAAAATTAAAATCCTCGATCCACCCTGGATTTCCGTATAAAGTAAGCCCTAAATCGGCCACCGCCGATAACAGCTTGATGCGGCGGACCGAAGAAATATATGAAACAAAATCATTAATATTTAAAATATCCAAAATTTTATCCGAATCGATTTTCAAATATTCTTTAAGTTGTTCTTCTTTTATGAACGGATTACCCTCCACAGTTTCGACAATTTTATGGAATATTTTGATTTCATCGGCAGAAGGAAAAGATTTCACAAATTTTTTTATTATATCGGGATACGGAAAAAATGTTCCGATAAATGAAATATTTTGCCCGATCTCTTTCTTTTCCGCTTTGATACTTGTAAAAGAAGGAATTAAGCTGATTTGTTTTTCAGAACAGTTGAACTCCTCTTTGATCGATTTGATATCATTTGATCCACATACAACAAATTTACACTTCTCATTGTTTTTTAGAAATTCTTTGTTCGGCCAGTACAAGTAAGAATCTGAGGAATAAATAATAATAGGGCAATCAAATTCTTTAAAAAAATCGTATTTTGAGAAGAAATTATTGAATAATATAATTAAATCAGGGCAAAAATCCTTTATTTTTTTTATTGTTTTCTTTTGGTTTCTTTTTGCCGATGAACATGAAAAAAGAACATCGTTTCCGTTTTTTTGAAGACCGTTGATAAATCCTTCGTAAAACGAAAGCAAACGCGTATGGTCTCCTATACCGTTACAAAAGGACAAAAAAACTTTAGCCATAAGGCACCCTTAACAAATCTTTGAGCCGGATAAATTTTGACTCAAAACACGAAAGATGTCAATGTTAAAGTCATCTTTTCGAAAAAAAAGAACTGATCAAATGTACAGCCAGTGTATTGGAAATTTCATAAAACTTTCTCTTTGCAGTGGGATTGCATACAGCATCCGAAATAAATTAAAGGATTTGCGCCATACTCGCAATTTCCGTCATCCTGCCCGTTTACAATTCCGAAAAATATCTGCTGCAGACAATATGTACAAAAGTAAAAGCCTCCTTGATTTGGAAACGTCGCAAGAACCGATCCCGCTTACGCCAACATCCCCTTCTTCTGCAGATTCTTTTTCAATGCGAGGTATTTTTTATATCGGCGCGCCGTCGTTTTAATTCTTAAAGCCGTCGTATAAAACCGAATATCATGCCAACACGCCCGGAACGCCATTTTCCACCCCTGCCGCAGGATTTCCCTGGTTTTCACATCTTCCCCGGGCGGCAACAGATTTTTGCAGAAAATATACCGGTACGAAAGCGTTCTTATTTTGGAAAGAACCTCTTTCTTCCATATTTTCATTTCGGGATTGCGTAAATTCTTTTCCTTTAAAATATCGCGCAATCTTTCCAACGCCTTGAAAGCGTTGAAGCTGTTAGCGTTGACTTTCGTACAGATAGAGTCCTTCCGGCGCAGATAAACATATCGGCCTTCGCAAAAAACGACCTTGTTTGCATTCAGGAACAAAGTCCGCGTCCACAATTCGTCGCTGTTCGAAAGGTCTTCGTGCAATCTGTCGCTCCTGCGGATCAAATCGAGGGAAAAGCACGCCCAGCCGTGAATGCGGCAGTTAATCGACAACGCAAACGCCTCCCTGCCGGACAAAACAACGCTTCTGTCGTTTGTTTTATAGCGCTCCTTGCCTTTGTTCGGCGGCAGGATAGCGACAAAATCAAAATCCTCGATATCTTCGGACAGCTCTTTTCCGACCATACGAACGTCGGGAATGACGACATCCGCGTTCGTTTCATTGATTCTTTTGGCGATGTTTTCCAACAAATCGGGCGAAAGTTCGTCGTCGTGCCCCAAAATTTGGAAATAGTCGCCTTTCGCGACGTCGATGCCGACGTTGAAACCGCCGGCGGCGCTACCGCTGTTCTTTTCCCGCGCGAAAACTTTGATGCGCGGGTCTTTTGCGGCGTATTCGCGCAGTTTTTCAAGCGTTCCGTCCGTCGAACAGTCGTCAACGCAGATGTATTCCCAGTTTTGATACGTCTGGTTCAATACGGAATTGAGCGGCGTTTCGATAAACCGCATCGCGTTGTAAAAAGGCGTGACAACGGAAATCAACGGCTCCTTCATCATCGGTGTCCTTTATAAATCGTATTGGCGGGAACATCTTTTGTTACAACGGCTCCCGCGGCGATCAAAGCGTTTTCACCGATCGTCACCCCCGGCAAAATCGTCGCGCCCGCCCCGACGGAAGCGCCTTTTTTCACCAAAACGGGTTCCAGCTTGAAGTTCGTATTATGGGATTTCGGATATCTGTCGTTGCAAAAAGTCGCATTGGCGCCGACGAAAACGTCGTCTTCCAACGTGACGCCGTCCCAGATCTGCACGCCGCATTTGACGGTGACGCGGTTTCCGATGACGGCTTTGTTTTCGATGAAGCAATGCGAACAGATATTGCAATCCTCGCCGATGACGGCTTGAGGCAAAACGACGCAGAACTGCCAGATTTTCGTTCCCGCACCGATATTTTTCGATTGAACGTCGGATAAGGGGTGAATGAAAGCGGGGTTCGTCATGGCTTTTTCCTTTTTAAGGACTTAATTCTAATATAGATACGAAAAAAAATCGCAAGAGTCTATAATTAAATAAATCGCTTATGTCGCGTAAAAAATCGACATAACACTTCTTTCCGCGATGGACGGCGAAAATCTGTCCCGCGCCGTCAGGATTTTGAAAGTTTTATAAATCTTGCCCTTTGCGGCCGGGCGGCGTACAGTATCCGAAACAAATTGAAAGGTTTGCGCCATGCCCGCGATTTCCGTCATTCTGCCCGTTTACAATTCCGAAAAATATCTGCCGCAGACGCTTGATTGTCTGCTCAAACAGACGTTTTCCGATTTCGAACTGATCGCCGTCAACGATTCTTCGCCCGACAACGCCGCCGCGATTTTGGAACAGGCGGCGCGAAAGGATCCGCGCGTCAAAGTCCTGAACCGTCCGAACGGCGGACAAAGCGCCGCGCGGAACACGGGGCTTGACGCGGCGACGGGCGATTTCATCCTGTTCTGCGACGACGACGACCTGATGAGCCCGAACGCGTTTGAAATGATGATGAGCCTTCAAAAGCAAACGGACGCCGATCTGGTTTGCCACGGCTATAAAAGAATCGGGCCCGAAACGACGGCGGCCGATCTGCCGGCGTCCCGCGACGCCGAAGGGCTGAAAACGGTAAAAGGCTTTTCGTTTTTGCGCCGGAAAACCGTCAACATCATGCCGTGGAGCAAGCTGTACCGCCGTTCCCTGTTTGATGCGATACGGTTTCCGGAACTGCCGCTCGGCGAAGATTTCTATTCGTCGTTCATGACGCTTCACGCGGCGAAAAAAGCCGTTTGCGTCAAAAACAAGCTGTACTTCCATCGCTGCCACCCGACGCAGCAGAGCCGCTGTCCGAACGAAGCGAAGATCCGCGCCGTGTTCGAAGTGGCGAGGCGCCTGTCCGATTTCTTCGATAAAAACCCGACGGCGAAAGCCGACAAGCGCGACTTCGCCCGTTACGCTGCCTGTTCGCAACTGTATTCCCTGCTGACGCCGGTGTTCGAAGCGAACGACGACGCTTTGGCGCAGGTGTGGAAAGACGCCTGGACCACCCTGACGCAAAACAGTTTCATTTCGGAAAAAGACCTGTCGTTCGGCCGGCGCTTCGTCGTCAACGCGTTGCTTGCCGGTGATGCGGAAAAAGCGAAAAAGCGTTTTGCCTTCATCAAAAAATGCCGTATCTGATAAAAAAAGGCCGCGGAACAAACCGCGGCTTTTTTAATGGTGCCTGGGGACGGAATCGAACCGCCGACACGGGGATTTTCAGTCCCCTGCTCTACCGACTGAGCTACCCAGGCGCCTTACGGAAAAGACATATACCCGATTTCAAAGGGCTTGTCCACACCTTTTTTAAAAAAATCACTCGGTCGGAAATTCGTCGGCTTCCGTTTGCGGTTCCTCCTCCGTCGGAATGACGTACGTTCCGGACAGCCACCGGTTCAGGTCGACGTCCGCGCACCGCTTGGAACAGAACGGTTTATAGCGTTCGACGGCCGGTTTGCCGCAAATCGGGCATTTAACGTCCGGATCGAGCTTCGGCATATCCAGTTTGCCGTCCAAAATCGTCGGTATTTTCATTATCTTTCTCCTTCCGTTTCGCACAAGGCGGGGCGGATGCGCCGCACCGTCATTTCCAGCAATCCCAGCGTCGACACGCCGCGAATGTTCGCTTCGGGACAAAGCCTGCCGATTTTCCGTCCCAGCTCTTTGACGACGGACGGATTCTTTTCGCCCGCGAAATCGACGATCATCTGTCCCGACAATCCCTTTATCCTGATTTGGCGCGCGATTTCCGCCGCCGCTTCCGCGTTCGCCGCGGCGCACGTCGCCCCGCCCGCGTTCACGTCGAAACACACCGCCGCCGCCGTCCGCTCCGTGATCAGCGACCCGCCGCACGGCAAAGCGGAACGCGGCGCCAGCGCTTCTTCAATCAGCAGCGGAAATTTTTCCTTTTCCCAAAGCGGTTCCAACGACAGCTTCGTTTGCGGAAAGCGGGCTTTGAGCGTCAGCGCCGTTTGCGCGTCGTCCGTTTCGATTTCCGCTGGCGCGTACTTTTCCGCCGTCATATACACCGTTGCGGGCGGTTCCCACAACAAAGGCCCGCATTCGGACAGGATTTTGTTCCTCACGCGGCGCAAAGCGTCCAGATCTTCGCGCAAAGCGGCCTCGTCCGCGTCCGCCGCCGCCGTCCGCACCGTCAGGGAGGACGAAACGCCCTCCGCCGTCAGAAAGCCCGTCAGCCGTTCCCTGTCCTTTGGCGATATCCGCCGCGAAAAAGACACGTCCGACCGCGCCGGCGTCCAAACGAAAAAGTCCGCCGGAACGGAAACGTCGGTCCCGACTTCGGCGCCCTTGTCCGTCCGCGCGGGGCAAATCCCCTGAACCAGCAGACGTTCGCCTTCCGTCGGGCAACGCAAAACGGCATCGCCGTCGATTGACGCGAAGCTTTTTCTGTAATCGCAAAAAGCCGTTTCGTTCCCAAGGGAAACAAAAGCGCCGTTTTCAGCGCCTTTCAACACGCGCGCCGCATAAACGGCCCCCGTCTTTACGCCGCCCGTCCGTTCGACGATCAAATCCGCCAGCGTGTCGCCGTCGAAAAGCGCGACAGCCGTCTTCCCCGTCGTTTTCGTATGCACGAGCCTCATTGATCGAAAAATCCCGCACCGCGCAACATCGCCGCCGCGTCGTACAGGCTCAACCCGACAACGGACGAATACGACCCGACG
>DGGW01000081.1:0-22189 GCA_002393065.1 Alphaproteobacteria bacterium UBA3864 | reverse complement strand
ATTTCCCGCACGAAGACGGCCGCCGATCCCTGTATCGCGTAACCGCCGGCCTTGCCGATCCCTTCGCCGCCCGCGACATAGCGGGCGACGGCGGCCTTGTCCAAACGCGCAAACGCCACCGCCGTTCTGACAACGCGGGACAGTTCCCGCCCGTCGGGAGCGATCAGGCATATCCCGCCGATGACGGCGTGACGACGTCCCGACAGAACGGACAGGCAATCGGCGACCTGCACGTCGGTTTCGGCTTTGGGCAGAATGCGGCGGCCGCATGCGACGACGGTGTCCGCCGCCAAAACGAAAGCGCCGTCCGCCGCGGCCTTGCGCGCCTTTTCAACAGCCATTCGTAAAGCGTAACGCGCGGGGATTTCGTCTTTCAGCGGCGTTTCGTCGATATCGGCGGGACGCACGGCGTCCGGAACGACACCGATTTGTTTCAACAACGCCAGTCGGCGCGGCGACGCCGACGCCAAAATCAAAGGAGCCATCTTTTCCTCGTTCAATAAAAAGGCGGAGCGAAGGGCCCCGCCTGAAAACCGGAAAAACGATATCAGTTATCGTCGTTATACGTTTTTTCCATCCGTTCGTGCCGTTCCTGCGCTTCGAGGGTCATTGTCGCGATCGGACGCGCAATCAGACGTTCCAATCCGATCGGTTCACCCGTTTCTTCGCAATATCCGTATGTTCCGTCTTCGATCCGGTCAAGCGCCGCGTCGATTTTGGAAATGACCTTGCGCATTCTGTCGCGGGTCCGCAGTTCAAGGGATTTGTCCGCTTCGGCGGAAGCGCGGTCGGACAAATCGGGGACGGTCATACCGCCGTCTTTCAGATTGGTCAGGGTTTCGGCGGATTCACGCAACAGCTCTTCGCGCCACGCGACAAGCTTCTGACGGAAAAATTCCCGCTGCATATCGTTCATAAACGGCTCGTCCGCCGACGGCCTGTAACCTTTGGGAAGAACAACTTTCATAAAAAAATCCTTTCGTTCCGCAAAAAGACTTTATAGTAAATACCTGAAATCCGTTGAAAAGTCAAACATTCAGTTTGGCTAATTCGACGGCGGCACGCAATTCGATTTCGTCAAGGATCTTTTCCGCTTCGGGCGGCAGGTTGTTTTCGCGCGGTTCCCGTAACGCCTGCGCCAGTTCGATCAGTTTCTGCTTGGACATCCGCCCCGTCAGCAATCCGTCGCGCAGAGCCTCAAGCTTGTCGAGGATGTTGTTTCCCCGCTCCGCGACGCGGCGTTTTTTCGCGCGTTCCTCCATCGCGTCGCCGACGACCTGCGCGGCCAGCAGCGCTTCCAACCCGCCGACGGCCGTGTTTGCCTGCACAGAAGACGGCGCCGCGTCTTCGACCCCGCCCAACAGCGTTGAAAATCCCGTTCCCGAAGCCCCCGACGCCGTGCCGCTTTTCCGCACGGGACCGGCGGATTTCGTTCCGCTCGCGGAATCGATCTTCACACCCATACGATCCTCCTTTTCAAGGTTTTTCCTATCATAGAAAATTTGGAAGCCTTTGAAAACGATTTTAATTTAAAAATTCGGCACGCTTCTTGCATTTGCTTTTTCGGATTTATTTGCTTTGAAAGAGGCGTGCCATGAAAAACATCGTCAAACAGCTTCTTGCCGTTCTGGTTTTCGTGCTGACGTTCTGCGGCGTTTCGCCCGCGTTCGCCAATTCCAGAATCAAAGACATTTCCGATATCGAAGGCGTGCGCGACAACCCGCTGATCGGATACGGGCTGGTTGTCGGACTGAACGGAACGGGTGACAATTTGTCGTCCATGGTGTTCACCGAAGAAAGCCTGATCGGCATGCTCGAACGGCTGGGCGTCAACGCCCGCGACGGCAAAATCAAATCAAAGAACATCGCCGCCGTCATGGTCACCGGCAACCTGCCCGCCTTCGCCCGTCAGGGAACGAAGATCGACGTGACGATCAGCGCTCTCGGCGACGCGAAAAGCCTGATGGGCGGCGTTTTGCTGGTAACGCCCCTGCTCGGCGCGGACGGCGAAGTGTACGCGATCGCGCAGGGTCCCCTCGCCATCGGCGGGTTCACGGCGTCCGGCGACGCGCAGACCGTAACGAAAGGCGTGCCGACGTCGGGCAGAATCGCGAACGGCGCCATCGTCGAACGCGAGATCCCCTTCGATTTCGCCGGTCAGGAGGAAATCAAGATCACGTTGCGCAATCCGGATTTCACAACGGCTTCGCGCATCAGCGCCGCCATCAATTCCTATTTGGGGAACGTCGCCGCGACGACGCTCGATTCGGCGACGGTAAAACTGAAACTGCCGCCGACGAAAAAAGACAGAATGATTCAGGTGCTGACCGACATCGAACAGCTGCGCATCCAGCCCGACCAACCGGCGAAAGTCGTCATCGACGAAAAATCGGGCGTCATCGTCATCGGCGAAAACGTCCGCATCAACCCGATCGCCATTGCGCAGGGCAACCTGACGATCCGCATCACGGAAACGCCGCAGGTGTCGCAGCCGGCGCCGTTTTCGACGACGGGCGAAACGGTCGTCGTGCCCCGGACGAACATTGAAGTCGACGAACAAGCGCAAAACAAGCTAAATATTTTGAAAACGGGCGTTTCCTTGCAGGAACTCGTCGACGGGCTGAACGCTTTGGGCGTCGGACCGCGCGACATGATCAGCATCCTGCAGGCCGTCAAAGCGGCCGGCGCCGTCCAAGCGGAAATAGAGGTGATGTGATGAGTACCGATCTGATGACAGGATTGTCTTTCCCGGCGACGAACATGGCGGCTTTGCAACAGGCCCCGTCCGTCAGCGAAACGGCCGACACGGAAAAAATGCGCAAAGCCGTCGAGGATTTCGAAGCGTTCTTCATATCGCAATCGTTTCAGATGATGTTCGATTCCGTACCGGTCAACGAAACCTTCGGCGGCGGTTCGGGCGAAAAGATGTTCCGTTCCATGCTGATCGACGAATACGGCAAAATGACGGCGCGTTCGGGCGGCATCGGCATCACCGATAAAATCATGAGCCAAATGCTCGCCTCACAGGAAGTTTAAGGAGAAAACACATGACCGCAGAAGAAAGAAAAATCGCATCCATGCTGAACCTGATGAGCGAGCTTTGCCGCGTTCTCAAGCGCGAAAACACGCTGTTGACGCAACAGCGGCAAAAAGAATGCGCGGCGTTGTTCGAACAAAAGGACAAACTGTCGGCGGCGTACGCAGAATCTTTTGCCTATTTTTCCGACCATCGGGAAATATTTTCCGCGTTGAACGCCACGCAGAAGGCGACGATTCGCAAAGCCGCGAAAACGTTGAGCGCGCTGACCGACGAAAACGCCCGTCTTTTGAAAATCAACATCGACGCGACCGACCGTTTGCTGAACGCCGTCATCCGCGACGTCAAAGAACAATCGGCCGACACGCCCCACTACACGCCGGACGGTCTGATGGACGAAAACGCCGGCAATCCGACGGCCATCAGCTTCAATCAGGTGCTCTGACCGTTCGCGTCCCTCTCGTTTCACAGGAGAACCGCCATGTCTCTTACAGCTTCCATCAAATCGGCGCTCAGCGGCATCAGGACGTCGCAAACGGCTCTCGGCGTCGTTTCCGACAACGTCAACAACGTCAGCACTGAAGGCTATTCCCGCAAAGCCTACAGCCAGCACACGGTCGTTTTGGCGGACGGCCGGTCGACCGGCGCGGTCAGCAACGTCAATTTCCGGCAGGTCGATATGCAGCTGCGCAACCAGTACCGGACGGAAAGCGGGATCATGCAGTCCTCCTACGTCCGTTCGTACTACCTGTCGCTGATACAAAACAAGATGGGAACGCCCGACGCCGAAAAATCGATTTCGAACAGAATCACGGCCATGCAGACGGCGTTTGAAACGCTCGGCGTCGATACGGACAAGCTCAATTCCAAATCGACGGCCGTCGCATCCATCGACGTGGCCGTTTCGCAATTCAGCTCGCTGACCGCCGAGATCCAGAGCGTCCGCAAAGAGGCGGATCAGGCCATTTCCGAACTGTGCGAAGAAGTCACCGATATTCTGAACCAACTCGACAAGCTCAACGACGACATCGTGCGTTGCGACGTAACGGGAAAATCGTCGGACAACTTCCGCGACCAGCGCGACACGATGATCACCCGTCTGTCGGAAATCATGGACATCCAAACCTATGAACGGGCCAACGGCGAAACCGTCATCCTGACGGCCGGCGGTAAAGCCCTGTTGGACAAGGACGCGACGACCGTTTCCCACGTGCCGGCGGCGGCGACGGGATCGCTGGTCAGCTATTCGGCGGGAAGCATCACCGGAATCTACGCCGGAGAATACGAGATCACCAACGAAATCGGATCCGGCGAAATCGCGGGTCTGATTCATCTGCGCGATAAGGAAGTGCAAGACCTGCAGCTTCAGCTCGACGAACTGGCGTATCAGATGACGACCGCGATGAACTTCGCCGCCAGCAAAGCGACGAACTATCCGAACATGACCTATGAAATGACGGGGTCGCGCACCTTTATCGACGAAACGATGCAGAGCGTCGCCATTTCGGGCGGCGACGTCAAGATCGTCCTGTTCGACGAAGACGGGCACGAGGCTTTCGCGGCCAGCATGACCGCCGACCTCGGGTTCACCGCGGGCACGATCGACACGCTGACGGACAAGATCCAGACCTGGTTGCGTTCGCCGGCCGGTGCCGACCTGTCCAACGCCGTTTGCGAAATCGACAAAGACGGTCACATGCACATCGATCTGGCGGACAGCCGCTATTCCATCGCTTTCCGCGAAGAAACGGAATTTCTGGAAGGGGCGGACGAAACGACCGTGACGATAAACTTCGACGCGGACGGCGACGGCGCTTACGACAAAGACATCAAAGGCTTTTCGTCCTTCTTCGGCCTGAACGATTTCATCGTCGTGCCGCACGAGGAAAGCGTGTACGATTCGCAAATCATGTCCGCGTCCGCCATCATGGGCATCAAGGGAACGACGACGCTGCATTTTTCGAACGTCGATTACGGATTGGATTTCGGGGCTGTGCAGATTTCCGCGACGGACAACATCCGCACGATCGCCGAAAAAATCAACGCGACGATGGTCGATTCGACCGGCGAACCGATCGTCAAAGCCGAAGTTTTGCGCGAAGGCGCCGGATACCGGTTGCGCATTTCGGACGCCAACGACCGGCAACTGGAAATCACCGAAACGTATTCCGTCCTTTCCGACGGCGTTACGTTGAGCGGAAGCGTCCTGAAGCGGCTGGGGCTCGAACGGTCGCACGCCGGTTTCGCGCAAGGGCTGACCGTCCGCGCGGACGTGCTCGCCCGTCCGGCGCTGCTTGCGACCGGCAAAGTGCAGTACAGTCAGGAATCCGGCGAATACTATCTGTCGGATTCCGACAACTCCGTCGCCAACGATTACTGCGCCGTTTTCACCGAACCGGTCAAGTTTTCGGCTGCGGGCGATTTCGCCAAAACCGTAACGAAACTGAGCGATTACGCCGCGTCGATCGTCAGCGATCTGGCGACCGCGATCAACGACGCGAATTCAAAATACGATTACCAGTCCGGACTGGTCGAAACGCTGTATTCCAAAGAACAGGACATCAGCGGCGTCGATCTGGACGAAGAACTGTCGATGATGCTGCTGTATCAAAGAACTTACAGCGCCGCCGCAAAAGTGCTTTCGACGACGTTCGAAATGCTCGAACTGCTGGACAGTATCGTTTGACATAACGGGAGGATAAAGCCATGAACCGTGTACCGACAACAGCCACCTACAGACTTTACATGTCGCGGATGTCCAATCAAAAGGAAAACATCAACCGCGTGAGCTATCAGTCCGTGACGGGGAACAAGGAAGCGACCTACGACGGGTACGGGCTGACCAGTTACCGCATCCTGAATCTGCAAAACGAGCGCAATATCGTCGAAAAGTACGCCGAAAACAACGCCGTTACGAAGATCATGTTCGACAGCCAGCAAACGGCGCTGGACGGCATGCGTTCCGCCGTCGTCACGTTCCGGAACAGCTTGCGCGAATTTTACGGGAACGACCTGACCTCCATGGCCAAAGACCCGAGCGACGAAGACCTGATCGCGCTTAAAAACGTTCAGGAAAACGCCTTTGAAGCGCTGTCACTCGTCGCCTGCTATCTGAACACGCAGGTCGACGGGAACTACATTTTCGGCGGCGGCGAAAACAAAGTCAAACCGGTCGATTTCCCTTACGTGAATCTGGCCGATTTTCAGGAAGCTTTCAACGGGAAAAGCCGGACTTATCCGTCGACGTATTCGGCATCCCTGTCGCAAATGCAATCGACGGCGATCCAAACGGGCGGCATCACGATCGAACAGGAATACCAGACGTTGGTTTCCGTAACGGAGGACATCGTTCTGACCGCGCCCGTTTACGATCAGACGACGCGAACACTGACGGGCGGCAACTTTTCCAATCTGGTCGCCGGCGACAAAGTCATCATCGACGGCGGCCCGAACGCCGGCACGATCCTGACCGTCGAATCCGTCGCGACGAACTGGACGTCCGTCACCTTCACCGAAGACGTCGATCCGTCCGCGGCGACGCAGCTGCAGGCCGGTTGGCACTTCCAATCCGTAACGGACCCGTCCACCGGCGAGGAAACGAACACGCTGACAGGCAAAGTCGGCGAATTTTCCTCCCTCAAAGTCGGACAGGAAATCAAGATCGACAACACGACGTCCAACGACGGCGTTTGGAAAATCGCCTCCATTTCTTCCGACGGGCGGACGATCACCTTCGACAACACCGTAACCAATGAATTCACGACGGCCGCGGACGCCGCCCAAATCGAACAAAGTCTGGACACGGGCGTCATCACGGCGACCAACATCGGCGGCTTCATCACCGATTCGATGACCTGCTCCCCGATGCAAACGGGCGAGGTGTCCTTCAACGCCCGTATGAACACGATGAACGCGACGGGCAAAGGGGCTTTTTCCGCCTACAAGGTCGGCGACACGTTGTTGCTGGACGGCACCGGAAGCCCGAACGACAGGATGTACAGGGTCGCCGCCGTTTCCGAAGACGGCCGGACGATCACGTTCGACGACGACACTCCCGTCGCGCAAACGCAATCCGCCGCGGCGTTGACCGGATTAACGGTCGTCATCAACAAGACCTATCCGATCGGCGCAATCATCGAAATGAGCGGGACGAGCAATCTGTATAACGGGAAATACACCGTCGCCGACATTGATTCGACCGGGACGTTCATGACCGTCAAATCCGAAGAATTTCCGCCCTACGGCGCGACCGCGTCGTTTGCGAACGCCGCCGTCGAAACCGATTCCTACTACAACGGCGGCCATATTTCGACGACGTACCGGCTGAACGAAAACAACGCCGTTTCGAACGACGTCAACGCGGCCTCCGTCGCTTTCGAAAAAGCGTTGCGCGCGATGGGCGAGATCGCGCAGGGGAACCTGTTGGACGCCGACAACCCCGAAGAAACGACCGCCCGCGTCGAAGAAGCGCTGTCTTTGCTGGAAGAGGCGCTGAACGCGAACAGCGCTCAACGCAACTATTCCATGACAGGGATACAGTATTCGATCATATCCAAACTGGACCTGATATCGACGACCATCGATGCGCAAACGGAAACGCAGGCGTCGCTCGAATCGTATCTGAACGATTTGACGCAGGTCGATAAAACGGAAGCGGTAACGTATCTGTTGCAGGCCAAGACGGATCTGGAAACGTCCTATTCCGTTCTGGCGCAAATCAACAAGATGAGCCTACTGAACTATATTTAATTTCCGTTTGAACTTCTGCGTTTGCGTATCCATGTATTGCAGCAGGTCGTCGGGATTGCCGTAAAACTTGTCATACTGCCGTTCCATGTCTTTGCGCAGAGTGATCAGCATGCTTTTCCCTTCGATCTGAACGTCGCGGATATACCAATCGTTTCCGTCGGCGCGCAAAGCGAAAATCGTTTCGAACGTCATGTCCGACGAAACGGTTTTTCCCTCTTCCTGCAAAGTCTTAAACTCCGCCGTCGCCTTCAGGATTACTTTGACCAAAACGTCCTTGCCCGAAGGCATCTGTTCGCCGATCGTGAAATCGACGTCTTTGACGGGAATCGGGGAAGCAATGTATTTCGACAGCAAAAAATCCAGAAACAACGCGTTGTAGCGCCCGATCTGTTCCGCGGAAAACGACGATTTGATCCGCCCGAGGACAAGACGGGAAAACTCCTTTTCATGAAACGAAGACAAAAGGATCTTTTTCGTTTCGGCATAGCGGGCGGCTCCGTCCTGACGGGACACGGCCCTGATCAGATCCCGTCCGCGTCCGTCCAGCCAGGCCGACGCCGTTACGGCCTCCGCCCGAAAAGGAAAAACGAAAACGATTGCCAGAAAAAACAACGGCGGAAACAACTTTTTCATCACAAGACGCCTTTTCAAACGGTTTTGATTACAATATAGTATATCTTACTTTATCTTTTTTTCACAGGATTTAAACGCGATGATTCGCTTACTTGCGCTTTTTTGTCTTCTCCTGTCGCCGATATCCGGACAAGCCGGCGAAACGATCGCCCGCATCAAACAGGACGGCGTCGTCCGGTGCGGCACGAAGCTGACGCCCGCCGCGTACGTTTATACCGAAGACAAAGAAATGAAAGGAATTGACGTCGAATTTTGCTCCGCCGTCGCAACGGCGATAACGGGACGGCCGGAATCGTACAAACTGGTCAACGCGCCCGAAGGGATCAAGGCGCTGTTTGACGGCAAGATCGACGTGATGCTGGGCGGAACGCCGTGGACGCCGCTTCGCGAATTCGCTTCCGACGCCACCATGCCCGCCCCGCTTTATTACACGGGTTTCGCCTTCATCGGAAAATACAAGCCCGACGCGAGTTCCATGCGCGAATACGCCGGCAGCCGCGTTTGCGTGGAAAGCAGACCGTTCGCCGTCAAATCCTTGGAAGACTACAACCGGAAATTTTCGCTGAATTTCCGCATCATGACGTTGCCGACGCTCGTCCGCGCCAAAGAACTGCTTTACCTCGGACGGTGCGATCTGCTGTTCGACAGTCTGGAAATCATCCATTCGGACTACTTTAAAAAAGCGCCGGCGGACATCGATCTGGTCGTTTTGCCGGAAATCGTCCGGACATACGCGACGGGCCCGATCGTTTTGGAACGCGACGTCGAATTCCGAAAAACGATCGCCCGTCTGATACAAGGCCTCGTCAAAGCCGAGGAAAAAGGCGTTTCCTCTCAAAACATCGAGGATTTCCAAAACACCGAGGATCCGGAGATCCGGTCTTTGCTGAACGAAGACAAGAACTCCGCTCTGAAAAACGGATTGGACGCCAAATGGCTGTACCGGACGATCGCCGAAAAAGGAAACTACGGCGAAATGTTCGAACGCGGTCTGGGCGAAAAATCCATGCTGAAATTAAAGCGGTCGATGAACAGGCTGTCGCGCAAAGGCGGAAAGATATCCGCCCCTTCTTTTGAGGAGTAAGAAACCGATGAAAAATTTATTGTGGTTCGTTCTTTTACTGCCGGCATCGGCGATCGCCGCCGAAACGGCAGCGGATTCCGTCATCACGGCGGCGACCGTTTTTCCGGATCGCGCCGACGTTACGCGAACGGCCGACGTTTCCCTGCCCGCGGGCAAAAGCGTCATCCGCTTCGATTCCCTGCCCGCCCTGATGTACCCGTCCTCATTGCGCGTATCGGGTAAAGGCGCGTTCAAGATCGGATCCGTCGAAACGAAACGGATCTATCTGAAAGACACCGTCGCCGAACGCGAAAAAGAGCTGCAGGATAAAATCACCGCGCTTTCCGACAAGCGTTCGCTGATCGAAGCCGACCTGAAAGCCGCCGCCACCGGCAAGGCTTTTCTTGAAAACATGAGCAAATCCGCCTTCGCCCCGCCGACACCCGACGCGGCGAAAAAGCAGGGGGCCTCTCCCGACGCGTGGAGCGGCGCCTGGAAAAGCCTGCGGGACGGGATGAAGACCCTCGGCCGCGAAGAAATCGCCCAGCGCATCGCACTCCGCGACATCGACGCCGAACTGTCCGCCTTGCGGCAGGAAAAAAGGGATTTGTTTTCCGGTTCGAAAAGCTTTTATCAGGTACGCGTCAACGTCGAAGCCCGCAAACCCGTCGAAGCGAAAGTAACTTTGCGCTACCGCGTTTCGGGCGCGTCGTGGACGCCGAAATACGAAGCCCGCCTGAACACGGAAACGGGCAAAGTCGACCTGTCGCAATACGGCGAAGTGTCGCAACGAACCGGCGAAGACTGGAAAAACGTCGCGCTGACCCTGTCCACGGCGGAAACGGGCGCGGAAATGACGCCCCCCGAACCGAATCCGGCGCGGCTGAACCTGCGTTCGAAAGATCAGGACCAAAAGATCCATCTTTCCAAAGGACTTAAGAGCGCCAGAGGACGGGCTTTCAACGCCCGTCGCCTCGACACGCTTGCGAACGAAGATGTCGAAAACGGCGTTATGTTCGCCGCGGCCGCCCCCGAGTTGCCGATGCAGGAAACCGCCGTCGTCGAACAGGCCGATTTTTCCGGATCGGATTTTACGGGGCTTTTCGACGTCAAAGGCGCGTCCACACTGTTGTCGGACGGCGCCGCCCGCCGTTTTGCGATCACGGAATACGCCCTGCCCGTCAAACTGTCGGCGCTGACGGTCCCCGCGCTCAAACCGGCGGCCTATCTGACCGCCGCCGGAACGTTCAAAAGCGACGCGTCCCTGATCGCCGGCGAAATGTCCCTGTATCGCGACGGCGCCTTTATCGGATCGTCGGCGCTTTCGCCGATCCGCCCGAACGAAGAATTTAAAATATCGTTCGGACAAGACGAAAAAATCATCGTGGAATACGCCGTTTTGAAAGACAAGAAAACGGACGGCGGGCTGATATCGACGTCTTCGTCGCATCAAAAGCAAAGCCGGACCACCATCCGCAACAAACACAAGGCGCCGACGGATCTGATCGTTTATCAGACTTTGCCGCAGGCGCTGAACGACGACATCGCCGTTTCCGTCGTCAAAGGCGAAACGACCGGCGGATATACCGAAAACGCCGACGGAAAACCGGGCGTCGTTCAATGGACGGCAACCGCCGCGCCGAACGAAGTCAAAACGTTCGATTTCGGCTATACGGTGTCCTGGCCGAAAGACAAGATCCTTTATTGAGGGATGATCCAGATCGTCGCTTTTTCTTCGGGCGTCAGCGTTATGCGGCGCCCGTCGATTTTGCAGGAATCGCCGCGGATATCGGTAACGATTCCGCCGGCGTAAGAGCCGTTTTTAACGACGCCTTTTTTTCCGTCGAACAGCGTCAGCGGCATCGGCAGAGGGGCCGTTTCGGCCAGCGCTTTGCGCAAATCGCCGGCGAAAGCGGCGTCCCGTTCGAAACGGGACGCGACGAAAGCCGTCAGATTAAAAAAGCGTTCCGACGCGGCGCCGTCCAAATGATGTTCGATCAGACAGGCTATCTCTTCGGCCTTTTCCGCATCCAACCCGAGAAGCCCGCCGAAAAAATCCGTCAACCGTTCGTGCTTCATCGCGACGTGCCAGCCGATTTTCCGTCCGGCGTCCGTCAGACCGATCTTGCCGTAAGCTTCGTGCGTCGCGAATCCCTGCTCGGTCATCTTTTTGACCAACGTCGCGACGGTCCCCTTCGTCAGCTTCAGTTTTTCGGCCACGGCGGTAACGGTCAGGGGCGATCCGGCCGTTTCCAGCTGGAACAGCGCTTCCAGATAATCTTCGATTCGTTCGGATACGGGCATGGACCGGCCTCCGTCAAATGTTTTCCCTTTTTTAACTTTATTGAGTTTATCTTAAGAAGGTTACTTTCAGCAAAAGGTTTTTCGCCATGCCGATGATTTCCGTTATCATGCCCGTTTACAATGCAGAAAAGCATCTGCCCGAAGCGATATCCTGCATTTTGAGCCAAACGTATAAGGATTTTGAACTGATCGTCGTTGACGACCAGTCGACGGATTCGTCGCCTTCCATTCTGAAAGATTTCGCCGAATCGGATTTCCGCGTCAAAATCTTCACCCGCGAAAACGGCGGACAGAGCGCCGCGCGGAACACGGGGCTCGATCACGCCCGCGGGTTGTTCATCATGTTCGCGGACGACGACGACATCATCTATCCGACGACGCTGCAAGAAATGATCTCCGTCCAGAAAAAAACGAAAGCGGAACTGGTTTGCCACGGTTATCGCTACATTGACGAACACGAGGAAATCAAAGACATTCCCGTCGATTCCCAAGTCAAAAAAATCGTTTGCCGCAAAAAACCGTTCGATTTGCTGTACGACAGAAAAGTCGGCGTCACGCCTTGCGGCAAGCTTTACGCCAAAAAACTTTGGAAAGACCTGCGTTTCCCCGAGGGACTTTCACGCGGCGAAGATTTTTACACGACGGCGACGACGTTTGAGCGCGCCGAAAAGGTCGCTTTCTTCCCGAACAGGTTTTACATGCACCGCCACCACCCCGGACAGAGCGGCAAAATCACGACGGAACAGAGTGTCAAAGACGTTTTTCAATCCGTCCGTTTGTTGTTCGACCGCTTTGAAGAAAAAGGCGTGCCGCAACGCGACCGCCGCAAAGTCCGCCGTTTTGCCGTTCGAGTTCCGCTGTACACCTTGCTGTGCGCCGCTTTGGAAACGAAGAAAGCCGAACCGCTGGCCGCGTTCGTCCGCGAATGGATGGACCTGAAACGGGACAAAGGCATATCGGCGCTGTCGTTGCCGTTCCTGCACCGCCGGGTTCTGCGCGCCGTTTTGAAAGGCCGTCCGGACAAAGCCCTTAACCGCTTGCACTTCTTAAACAAACTGGGACTGTAAATATCCCTGTTCCCGCGCCGTTCGGGCTTATCATCATTACCGTTTGATTTTTCCCGCTTTTTTTTCTATCCTGTTGTGTATGTCGACAACGACGGGGAGAGAAAAAATGGACATGGAACAGCTTGAAAAACTCTACGACCAAAAGGACAAAGGCCTTATATCGGAAGAAGAATTTTCCCGATTGAGGGACGCGCTCCTGAACGGGCAGCCTCCCGCCGAAGAAACGGCCGAAGTGATGGACTGCTCCGAAGCGGGATGCTGGAAAGGCTCTTTCCTCGCCTTTGCGTCGGCGTTCAAACGCTGGAAAGATTTCAAGGGCAGAACGACGCGTTTCGATTACTGGGGATACGGGATCGTTGCCGCCGTTGTCCAAACGTCGTTGTCGTCCGTGCTGGAAAAGGCTCCGAAAGAAATCGAGGTCGTTACGGCTTTGATCGCCGTGCTTCTGTCGTTGTGTTTCTTATGGATCGGCACGGCCGTCCTTATCCGGCGGTTTCACGACGTCGACATGAGCGGTTGGTGGATACTGACCGTCGTTCCCGCCTTTTTCATTCCGTTTTTTCGAAGCGACAAAGAAGCCGTCCGGTACGGCCCCCTTTATAAGACGAACGAGAAAAAAGCCTTCAGGCTCATTCTTTTCTGCGTCATCCTTACGGTCATTCCGCTTTTGCTCATCGCCGCCATTCTGGGAATCGGCATAGCGGCCGGTTATTCGAACGCGATGTATAAATACGAAACGACCAAAACCGTTGATCAGGTTCAAACGGTTTCCCGAAACATTCAGACCGTTTTCCAAAAAGCGCCGAATTACAAAGGTGTCGAAGACACCCGAAAGATGTTCGAATCGGGCGTCTTTGAAACGAACCTCTGCGTCGACGAAAACTGCACGGCGCTGAAAAACGCTTTCGGCGGCAGGATCGCCGTCAAATCTTTGGCGACCGGCGGGTTCAGCCTCTATTACAACAACATACCGCAAAACGTCTGCGTCAATTTGGTTTCCTACAACTGGAAAGCAACGATGAACGGCTTTACCGGTCTGGTCGTCAATCCGGAACAGGGATTGTCCGAAAAGAATCTGCTGACGAATTTCGTCCCGCCGAATATCGCAAAAGAGGCTTGCTTCCTGCCGAGAAACAGTATCAGCTGGCTGATGCAGTAAAAACGATAAGGAACCGGCCATGCGGGATTTTTTCACCGACGCGCTGCTGATCGCCGCCGTTTTGTTCGAGTATTACGTCATTTACGCGTTCATCCGGTCGAAAATGGGCAAATATCCGCCTTACGTTTCGACGCGCAAAGGCATGGTCAGACTGCTGGCGAAGGAAATGGAGTTCATTTTATCGGACGGATCGACGCCGAAAAACGTCGTCGAACCGGGATGCGGCAACGCGCGCATCACGATTTGTCTGGCGAAAAAGTATCCGAATCACTCGTTCGTCGGATACGAATGGGACTGGGTGCCCTATCTGTTGGCGAAAATCAAGTCGTGCCGCCTGAAAAACGTCAAGATCCTGCGGCAAAACTTCATGACGGCGGATTATACGAAAACGGATCTGGCGATTCTGTTCACCGGCAACGAAATCGCGCGGGAATTGGGGCAGAAGCTGAAAAACGATATGCCGGCGGGCGCCTACGTCGTGTCCGAATCGTTTGAAATGAAGGAACTGCCACTGGTCAAAACGCTTGAAACGGGCAAGGCCAACTGGTTCTTTCTGCCACAAAAAGTTTACTTCTACAAAATCGAAAAATAAGCAGACGGTTCACCGGATCCGTCGCAACAAAACAAAATCCTTTGACTTTTGTTTCGCGCGCTATTAGATTGTTTACAAATAAATTGTACGCAATCTAATTCCGGAGGGAACGATATGAACGATAAAGAGTTGATTTTGGACGTGATGAAAAAGGCGGGGGAACCCTTGAACGCCGGCAAAGTCGCAGAACTTTCGGGGCTTGACAGAAAGGCTGTGGACAAGGCTTTCGCCGAAATGAAAAAGGACGGCTCCATCGTTTCACCCGTTCGTTGCAAATGGGAACCGGCGAATAAATAATGAGCGAATCGCCCGACAAATTCGATGTGTTGAAGCTGGGGAACCAACTGTGTTTCCCGCTTTATGCCTGCGCGAAGGAAATCGTCAGAATATACCGCGAACCTTTGGGAAAGATCGGTCTGACCTACACGCAGTACATCGTGATGATGGTGTTGTGGGAATTCGGCACGATGACGGAAAAAGAGCTGGGCGCCAAGCTCTATCTTGATTCCGGAACATTGACACCGGTGTTGAAAAAGCTTGAAAAATCAGGTTTTGTGAAACGTCAACGCGCGGAAAAAGACGAACGGTCGTTAAACATTTCACTGACGGATAACGGTATAAAACTGAAAGAAAAAGCTTTGCAGGTGCCGCAGGCTTTGGACGGGTGCATTCATTTGTCTTATGACGAGATGCTGACGCTTCGCGCGTTGTTGAACAAGGCATTGAAGGAAACAAAATGACTAAGGTTATGATATTGAACGCAAGCCCCAGAAAAAACTTCAACACCGCAAAGATGCTGAAGGAAGCGGAAAAAGGCGCGACAAGCGCCGGCGCGGAAACGGAATTTGTCAATCTTTACGATTTGAATTACAAGGGCTGTGTCAGTTGTCTGATGTGCAAACGCAAAGGCGTCGATACCGGCGGTTTATGCTTTTATAAAGACGCCTTGACGCCGGTTTTGGAAAAATGTCTGCATGCCGACGCGGTGATTATCGGTTCGCCGGTGTATCATTCTTATCCGACCGGTATGTGTCGCGCGTTTATGGAACGCTTTATGTTTCCGGCGCATACTTATATGATAGATCGGGAAAAAGGCGGCGTGAAACGCGTTCTGAACCGCACGTTGCCGACGGCGATGATTATGACGATGAACGCTCCCGAAAGTTATTTTGAAAACAGTAATTACCATATCATCTTAGATGAAAACGAAGCGAGCCTGCGCGCCGTGTTCGGTTACAGCGAAACTCTTTACGCGTTCGACACGTTCCAATATACGGATTATTCGAAATACGATTGCGATTTGTTCGATCCCGAACATAAGGCAAAAATGCGCGACGAACAGTTTCCTAAAGATTTGGAAAAAGCCCGTGAATTGGGCAAACGTTTGGCAACAATGAAAATATAAAGGACTGTGCTATGAAAATAAAAGCGATAAAATTCCGCAAGGACGGATTTATGACGGAACCTTTCGCCAAAGGCGGCGAAGACGGCGCGGACAAATTCGACGCGACAAAGCGTTACCGTTCCTGTCTGCAAAATTATTTGATCGACACGGGAAGCGAAGTCATTCTGGTCGATACGGGACTGCCCGCCGGAACGCCGGAGGAAGCGCCGGACGAAAATACGCCCATTTACACCGGCAGGGATATTCAATCCTATATGGAGGCTTTCGCCGCTCTGGGATACAAGCCGGAACAGGTTTCAAAGATCCTGATCACGCATAAACACATCGACCATACGGGAGAATTGAAAAGCTTTCCGAACGCCGAAATTTACGTCAATGAGGAAGAATGCGGCGCCGATGAATTGAAAGGGCTGAACAATATCGTTCCTGTCAAATTCACGGACGGCGCGTATCACAACTTCCCCGAAAGCCAAAAGATCGCGGACGGCGTTTACTACATCAAAGCGAAGGGCCACACGAACGGCAACAGCATCATCATCGCTGAAAACAACGGCTTGTTTTATATGATGCACGGTGATGTTACTTATACGGACGAAGCTCTTTACGACAACAAGCTTTCCGTCGTTTATGAAGACAAAGCCGCGGCGCGCGAAACATTGAACCGCGTGCGCGAATTTGTCGCTAAAAATCCGACCGTCTATATGGGGACGCACACGCCGCTCGGTTATGAAAATCTGGAAGCGAAACGCGTCGTCGATTTGAACAATCCGCCGGAAACCCTGCCGGTCGGCGACATCACGTTTAAAACCAAAAGCGGAAAATACGTTTGTTCGATTTGCGGATATGTTTACGACCCCGCGGAACATGACGGCGTTCGTTTTGAAGACCTGCCCGCCGACTGGAAATGTCCGCGGTGCAAACAGGCGAAAACGAAGTTCAATGCGGCATAAGGAGAAAAAAATGACGATTTATGATTACAGCGTTCCTAAACCGAATGGCGAGGAATTGAAACTGGCCGATTTTAAAGGAAAAGTGATTTTGATTATGAACACGGCGACCGGATGCGGATTTACGCCGCAATACGAACCCGTTGAAAAAATGTATGAGAAATATCACGACAAAGGATTGGAAGTCGTCGACATTCCGTGCAACCAGTTCGGCCATCAGACACCGGGGACGGACGAGGAAGTTCACGATTTTTGCGTGCTTCATTTCAACACGCATTTTCCGCAAATGAAAAAATCCGACGTCAACGGGAAAAACGAACTGCCGCTTTACACTTATTTGAAAGCGCAAAAGGTGTTTGAAGGTTTCGGCAAACACAAGCTTTCCGCCCTGCTGTCCGAAATGCTCGCAAAAGAAGACAAGGACTGGGATAAAAAGCCGGACATCAAGTGGAACTTCACCAAATTCCTGATCGATCGGAACGGAAATGTTGTCGCCCGCTTCGAACCGACCGCCGATATGGAAGCCGTCGAAGCGAAAATAACGGAATTGCTTTGATCGGAAAAACGCTATGAACGATTACGCGAAAGCGAAAGGAACGGCTATAGAAAAGACGATACGGGGACAAATGCAGGCGGAGCTTTCGGGAGCGGGAATGTATTTTGCTCTGGCTCGCGCGGCGGAAGGGCTGAACCTTGACGAGGTCGCCGGACAATTCAAAGAGCTGGCCGCGGAACACGCGGCGCAGGCTGGTTTCTACGCCGGATTTTGCGGAAGATATCCGTTTGAGGAAAACGAATTCTGGCAATTCGTCAAAGGCCTTTCAAAAGCCGAATACTTCGGGGAAAAAGCCATTAAAGGGCTTGCCGCCGCCGTGAAGGAGGCCGGTTTTGCCGACGCCGCCGGAACGATCGAAACTTTTGCGGCGCAACACAGACATCACGCGGAAGTAACGCAACGTCTGACGGAAAAATATGCCCCGGAATCCGTAAAACGGAATACTAAAAAACGCTATGTATGCGGCGTTTGCGGATACGTCTGTGAAGGCGAACTTGCCGATAAACCGGAAGACTTCACCTGCCCGTTGTGCGGTATGCCCAAATCCGCGTTTAAAGTGATAGAATGACAGATCCTGTGTCCTGCGCAGATTTTTGCGCTATAAAAAAATCCGCTCTGAAAAGAGCTGATTTTTCGTTGTAATTTCAGGATTTATCATCAAATCGGGCGTTGAAATGATGAGCGAAACGTTGAATGAAATTCTGGGCACAAGGGCGGACAGGAATATCACGGATGAAGTTAAACGCCTTCTGTTTTCCGAAACGCAGGTGCGTGGCGTCTGCGATTTGATCATGTATAACTATGGTCCTGATAAATACTATGCTTCGGTGCATCTGGAGTTGGCGGACACTATGACAGCGAAAGAAATAGACCGTCTGACCAGAAAACTGGAATCGAAAGTGTATGAGAAAACAGGCGTGATTCTGGCCGGTGTCGGACTATATTCCTGCAATACGGGAAATGATGAAGCCGCGCGCATTCAACGCGATGTGCGGGAAAAAGTACTGAAACACGATTGGGCGGTTCAGGTTCACGGTTTTTATTTGGATATTGAAGACAGAGAAATGCGCTTTGACGTCGTTTTCAGCTTTGATATTGCGCCGAAAGAAGGATTGGCGATTCTTTATGAGGAAATGCGCAAAACGTATCCGGATTATGACATACAGATTTTGCCGGACGTTGACGTTTCGACAAGCGATTAAGCCTCGTCCGCGCCGTAGCGCAGGGAAAGCGCGCGAAGCCGTTTGATTTCGTCGCGCAGTTTCGCCGCCTGTTCGAATTCGAGGTCCTGCGCCGCCTTGCGCATTTGTTTTTCAAGCTTCGCGATCGTGTCCCCGATCTTCTTTTCCGACGACAGGACTTTCGTTTCCTTCGCGTCGGGCAAGGCGTCGACGCCTTCCTTGTCGCACAGGTCTTTCAGAATGTCGGCGACGTCGCGGCGGATCGTCTGCGGGCTGATGCCGTGCTTTTGATTGAACGCCTGCTGTTTTTCGCGCCGGCGCGCCGTTTCGCCCAAAGCGCGCTCCATCGACCCCGTGATTTTGTCCGCGTAAAGAATCACCCGCCCTTCCGCGTTGCGCGCCGCCCGCCCGATCGTTTGGATCAGCGACCGGTCGGAACGCAAAAACCCCTCTTTATCGGCGTCCAGAATCGCGACGAGGGCGCATTCGGGAATATCCAGTCCTTCGCGCAACAGGTTGATGCCGACCAGCACGTCGAACACGCCCAACCGCAGATCCCTGATGATGCCGATGCGTTCGAGCGTGTCGACGTCGGAATGCAGATACCGGACTTTCAGCCCGTTTTCCGCCAGATAGTCGGTCAGGTCCTCCGCCATTTTCTTCGTCAGCGTCGTTACAAGGACGCGCTGCCCCTTTTCCGTGCAGGCGCGGCATTCCGCCAGCAGATCGTCCACCTGCGACGCGACGGGGCGGACTTCGCATTCCGGATCGAGCAAGCCTGTCGGCCGAATGATCTGTTCAACGAAAACGCCTTTCGTGCGTTCCAGCTCCCACGGGCCGGGAGTGGCGGACACAAAGACCGTCTGCGGGCGCATGGCGTCCCATTCCTCGAATTTCAGCGGGCGGTTGTCGATACAGCTCGGCAAGCGGAAACCGTACGTCGCAAGCGTGCTTTTCCGGTTGAAGTCACCGCGGAACATCCCGCCGATCTGCGGCACGGAAACATGGCTTTCGTCCACGAACAAAATCGCGTCCTTCGGCAGATACTCGAACAGCGTCGGCGGCGGTTCGCCGGGGGCGCGCCCCGTCAGATGACGGGAGTAGTTTTCAATGCCCTTGCAATGCCCCGTCGCCTCCAGCATTTCCAGATCGAACCGCGTGCGCTGCTCGAGCCGTTCGGCCTCCAGCGGCATTCCCCGCTCCGCAAAATACGCCAGGCGTTCGCGCAATTCCGCTTTGATCGTCGTCATCGCTTGCGACAGCGCGGGCCGCGGCGTGACGTAGTGACTGGCGGGATAGACGGTGAACTCTTTCATTTCCAGCTTTTTTTCGCCCGTCAGCGGATCGAATTCGGACAGGCTTTCGATTTCGTCGCCGAAGAACGCCACCCGCCAGGCCCTGTCTTCCAAATGCGACGGGAAAATGTCGAGCGTGTCGCCCTTCATCCGGAACGTCCCGCGCGTGAACGCCAGATCGTTGCGCTGGTACTGCAGTTCGACCAGCCGCCGCGCCAGATCGCGGATGTCGGCGCTCATGCCTTGTTGAACGGTGAACGCCATCGACGAATACGATTCGACGCTGCCCAAACCGTAAATGCACGACACGGACGCAACGATGACGACGTCCCGCCGTTCCAGCACGTTGCGGGTCGCGCCGTGGCGCATCCGGTCGATCTGTTCGTTGATGGCGGAGTCTTTTTCTATATAAGTGTCGGTGCGCGGGATATACGCTTCAGGCTGATAGTAGTCGTAGTAAGAAACGAAATACTCGACCGCATTGTCGGGAAAGAACGCCTTCATTTCGCCGTACAGTTGCGCGGCGAGAGTCTTGTTCGGCGCGAGGACGAGCGCGGGGCGGCGCATTTCCTTGATGACGGACGCCATCGTGAACGTCTTGCCCGATCCCGTCACGCCCAAAAGGATCTGATCCTTTTCGCCGCGGCGCAAACCGTCGACGAGCGCGGCGATCGCTTCGGGCTGATCACCCGCGGGCGCGTACGGCGACTCGAGCCGGAAATCGGCGGGCGCCGTCGAAGCGGGCGGTCTTTCGATCGGAAAAAGAGGTTCCACAGCCTTCGGTCCTTATCCTATTTTGATTTTATCGCCGATGTTTTCGACGAAGTTTTTGATCGACGTCGCCAACGCGTGGCCGAGCTTCACGTCGTTCGGGACGAGATCGCCCGCCTTTTTGCCCGCGATTTTCGCGCCGAGCCAGAACGCGGACGCCTTGTCTTCGCCGACGCCCGTTTCCTCCAAAGCGTTCGTCAGGTCGTTCAACTCCTCGTAAAACGACGGATAATCGCGCACGAAGGACTCTTCCGTTTCGCGCAGGAAAGCCTCATACGCCGCGGCGTCGACATCCGGCGTCCGACCACGGTTCAGAAACCGGTAATAAAAGAAAACGCTCGCGTAAAAATCCCAGTTTTCCGGCCTGACGGCGGCGGCGTCCCCGTTGATCGGCGCGTACGACGACACGACGAAAACGGAACAAAGCGTGTTCAAAGAGGTTCCTTCGGTTTCGCTCATAACGGATCCTTTCATTTGTTTTACCCCCGACGATAGCCGAAACGCGGCCCCGAATCAACCGCCGAACCTGTCAACATATTTTTTTTCAAAAAACCCGTAAAAAGGTTTTGACTTGCACAATCCTCTGGGCTAAAAATTTTTTTGCGCATTAACGCATATTTTACTATATTTAGTCAAAATGACGACAGACGAACACAAACCCTTGATTTGATATAAGGAACGGACATGGTCGAAAAAACGCCGAAACTCACGCTGGTCGGAAACGAAACAGAGGACGAAAAAACGGAATTGTCGCGCATTGTCAAACGCGACGGAACGCAGGTCATTTTCAATTCGGACAAGATCCTGTCCGCCATCAAACGCGCCGGCGAAGCGACCGAGGAATTCGACGAAGACGAAGCCGGTCTTTTAACGACACAAGTCGTCAAGGTTTTGCGCCACCGCTTCACCAACGGCCACATGCCGACCATCGAACAGATTCAGGACGTCGTCGAACAGGTTCTGATTTCCGCAAATTACTTCAAAACGGCGCGCGCGTACATCGTTTACCGCGAACAGCGCGGCAAGCTCCGTCAGGACAAAAAGACGCTGGTCGACGTCGCGTCGTCGGTCAACGAATATCTGGAACGCGCGGACTGGCGCGTCAACGCGAACGCGAATCAGGGATACTCGCTGGGCGGTCTGATTCTGAACGTGTCGGGCAAGATCATCGCGAACTACTGGCTGTCGCACGTTTATCCGCAGGCGGCGGGCGAAGCGCACCGCAACGGCGATTTCCACATCCACGATTTGGACATGCTGTCCGGATACTGCGCCGGCTGGTCGCTCCGCGCCCTGTTGCAGGAAGGTCTGAACGGCGTTCCGGGCAAAGTCGAATCCGGCATTCCGAAACATTTGAGCAGCGCCCTCGGCCAAATGGTGAACTTCCTCGGCACGCTGCAAAACGAATGGGCGGGCGCGCAGGCGTTTTC
>DGGW01000069.1 GCA_002393065.1 Alphaproteobacteria bacterium UBA3864 | reverse complement strand
TTCAACAACCTCGGCCGCCGGTGTTTCCATCTCGGCCCCGAAACGTACTGGGCGTCGTTTGCGGATCTGGGATATATTGTCGTTCCGAATATCGATGAAGCCGATTTCCTGTTGGTCACGGGGACGTTCGGAACGGAAGACACCCTCGGCAAGTATGATCCGTTTTTCAAACAATGCCTGTCGCGCCGGTTGCCGATGGTTTGCGCCAATCCTGACACGTATTTTATGAAGGACGGCTCCGTCGTTCTGGCGCCCGGCGCCATCGCCGCCCAGTATCAGAGCATCGGCGGAAGCGTTTTCTGGAGGGGAAAGCCCGAAAAAGCCGTGTTCGATTATTGCGTTGAAGGCTTTGACGGCGTTGACCGTTCCCGTATCGCCGTGGTCGGCGATTCCGTGTCGACGGACGTGAAAGGGGCGAACGCGGCGGGATTGGACGCTTTGTTCATCGCGGGCGGATCCCATGCCGGCGAATTGGGCATCACGCGCGGTCAACAACCGGATTCCGACCGCGTCGAAGCGTTGTTCCGTCAAAGCGGCGTTACGGCGGCGGCCGTTCTGCCCGCTTTCGTTTGGTGATCAGCTGACGAATTGTTCGTCGAGAACGCGGTCTTCAAGATTGTATTCGGGATCGAACAGCAAGGACACGCCGATATCCGTGGCTTCGCGAATGGAAACGCGGGTAACGTTTTTCAATTCCAAAAAATCCGCGACGGCGTTGACGGGGCGTTTATCGCCCTGATTGATTTCAAAAACGACCTGCGCCCGATGCGGCAGGATGGCGCCCTGCCATCGGCGGGGGCGGAAGGGGCTGACCGGCGTCAGGGCCAACACATTCGACGCCAGAGGCAAAATCGGACCGTGCGCCGAATAATTGTAAGCCGTACTGCCCGCCGGCGTCGAAAGCAGAACGCCGTCGCAAATCAGATGCGCTATTTTAACGGCGTCGTCGACGCGGATCGTGATATCCGCCGTTTGCGGGCTTTGACGCAACAGGGACACTTCGTTCAAAGCCAGCGCTTCCAGATGTCCTTTGCGGCCTTCCGCCGTCATGCGCAGGGGGCGGAGCGTGACCGTCGCCGCCTGTTCCAGACGGTCGGGAAGATCCGTTTCCCGATATTTGTTCAGCAAAAAACCGACGCTGCCGCGGTTCATACCGTAAAAAGGGATTCCTTTTTTGATATGCTTGTGCATGGTTTTCAATAAAAAACCGTCGCCGCCCAGCGCGATGACGACATCCGCTTTCGAACAGGAAACGTTCCCGTACATCGCCGTCAGTCGGGAGAGCGCTTTTTGCGCGATGCCGGTATTGTCCGCCAGAAAACAAAGCTTCAACATTATTTTTCCCGATATATGGACTTTAAGATGTCAAACCGCTATAATTTATCCGACTTTGACAACAAAGGAAAGAAAAACCCGTGAAAAAAGCTTTATTCCTCCTGACCGTCGGTATTTTTGCTTTGCAATCGTCCGCGGCGTTCGCTTCCGATTTTACGTCCGTTCGCGACGGAAAGCCTTCGGCGCCGCGCGGGGCCGTCGGTTTGTCCGATGCGGACATCGCGGCGACGCAGGCGTTCACGTTCAACGAATTTGCCAACTTCATCAGGGATTGGCGAAAGTACAAGCATTGGATCAACGAAGGGAAAAACCGCTATAAAGCGGTCGCTTATCTGGGTGTAGCCCCGTCAAGCGATTATCCGCCCGAAATCGTTCGCTGGTGCGACGAACACGGCTGGGCCGTGGATCGTTTCTTTTTGCTGGAAAGAAAGATGCGTTCCGGTTTGACGGCCGCTCAACAGGAAGAAAAAAGAACGGTGATGGTCAAGCAATTGAAAGCGCAGATCGCCGGACTCAAACAAAACAAGACCATGCAGGCGGAACAACGGGCCGAACGGGAAAAGGAACTGTACGCCCAAATGCAAAAAGTGATGAACGCGACGGTTTACAAGGCGCCGATCTCGCCCGCGGAATTTGAAATGATCAAATTCAACAAAACGGCCGTTGAAAGCACGATGCGGGATTAACGGGAAAAGAGAGGCGTGTTTTCGCGCCCTTCCGAAACGACCCAGCGCGCGACGAAAAACATCATGATGCCGATGTAGGCGCCGATGACCGCATCGGACAGGAAACATATCGCCGTCAGCGGCAAAACGAGCGTTTCAACGGCGGCGAGGGCGTAAAACAGCTTTTTCAGTTTCGGATAATAAAAAGCGAACGCGACGGCGATCGCCCAAGCGCTTTGGACGCCGAAACTCGGGAACGAGGTTTCCGATATACGGAAACGGAACGGCGAAAAACCGGTCAGATTCATTTTTTCCAAAAAATACGGCGTATAGCGTCCGATCAAGATGTTGAAAAAGATCGTGACCAGCGACGACAGCGACAGGGCCAGTAAAACGAAAGCGATCGAACGGGCTTTCGTCAAATTCTTTTCAAACGCGTCCGTCGTCAGCGACAATCCGGCTTTAACGGCGAAAAATATCCAGACGAGCCCCAAAATCGGAAACCACCATCCGGAAGGGTTGATGTCTTCCATGAACGACAGAAAACGATTCGGATCGGCTCGTAAAACGGCCTTTGCCAAAGGAATGTCCAAAAACTCGATCGAAAAGGCGGCGAACAGACACACGTAAATGAAAGCGGCCGTCCGCGGTTGAGCTTTGGTGAACGCCGCAACGATTTCACAGATGGATTTTATTTTCGGGTACACGTTTTCCCAACGCAACTTTTCCCAGAAAGACCACGCGATCACCCGTCGGAACAAAACCGATGCGGCCTGTCCGATGCGGGAAAAAAAGGTCTTGACGGCGATCATCTTTTTATCTTTTTCGTGTATCATAAGTCGTTCCTTTCGGGAAAATCGACTCACTATAACACAATAAAGTCCGTTCGCGATTAAAAAATTGCGTTGACGGCGTATTTGGGATAAAATCGGAAAACAAAAGGGGCAAGAATGCTTTTTCCGTTATTGGTTATCCTTACGTGCGTTTCCCTTCCGGCGCAGGCCGCCGACAGAACGGAATACAAATTGATCGATTTGCGGGCGGTCAGTTTGCGCGGGGGATTGCATAATTACCGTTTGGAAAAAGAAACGGAGGGGCGTCAGCGTTCCGTTCCGCAAGGATATGACGCGGGATATCCTTCCTCTTCGCCCGATTTTTCCGATTCGGTTCCGCCTCAACCGGTTCAGGGGGCGCCGCAACAGGCGCAACGCTCTTCAGCCGCTTCCGCTCCCGCCGTAAAAACCGCAGCCGCACCGGCTTCGGAAGCCCCGGCTCAAACGATGGAAATCGAAAATTACATCAAATCGAACCCGCAGGTCATTCCCGATGTTTAAGACCTTTCTTTTTTTATTGCTTTTTTTTTCGTTTCCGGTGCGGGCGCAATATACCGTTTACGCGAAGGGAAATCTGGCGCAGATGAAAACGGCCCCGGACAAAAAGCTCCGTCAGACCGGAAAAAAGGTCTTTTTGCCGTCGGACGAAGGAAAGGTCGGCAAAATCAAAGTGCCGACGCCCGATTTCGACCGCCTTTCGCCGGCCGAAAAACAAGACGTCCTTCAAAGGATACAGTATAAGGAAATCAAATAATGCTTTTTATTCCCGTCAATCCGAAAAATAAAAAAGGCGGCTCTTTCTTTTGCAGAACGGGCTTTTGCGCGTTGTTGGCGTGTTTTACGGTGGGATGCGCGGATATGACCGGCGTTCCGGACGAAACGGCCGCTCCGCTCCATCTGGAAACGGCGGTCGATTCCGATCTGTTGATTTTAAAAACGGACGATATCCGCGTGATCGAAGCGCGGGATAAAAAAATCGCTTTCGAATATAACGACCGTAACGTTCGCTTGTCGCAGATCGGGGATTACGCCAAACGTTTTTGCGAACGCAAATCGGCCCACGACACGGTTCTGGTCAATATGGTGCTGACAAACCGGCACAATTATCGGCGGGCTTATTTCGAATGCCGCGACATCCCCGTTTTGATTCCGTGAAAAAAGAATTGCTTTATATCGTTTAAACGGATACAGTTCGGCGGGGATTGAAGGAGTTTCCGCATGAGTGTTTTTGAAGCGATTATGCTGATTTGTTTCGGCGCCAGCTGGCCGGCCGCGGTGTATAAGACGTATAAAACCAAAAACGTCGAAGGAAAAAGTCTGTTGTTTTTATCGCTGATCATTATCGGCTATGTGGCGGGGATGACGCACAAGATTTTGTACAACTTCGATTTCGTGTTCTGGCTGTATGTCGTGAACCTGTTGCTGGTTTTGTGCGATTTCATTCTGTATTTCCGGTACAGAACGAAAAAAAAGTCCGCTCCGGGCTCTGAAAAGAAAGCGGCGTGAAAGCCGCTTTTCGTTTAACGGCGATGAAAGTTTTTACGAATGGCGGATGATGAAGTTGTCGAACAGACCGTTGATTTTTTGCAAAAGGTCTTTGTCGGCGAAATAAGCCGTCCGGCTTTCTTTGTCCGGCGCGCCGTTTTGTTCCGGAAAATCGTGGTATTCCTGCACGGCGTACGTTTTGACGCCCTCGCGCGACAGCGTTTCCGCCAACGGCAGCAACTCGTCCGGGGCGATGACGCGCGGATCGAGCGTCGTGCGCGCCTCCATCGGAACGCCGGCCGCCAGAATCATGTCCAGACAGGTTTTCGCCTCTTTGCCGTTCGCGTGCGGAATGCGGTCGTAGCGGTCGAACGCGGTTTTCACGTCGAATCCGATCCAGTCCGTCAGGGGCAGGACGTCCGCCAGTCTTTGAGCGTTCGTCCCCGACGTGTGAAGCCCGATCAGATAGCCCATGGCCTTGACCTGTTCCATCGCGGATTTCAGGTCTTTCTGCGCCAACGGTTCGCCGCCCGAAAAAACGATTCCGTCAAGCAGACCTTTGCGCGACTCCAGAAATTCGACGCAAATGTCCCACGGAATCAGGTCCGTTCCGCCAAAATCCTGTAAAGACGGGTTCTGGCAATACGGACACCGGATAGGACAACCGCGGCAGAACAATACTGCCGCGAGTTGCCCGGGGTAATTGACGGTGGTGAATTTTTCGATCCCGCCGACGGTCAGAGACATGGCGCGAAGCCTTTAATTATTCGGCCGCCATATCCGCGACGCGCGCCGCGGCTTTGTGTTCGGAAAAGCAGACGCGTTCCGCGTATTCGCTTTTTTTGCCGACGTTGAATTCGGACACGGGGCGGAAGTATCCCATCACGCGCGTCCAGACTTCGCAGGGTTGACGTTCACTGTCGTTCAGTTTGATTTCGGTATCGGTCATGGCTTTCTCTCTTTCATCAATAAGAAGTGTGGATTCCGGCCTTATTCCCCGCAAGCGCAAGCCTGTTGGCGTTTAAGGGCGATGAGTTCTTCGTCGCAGTACGGGCAGAATTTGTGTTCGCCCGAGATGTACCCGTGTTTCGGACAAATCGAAAACGTCGGTGTCACCGTTACATAGGGTATGCGATAATTCTCTAAAATTCGTTTAAGAAGCGTGCGGCAAGTTTTCGCGTCGCTGATTCTTTCACCCATGTACAGGTGCAAAACGGTGCCGCCCGTGTATTTCTGCTGCAGTTTTTCCTGCAGATTCAGCGCGGTGAACGGATCGTCCGTGAATCCGACCGGCAACTGCGACGAGTTCGTGTAGTACGGCGCTTCCTTCGTTCCCGCCTGCAAAATGTCGGGATAGCGTTTCTGGTCCTCTTTCGCCAGACGGTACGTCGTGCCTTCGGCCGGCGTCGCTTCGAGGTTGTACATGTTGCCCGTTTCCTGTTGGAAGACCAGCATTTTATTGCGGATTCTTTCAAGGAAGCGGTTGGCGAAATCCTGTCCGAACGAATCGGTGATGTCGTGTTCGTCGTTCGTGAAGTTGCGGATCATTTCGTTGATGCCGTTCACGCCGATCGTCGAAAAATGGTTGCGCAACGTGCCGAGGTAGCGCTTCGTGTACGGGAACAGGCCCGCGTCGATGTGGCGCTGAATGACCTTGCGCTTGATTTCCAACGTCTGGCGCGCCAGATCCATCAGTTCCTCCAACCGGTCGTAAAGGGCGGGTTCGTTGCCTTTGAACAGGTATCCCAGACGCGCGCAGTTGATCGTGACGACGCCGACGGATCCCGTTTGCTCGGCCGAACCGAACAAGCCGTTGCCGCGCGCCAGCAGTTCGCGCAAGTCCAGCTGCAAGCGGCAGCACATCGAACGCACCTGTCCCGGCTTGAGCGGGGAATTGATGAAGTTCTGGAAATACGGCAGACCGTACTTCGCGGTCATTTCGAACATGCGTTCGGCGTTTTCGCTTTCCCACGGGAAATCCGGCGTGATGTTGTACGTCGGAATCGGAAACGTGAACAAACGGCCCTTCGCGTCGCCTTCGGTCATGACCTCGATGTAGGCGCGGTTGATCATGTCCATTTCCTTTTGCAGGTCGCCGTAGGTGAACGGCATTTCCTCACCGCCGATGATCGGCGTCTGTTCGCGCAGATCTTCGGGGCAGACCCAGTCGAACGTCAGGTTCGTGAACGGCGTCTGCGTGCCCCAGCGCGACGGGACGTTCAGGTTGTAGATGAATTCCTGGAACAGCTGCTTGACTTCGTCATAGGGCAGGTTGTCCTTGCGGATGAACGGCGCCAGATAGGTGTCGCAGGACGAAAACGCCTGCGCGCCCGCCCA
>DGGW01000032.1 GCA_002393065.1 Alphaproteobacteria bacterium UBA3864 | reverse complement strand
GTCAGGTTGCGGCGGGTGGCATCGGGTTTAATCATGGAAAGAGTCCGTTGTACGGTCATTGTTTGAATCCTCTAAAAAAAGTAAAAGTTCGATACGGTTGTTATACCCAAAGCCGGCGCGCGTTTCAACCGTCATTTTCGAACATGAAAGCCGTTTATTTCCGTTTCCAGCAATCCGCGCTGATAATCGGTCAGTTTTTCCGCGGCCGTCGCGCGGGCTTTCTTCGTTCTGACATTACCGTCGCCCTGCGCCAGAGTCAGCCAGAAATAAGCGCGTTCGTAATCGCCGGACATCAGCGAATACAGCCCCAGATCCCTTTGCGCCGGCAAATACCCCGCATACGCGGCCTCGCCCAGCCACGCGGTCGCCATCCCTTTCGGCAGGGCTTTCGTTTCGCCGCGAAAGACCATCAGCGCGGCTTTGTATTTCGCTTCGACGAGCCTGTCCGACGCCCCCAAATAGTTTTCAAACGCGCGTGTCGGATTGCGCAACGTCCCCCGTCCGTAAAAAAACATTTCGCCCATCAGATATTGCGCGCGGGCAAGTCCGTGGCCGGCGGGATAAACAAGGATCTGGAAAGCGTCCTCATAGCGTTTGGCGCGGAACAGGGCCTCCCCTTCCTCCAACGCGGCGGTAAAGTCGGCTTCGGTTTGCGGGATGCGCGGTTTGCGACGGACCGTCGTCAGCGCGCACAGCAACGCCAGCACGAGGAAAACGGAAAGGACCGCAATCCTGTGCTGTAAAACAAAGACCTTCAGATAATAGAGCCTGTTCTTCATCGCTTTCACTTTACGGAAAATATATTAAGCAAATCTTTTCTTTTGTAAAGCGATACGCTACACTCCGTTTCATGATTGATATAAACGGATTGACTTTACGATTTGCCGGACGCCCGCTGTTCGCGGACGCGTCGGCGCATATTTCGGACGGATGGAAAATCGGCCTGACCGGACGGAACGGTTGCGGGAAAACGACCCTTTTCCGTTTGATTTTAAACGAACTTTCACCCGATGACGGAACGATAGAGATCACCAAAGGTCAACGCATCGCCGCCGTCGCACAGGAAATACCGGACGGCGACGGGAGCCTGTCGGATTTTGTACTGAAAGCCGATACGGAACGGGAAAGCCTGCTCAAAGCCCTCGACGAAGCGGAACTGGCGGAGGACGGCGGGAAAATGGCCGACATCCACGACAGACTGAACGTCATCGGCGCGGCGGGAGCGGAAGCGCGCGCGGCGTCGATCCTGTACGGATTGGGTTTTTCCGACGAAGCGCAACAACGCCCGCTTTCGTCGTTTTCGGGAGGCTGGCGGATGCGGGTCGCTCTGGCGGCGGCGCTGTTCGTCCCGTCCGATATCCTGTTGCTGGACGAACCGACGAACCATCTGGATCTGGAAGCGTCGTTCTGGCTGGAAAGCTTTTTGTCGCGCTACACGGGCACGCTGATCGTCGTCAGCCACGACGGCGCGTTGCTGAACAACGTCTGCGACCACATCTTGCACATCGAAAACCTGAAACTGTCGAGCTACGGCGGCAATTACGACGCTTTCGAACAAACGCGTCGCCTGCAGCGCGAAAACGAAGCGAAACAGGCCGAAAAAGCGGAAGCGGCGCGCGCGCATCTGCAGGCCTTCGTCGACCGTTTCCGCTATAAGGCGTCCAAAGCCAAACAGGCGCAAAGCCGTCTTAAAATGCTTGAAAAGCTGCCGCCGAAAACGCTTGATCCCGCCGATTTCGTTTCGCATTTTTCCTTCCCGTCCCCGTCGGCTTTGCCCTCGCCGCTGATCAAGATCGAAAACGGCGCCGTCGGATACGGCGGCGATCCCGTTCTGAAAAGGCTGAACCTGCGAATCGACGCGGACGACAGAATCGCATTGATCGGCGCGAACGGCAACGGAAAATCGACGTTCGCGAAACTTTTGAGCGGATTGCTGCCTTTGGCGGACGGAACGATACAGGCGTCGTCGAAAACGGAAATCGGCTATTACGCCCAACAGCAAACGGACGAACTGTCGGTCGGGCTGACCGCGTTCGAACAGTTGAAAACCGTCATGCCCGACGCGAACGAAACGCAGATTCGCGCCCAGCTCGCCCGATTCGGATTGACGAACGAAAAGGCGTCCACCGTCATCGCAAAATTATCCGGCGGCGAAAAAGCCCGCCTGTTGTTCGCGATGATGAGCCGCAAAGCGCCTCATCTGTTGATTTTGGACGAACCGACGAACCATTTGGACATCGACGCCCGAAACGCGCTGATCGACGCGCTGAACGATTATACGGGCGCCGTTCTGCTGATTACGCACGACCCTCATCTGATCGAACTGACGGCGGACAAATTGTGGCTGATCGACGGCGGAACGTGCAAAGCCTTTGACGGCGACCTGAACGATTATCGGGCATTACTGGCGGAAAAAGCGAAAATCAGAGTGGCGGGAGCATCGGCGAAAAAAACGGAATCCGCGCCCTCCCGCAAGGAGGAGCGCCGCGCCGCCGCCGAAAAACGGCAGGAACAGGCGCCGTTGCGCAAACGCGCCAAAGCGCTGGAAACCGAATTGGACAGGCTGGAACTGCAACGCGGACAAATCGAACAGGCGTTGGAGGATCCGACGCTTTACATGGTCGGCATGAACGCGCAAAAAGTGCGCGGAATGCAAATCGCGCTTGCCGAACTGGAAGACCGAATCGCGCAGGTCGAAAACGAGTGGCTGGAAGTTTCGGCGCAACTGGAAGAATAAAAAAAAGGGCGTCCCGCGACGCCCTTTTCCGTTTTTCGGCCGGTTTTTATTTAACGACGACTTCGCCGTCTTTACCGATTTCGACTTCGGTTTTGACAATTTTCGCTTTGGCGGTCAGATCGTTCATCAGCTTGCGCGCCGTCTTGGTGCTCAAATCCGTCGTCAGCTCGTTTTCCATCGATTCGAACGTCGGGACTTCCGTCAAACGGCGCGGACCGGCTT